>CALVRO010000006.1 GCA_944358655.1 uncultured Clostridia bacterium | reverse complement strand
AGAGAGGAGGGCCTTCTGCCCGACGAACGGAGCGGAGAAATCTCACGGGGAGAGAAATCAAACTTGTAAACAATCTTCCCACAGCATCTCTGCCCATGCTTTGTAGCAGTCGTACAATGAGATCCTTCGCTGTCGCTCAGGATGACAAGTCTGCCCCGCCCGCCCACCCCGCGCCTTTCGCCTCTGTAAAAACAAGGAGCGGTAAAAGTATATCTGAAACGTAGCCGGGAAGACTTCTCGGCTACGCTCGAAATGACATGTTCTCTCGGGGAGATTTCTCCGCTCGCGGGGCTGCGCGCCCACTCACCCCTTTGTCATGCTGAGCAGCGCGCCATAATAGTCGGAGCAAAGCTAAGCGTGAGCGCGCGTTGCGAAGCATCTCGTTGCGACAGCAACGGACAAGCAGGGCGAAATTCGCCCGTAATGGCTCCCCGTCGCTATGGGGAGCTGTCGGCAACTTGTTGCCGACTGAGGGGGCGTTATTTTCTTTCGACCTCTCCGCCTGCGCGCTCTCGCGCGCAGCCACCTCTCCATACGAAGGAGAGGCAATATTGCGGTTAGAGGGTATCTGAAGCGTAGCCGGGGAGATTTCTCTCGTCGCCGCAAGGCTAACTTCGCAACAAGCCGAGTAAACTCGGCTTGCCCGCTTTTTGCGCCTGCGGCTCCTCTTTCGCGCAAAAGCCACGGTTTTGCGCGAGAACAAAGTAAAAATTCCTGCACTCCGTGAAAGCAAATTCGCCCTTGCCCGCCCCCTCTTCGCGGGTGCGGTGCTTTAGCGATTTGCTACATGTTTTCCTGAGGGTGCTCGCAAGGCTGCGCACGCTTCGCGGAGCGGTAGTAAATGTATCTGAAGCGTAACCCGGGAGATTTCTCCGCTCGCTGCGCTCGGTCGAAATGACATAAAAGGGCGAATATCAAATAATAAGGAATTCCTTACAAGTAAGGAGAATTTTATGCGCTATAAGGCCATAGGGCAGAAAATTTTTGCAAGAATAGACAGGGGAGAGGAGATAATCTCCTCGCTCTGCCGCATATGCGAGGAGGCGGGCGTGTCACTCGCCGAGGTGCGGGCGATAGGCGCCGTGGGGAGTTTTACCGTCGGCGTGTTCTCGCCCCGCACAAAGACGTATAAGGCAAACAGTTTTAAAGGCGACTTTGAGATAGTCGGCCTCTCGGGCACCGTCACCCAAAAGGACGGCGAGCCCTACCTTCATCTGCACGCTGCCTTTGCGGGCGCCGACGGCGCCGTGTTTGGCGGACACCTCAACGAGGCCGTCGTTTCGGCCACCTGCGAGGCCGTGCTCGACCTCTCGCCCGGCTCGATAGGCAGGGCGTTCTCCGACGAGGTCGGCCTCAACCTCTTCGATATTTAACACATGGACATAAGCTTGCTGCTCGAACAACTCAATTTTCAGCCCATAGGCGAGGCCAACGGCCGCATAAAGCGGATAAAGGGCATTGTGTCCAACACCAAGCCCAATCCCGAAAAACTGTTCGTCGCCGAGGGCATCTGGCTGGCCGACATGTGCCTTAAGTTCGGCACGCGCATCGACAGCCTTGTCGTCTGCCCCGAATTTGTGCGCACGCCCGAGGTGGCAAAGCTCATCTGCGACCTCGCCGAGCGCACGCCCGACCGCTTTTCGGTGTCGGCAAAGACCTTTGAAAAGATATCCGAAAAGGACAGGCCGGACGGCATTATAGCCGTGGCAGCGCTGCCCCAAAGGGAGATAGCCGACTTTGTTCCGCCGAGGCGGGCGGTGGTGCTCGTAATAGACGGAGTGGAGATACCCGGCAACGCCGGCACGATGCTGCGCATGGCCGACGGCGCGGGCGCCGACGCGGTATTCTTCTGCAACCGCAAGGTGCGCATGACCCACCCCAAGCTGATAAAGGCCAGCCAGGGCGCCGTGCTCACCGTGCCGACATTCGAGTTCGCCACCGTCTCCGACTGCCGAGCGTGGCTCAAAAAATACGGCTTCACCGTCTACCTCGCCGATACGCGCGCCGATAAATTTTACTACGACGAGCCCTTCGGCAGAAACTGCGCGCTCGTCGTCGGCAGCGAGCGCTACGGCATAGCCCGCGAATGGTACGACGGCGACTACGCCATGATAGCCATTCCCATGTCTGGCAAGTGCGACAGCCTGAACGTGGGCGTCGCCGCCACGGTGCTCACCTACGAGGCGTGCATTAAAAACAAATTAAACGCCCGAAAGTAATAATTTCCTTACTTTCCTTACTATTAAGGAACAAAACGGAGCAAAATTAGGGCGATAATATGATAAGGAGGTGCATATATGAACATATGGCACGATATAGATAAAAGCAGGATAACTACGCAAAAGTTTGAAGCGCTCATCGAAATTCCCAAGGGCTGCAAGACAAAATACGAGCTCGACAAGGAGACGGGCATCCTCCGCATGGACAGGGTGCTGTACACCTCCACGGTGTACCCCGCCAACTACGGCTTCATCCCCGCTACCTATGCCGAGGACGGCGACCCCTTGGACGTTCTGGTGCTGTGCGCCGACTCGGTGTATCCCATGACGCTCGTCACCTGCAAGGCCATAGGCGTCATAAAGATGTACGACGGCGGCGACTGCGACGAAAAGATAATCGCCGTGCCCGTCAACGACCCTACATACAAGGACTACGCCGACATACGCGATCTGCCCAAGCACATCTTCGACGAGATGATGCACTTCTTTTCGGTGTATAAGTCGCTCGAGGGCAAGGTTACCGACGTCCGCGAGATACACGGCCGCGAGGAGGCATTAAAGGTCATCTCCAAGTGCATAGAGTGCTACGACAAGACCTTCAGAAGCTGACGGCCAGATACAGGCTGCGTTCTTTTATCGTCCGCCCGCGCGGGGCTTAAAAAAAGCCCCGCGCGGGCGGCTGTGCTTTACGGCCGCCTTTCGCCCTCTTTTTTGCGCGCGGGTATTGCTTTTTTTTAATATATGTGTTATAATTAGATAAGTGAGCGACGCCCCGCGCTAAAATGCGGGCGCGTGGGGGGAAAGAGGCGAAATGGCCGATATAAAAAGCATAAAAAAAATACTGTCGCCTTTAAAGCGGCCCGACAAGCAGTTCTATCTCGATCTTCTTGACGGCGACAAACAGCGCGCGTACGAGGAGGAGCATCTCTCCGCCGTGCTCGTAATGTTAAAGCTCATATATGTAAAAAAACTGCTCGACTCCATAAGGGCCGCCGAGGCGGAGCGTGACGCCCTTCAGCACGGCCCCGACTACAACGCCGAAAAGTACAGAAGAGTGCTCGAGCTCAACTCCCAGATCGCCGGCTGGCGAAGAAAGGTGGACAGCTACAAGTGCTTTTTCGTAGAGCCCTATTTCGCCCGCATGGACGTTTTCGACCCCGCCGACGGCTACAACAGCTACTATATCGGCAAAAAGGGCGACTACGGGCTGGAGATAGTCGACTGGCGCGCGCCGCTCGCCAGAAAGTACTATCAGAAGAGCCAGCTGAAATTTTCGATAAACGACTTCGACTTCAAGCTCATCCTGCGCCGCGCCCTCAGGGTGCACAACGGCAAGCTTCTGGATTTTCAGAACGAGTATCTCCGCCTCGACGACTACCTCACCAAGGAGGAGATAGGGGGGAGGGACGAGAGCGTCATCTTCGACCCCTTCTTAAAGGACATACTCAGGAGCCGCAAGGAAAAGCAGGAGATCTGCGACATTATAGAAACCATTCAGGAGCAGCAGTACGACATAATCACCGCTCCCGAAAAGGCGCAGTTCGTGGTGCAGGGCGTGGCGGGCTCGGGCAAGACCATGATAATGCTGCACAGGCTGTCCTATCTCATGTATAACGACGACGCCATAAAGCCTTCCAACGTGCTCGTCATCACGCCCTCCGACTCCTTCAACGCCTTCATCGACGAGCTTGCGCAGGTGCTCGAGCTCGAAAAGGTGAAAACCTCCACGCTCGACAGCTACTTCCTCGCCCTCCTCAAAAATCAGGGCGTCGACCTCGAGGGCAAGGTGGACTACCACGCCCGCGTCGACGAGGGCTACCTCAGCTATATCTACTCGCCGCGCTACGCCGCCGACACCAAAAAAAGGCTGGGTAAAATTTATTCGGCGGTGCGCGCCATGCTGTCGCGCGAGGTGGGCGGCGAACTCATTGACGCGGTAATATCCTGCGCCGAACGCCAGTCGGCCGAGTACGAGCGCATCAAAAACGCCTCGGTAAGGGTGAGGCGGTGCGTGCTGGGCGAGATAAAGGAAAAGCCCGACGGCGGCCTGTACTACACCAAGCAGATGAGGGCGCTGTTCAACAGCCTTTCGGACGTAAAGGAATTTTTAGAGGTCAACGAGAGCGACCCGCGCATGACCAACGGCTGCTATTTCTACAGGGGGCTGCTATCCTTTTACAAGTCGCTGCGCTTCATACGCCGCTACGGCGAAAAGATATGCCTCAACGCCGCCGAAGATCTGCGTTCGCTCTCCGCCGCCGTCGACAAGGAGATATTCGACCTCAGGCGCTACAAAACCAACATAGGCGGGCGCGAGGAGTACACCTACGCCGACAGAATAGCCAAGCGCGGCGAGCTCAAACAGGAGATAGAGGCCACAATATGCCGCGTTGAACGCATACTCTCCGACTTTGCCGCCGCCTTCGATTTCGCCGAGGTCGCCCGCGGCGAGGGGTATCTCGTGCACATAGGCAAGTGCGAGGACATGGTAGACCTCATCCGCTTCTTCTACCGCGAGTGCGTAAAGGCGGTAAAGACGCGCTATGGCGTTTCCAACAAGATAATGTGTCGCGCCGACGTGTTCGCGCTCTGCTCCGTGCTCGCCGCCCTCGGCTTCGATCTGAGCCCCAAATATTCCTTTGTGTTCGTCGACGAAGCGCAGGACATATCCCCCGCCGAATACGACGTCATAAAGTACGTCAACGCCGACGCGTGCCTCAATATTTTCGGCGACCTCAAGCAGAACGTAACGCCCTTCAGGGGCATAAGCGACTGGTCGCAGCTGGGCTACGAGGTGTACAGCCTCAACCGCAACTACCGCAACACCAATCAGATAGTCGAGTATGTTTCTGCCGAGCTGGGCATAGACATGCAGCCCATCGGCCTGCCCGGCGAGGAGGTAAAAGTAATTGCTCCCAAGAGCATAGGGCGCTACCTTACGGGCAAAAAGGGCTTAAAGGCGGTCATAACTTCGGAGGCCAACCTGCAAAAGTACACCCGCAAGGCGTACAACGTCGTGCGCGAGAGCGGCGTCATCTCCAAGTCCAAAATAAACATTATGACCGTCTACGAGAGCAAGGGCCTCGAATTCACGGCCGTGGCCGTCGTCGACGGCGACCTTTCGGTAAACGAAAAGTATATAGCCTACACCCGCGCTTTAAAGGAGCTGGCCGTGGCGCGCAGGCCCGAGGAGAGCGGGATATGACGGCTTTCGGCGCATTGTGAAAAGCGGCGGAGCCGTGTGAAAAGTAACTGAATTTTATGACGGGCGCATAAAAAAGGTGGACTAAACCGCCGCCCGGTGTTAGAATAGTTGTACGCCTGCGGGCGCATAAAGGAGGACGGGTATGTGGTACGAAATACTCTACCGTGTGCTTAGTATAATAAACTATGCCGTTCTTATCGTCATAGGTCTGGCGCTGCTGCCCCAGATACTCTACATTCTTCTGGCCTTTTTAAAAAAACGGACGTGGCCCAAGAGCGACAAAAAGTGCCGCATAGCCTTCGTCATCCCCGCATATAACGAGGGCGACGTCATAGCCGACACGGTGTCGAACGTGATAGAGGGGCAGAACTATCCCAAGGAACTTTTCGACGTGTTCGTCGTCGCGCACAACTGCACGGACGACACGGCCGCTGCCGCCCGCGCGGCGGGGGCGATAGTGTTGGAGCTCAACGACCCCGACCCCGCCCACCGCATGGCGCTCTATCCCTTAAAACACGGCATCGACCACATAATAAACATTGAGGACGAGCCCTACGACCTCGTAATACACCTCGACGCCGACAACCACATCAATGCCGAGTTCTGTTCGCTGATGAACGACGCCTATCAGTCGGGCGTAGAGTTCATGAGGCCGTACGAGGGCGCGCTCAACTCCACGCAGAACTTTTACACCAAGGCCTGTTCGCTCTTCTACGCCTTCGACTCGCGCTTCGGCAGCAGGGTGAGGGAGAGGCTGGGCCTCGCCGCCCACGTCGACGGCAGCGGCGCCACCATGGCCGTCAGCCTTTTAAAGCGCACGGGCGGATACGACGCCGTCACCATAGCCGACGACGCCGAATTTTCGCTCAACCGCATGCTCGAGGGCGTAAAGGCGCACTTTATAGAGGACGCGGTGGTCTATCAGGACTCGCCCTCCACCTTCAAAGACACCGCCGCCCGCAACCGCCGCATAGGCCACGGCGTTATGAACCTTATGAAGTCGCGGGCGGGGCAGATGATAAAAACCTTCTTCCAAACGGGCAACATGTCCCTTCTTGAGATGTTCTCCATGTACTTTTTAAACTTCATAAACGTCTTTATCTGTACATGGCTGCCCCTGTTCTACATATACCATTTTCTCTACACGGGCTTTGCCGCATACGGGTATATCCCCCTCACGATATGGGACGGCGCCTACTATATGTCGCTCTTTTGGAATACCATTATAATAGGCCTTTCGATAGGCGTGGCGCTCTTTGTGCTCTTCGGCTATGTTCAGGCGCTCATTATTGTGCTCACCGACTATAAAAAGCTCGGCGCCGAGCGCAGAAGCCAGCTGCTGGGCGCGGTGTTCCTCTTCCCCGTATTTTTGGTGGTGTACATGCTCACGCTGGGCAAGGGCGCCGTGTCCAAGCCCAAAAAGTGGGACAAAATAAAACGCAACAAGGTAGTCAAATGATGGCGCATGACAGCGTGTACGCCCTCGAAATAGAGGGGCTCAGAAAGTCTTACGGCAGCGTGCATGCCGTAAACGGCATATCGTTCAAGGTAAAAAAGGGCAGTCTGTTCGCCTTTCTGGGCGTAAACGGCGCGGGCAAATCCACCACCATAAACATAATCTGCTCCATACTCGATAAAAACGACGGCAAGATATATGTCGACGGCATGGATCTCGACGAGCGCCCCCGCGACATAAAAAAGAATATAGGCATAGTCTTTCAGACCTCCGTTCTGGACAAGGAACTGACCGTATTGCAGAACCTTGAAATACGCACGGCCTTCTACGGCCTCGGCAGGGCGGAAAAGAAGCGCAACATAGACAATATAATCGAACTTCTTGAACTCGGCCCCATCTTAAAGCAGCCCGTAAGGCAGCTTTCGGGCGGTCAGAAGAGGAGGGTGGACATAGCCCGCGCCATGGTGCACAGGCCCACGCTGCTCATTCTCGACGAACCCACCACCGGCCTCGACCCCAAAAACCGCCGCATAGTGTGGCAGCTCATCGATAAAATACGCACGGAGACGGGCATGACCGTCTTTCTGACCACACACTACCTCGAGGAGGCCGAGCTGGCCACCGACGTGGTAATAATGGACAAGGGCAGGATAATCGCGCGGGGCACGCCCAACGAGCTCAAAAACGCCTACTCCACCGACGTGCTCCTAAGCTACATGCCCGAGGAGCCCGCCTTTGCCGGGGGGCTCGCCGCGGGAGGGTACGAATTTTCCTACGACGGCGAAAAGGGCGCCTACCGCATACGCATCTCGTCGGGCGCCGACGCGCGCGGCATAATGGAGCGCTTCCCGCAGTACACGGGCGATATCGAAATACTCAAGGGCAACATGGACGACGTGTTTTTAAACGTCACGGGCAGGGACATACAGTTCGGGGAGGACGGCGATGGTTCAAAAGACTAAGACAAACTATCTCGAACAGCTTGCGTCCCTCACAAAGCGCCACCTTCTGGTGTTCGTCAACAGCCGCATGCGCGTGTTCTTCACGCTCATGGTGCCCTTCATCATCTTTGTGGTGTATATATTCTTTCTGCGCGACCTCGAACTGATGACGCTCGAGCCCGTGCTCGACGAGTTCGGCCTCTCCATGGACGACCCCACGCTCAGGAAGTATGTGTACACGCTCGTCGATTCGTGGATGCTCTCGGGCATAGTCGCCATGTGCACGATAACGGTGTCCTTTCAGATAAACAACATCACCGTCAGCGACAAGGAGAACGGCATAAACCGCGACTTCGCGTCCTCGCCCGTCTCCTCCAACGTGCTCATCCTAAGCTACTTTCTGTCCAACTTCATAATAACCTTCATAGTCTGCCTCGTCTTTTTGGTGGTGTGCTTCATCTATCTCGCCGCCATAGGCGAACTGATAATGAGCGCTTCGGCCATAGTGTCGATAATAGGAGTGCTCGTCTACGCCACCATAAACGGCGTGCTCTTCACGGTGTTCATCTGCACGTTCATCTCGCGCGATTCCACCATGGCCTCGGTAATAACCATCTTCTCCACGGCCATAGGCTTTCTCATCGGCGCATATATGCCGCTGTTTATGATGCCCGAGGCCGTGCAGTATGTGTGCGCCTTTATCCCCGGCACCTACTCGTGCGCGCTCTTCCGCTTTGCCTTCATGAACGACGGCATCAACGCCATAGCGCAGTATGTGGGCAACGCCGAGCTGATGGAGGAGCTTACGGGCAGCTTCGGCTACAACCTCAATTTCTTCGGCAACATAGTCACGCCCGGCTGGCAGGCGCTGGCGCTTACGGTGTTTACCGTCGTCTTTGCCGTGCTCAACATAATTTTCGGCAAAAAGCTGACGGCCGTCACGGGCGGCATGAGCATAAAGATATTCGGCCGCGCAAAGCGCCCGAGCAAATCGTCTGCCGCCTCCTCAAACGGCGACGGGTCTGCCGACGGCTCCGCCGAAGGCGGCGGGGAGAACTCCCCGGAAGGCTGACGGAGAGGATAGGATAGAAGGGCGGCCGCGGAAAAATTTCCGCGGCCGCCCTTGCGCTTTTTATGAGAGAGGAGGAGGGGCACGCGCGCCGACGGGTGCGGCCCTCCCGCGCCTTACAAAAAAATATAATGGTATTTTTTGCTCCAAGCTGTTGAATATGGCGGCGCAATGTGGTATAATTGAAGAGTAAGATATAATACGGTATTTTCGCAAAATTCAAAAAACGTCAAGGGGAGGTCAAAGGTACAAAATGGCAGCACCCAAAAGCAACAAGAAGAAACCCCAGCTCGACCTTATCGAGCTCGACGGCGAACTTTTAAACTTCGTGTCGTACGCAACCTATTTCAACCGCATCCCGTTGTTCACTACGCTGCGCGTGTTCAACAACGGCGAGGAGGACATCGAGGACGTGGCCATCGCCGTATCGGGCGACGGCGCCCTCGTCATGCCCGCAAACGTCGTCCTGCCCGTCATCCCCGCCGAGAGCAGCACGGAGGTAAAGTGCCCGCCGCTGTTCAACCCCAAGTATCTGGCCGACTTAAAGGAGGCCGAGGGGAGAAAGGTGTATGTAAAGGTCACCTGCGGCAAAAAGGATATCTGCTCGCTCGAAGCCGACGTCACCGCCCTGCCCATGGACATGTGGAGCGGCTATTCGGGCAGCCCCGAAATGCTCTCCGCCCACGTCCGCCCCAAACTGCCCGACTGCCAGAAGGTGCTCGCCGAGGCGGGCCTTCAGCTCAAAACGTGGGGCTACTCGCAGGAGTGGTCGGGCTACGCAGGCAACGACAAAAACGCCGTGCGCAGCGGGCTGGCCTCGGTGTTCTCGGCCATAAGAAATCTCAATATCGAAAGGGGGGAGGAAGCCGACCTCTCGCTGCCCGTGGCCGTGGGCAACGTGTCGGAGATAGTTTCCGAGCGCGCCGCCTCGCCCATAGGCATGGCCTGCTTTGCGGCCTCCTGTCTGGAGGCGGCCAAGCTCAATCCCGTGATACTGCTCGGCAAAAACAAGATAGGCGTGGGAGTATGGCTGTATGAAAGCTGCTTCACCACCACGCTGCAGGACGACATGTCGGTCATCGAAAAGTACATCGCCGACGGCGTCAACAACCTCGCCATAGTCGACGTCGACGACCTGTTCGCCCACAAAAACGCCAGTTACACCACGTCGGCCGCGCACCTCTCGTCGGCGCTCGCCGCGGGCAGGTTCGAGGTCTGCCTCGATATAAAGCGCTGCCGCATAGGCGGCGTGTTCCCCATGCCCATAAAGGTCAAGAACGGCTCGTCCTACGAGATATTGGAGGACAAGCAGTTCTCCTACGAGGCCCGCCCCGAGGCGATGATAGACACCGACAAGCTCGAGCTCGGCCGCGCCGCCTCCAAGGACAAGAACTGGGAGAGGAGGCTTTTAGACCTCTCCATGAAGAACAACCTGCTGGCCTTCAGGTTCCGCCGCGACGCCATACACCTTCTCACCTATTCGGCGACGGCCTTTTTGGAAAAGCTGGGCGACAGGGAAAAACTGACCATCCGCCCCAACGCCAACCAAATAGAGGGCGCGCTCTACTTCGGCGGCGGCGAAAAGCTCAAAAACCTCGGCGAGCTCGTCGATATCGAGCTGGGACAGGGCATAGTGCGCTCCTATTCGCGCGGCGAAAGCCTTCTGGAGTCGGCCTCCTCGCTCATACGCAAGGCGCGCTCCACGCAGGAGGAGGTGGGCGCCAACACCCTCTTCATGGCCATAGGTTTTTTAAAGTGGAAGGCCGAGGACGAGCGCGAATTCAAATACGCTCCCCTCGTGCTGCTGCCCGTAACGCTCAAAAAGACCAAGACGCAGGGCATCGAAATGGAGTTTTCGGACGACTTCCAGGTAAACACCACCCTGCTCGAATTTTTAAAGGTCAGCTTCGGCATAGACGTGCGCGGCATGGAGGGCGCCTCGCTCACCCCCGCCGAGATACTCGCCGTAATGCGCAAGAGCACGGCCAACATGAAGGGCTGGCTCGTTCACGACGACATATACGTCGCCCAATTCACATTCACGCGCTACGCCATGTGGGCGGACGTGCACGCCAACATGTCCGTGTATAAGGACAACGCCCTCATCTCCAGCCTGCTCGCCAACACCAACAAGCTGGGCGAAAACAAGCTCAACGGCGTCGACGAGGACGAGAGCGACCCCGCCGACATACTCACGCCCCTGCCCTGCGACTCCTCGCAGTACGCCGCCATATCCGAGTCTGCCAAGGGCACTACCTTCGTGCTCCACGGCCCTCCCGGAACGGGCAAGAGCCAGACCATAACCAACATAATAGCCAACGCCGTCGACAGCGGCAAGCGCGTGCTCTTCGTCGCCGAAAAGCAGGCTGCGCTGTCGGTCGTAAAAAAGCGCCTCGACGAGATAGGCATAGGCGAATTCTGCCTCGAGCTGCACTCGGGCAAGGCCGTGCGCAAGAGCGACATAGTGCGCGCGATAGAGAACACCCTCGCCCTCAGGGACGAATATACCGAGGACGACAGGTTCGAAGCCGACGCACAGAGGATAGTCGACGACAGAAACAGGCTGCGCGCCCCTCTGTCCGCCCTGCACAAAAAGCGCCGCCTCGGCGTTTCGGTGTACGAGGGCATAATATACTATCTTCAGAACAAGAACGCGCCCGAGCTCGTTAACATAGAGTCCACCTTCTATGACGGCCTCACAGCCAAGAAGCTGGCCGAGTTCGAAAGCATGCTCATGACCGCTCAGGCGGCGGCAAAGGAGTGCGGGGGAGTGTACCGCTCGCCCTTCTCCACCGTCGACCTCAGCGTGTGCGACGAAAAGGTGCAGGCCTCGGTGCTGTGCGCCGCCGAGGTGGTGCTGGCCGAGCTCCGCCACCTCAAAAACTATGTCGGCCTGTTCACCGACACCTTCAATCAGAAGGTTTCGGCGTTCACGCCCAAAAAGCTCGAAAGCCTCGTAAAGATATGCAACGTCCTCAACGAGGACAGGCTCAAAAACTTCTTCAGCTGCAACGAGAGCGAGTTCTATGTGTTCTACAACGCCAACCTGCGCTACGACGCCGAAGTGCGCAACTGGATGAAGCGCTTTAAAACGCTGCCCGACCTCGGCAGGCTGGCCGACGACATAGAGAGCGAAATAGACAACTGGGGCGAAAACTACCGCTCGTCGCGCACCCTTCTGGCCGTCATCAGGCGCATAAACCGTTGCGCCCGCATGCCCGTGCCCGAGAGCGAGGAGCTGGAGTGGATAAAGCGCGCCTACGAGATAGAGCAGGCCCGCCGCAAGATCCTGGACTTCACAGATCTCTCGCAGTACTTCGTCGGCTTCGGCAACACCATAAACGACAAAAAGCGCGCCGAGTACATGCAGCCCATATACGATCTGCACAAGTGCTGCGCGGGTGTGTTCATGGACTATAACGGCGACGCCTTCAACAGCGTGTGCGCACGCGCCGCCGACGGCTATTTAAAGCCGCTGCTGACGGGCTTCATCACCGCCGCCGTCTCCTTCGTAAAGGCGTGCGACCACTTCAACGCCGTCATCAACTGCCCCAGGAACGCCATAGGCGACGAGGATATATTCGACTACTACAACGCCAAGTGCACGGCGCTCATCGACAATATCGACATGCTCCCCGCGTGGTGCATGTACAAGGCCACGGCCAAAAAGCTCAACGACAGCGGCCTGACCTTCATAACCGACGCAATGGAGTCGGGCCAGATAAGCGGCGAAAGGATACTTTCGGCCTTCCGCAAGAATGTCTACCGCAACTTCATTCAGACCAATATCCCCGCCGACGAAAACCTTTCGGCCTTCTCGGCGGCGCTGCTCGACGAGACCGCGCGCGACTTCTCGCTCGTGCTCGACGAGTTCTCCCGCCTCACCCGCCACAGGATAAGGCACGACCTCGTCTCCCGCCTGCCCTCCTCGCAGACCGAGGGGCCGCTCGCGCTCGAGTTGATGGCCTTCAACCGTCAGGTCAAGGGCAACATGCGCGGCTTCAACCTGCGCGGGCTGTTCACCGACTTCCCCGAGCTGTTAAAGACGGTCGCGCCCTGCCTTTTAATGAGCCCTTCAACCGTTTCGCAGTTCCTGCCGCCCGACCCCGGGCTGTTCGATATCGTCATCTTCGACGAGGCCTCCCAGATGCCCACCTGCGAGGCGGTGCCCTCGCTGGCAAGGGCCAAGAGCGCCGTAATAGTCGGCGACCCCAAGCAGATGCCGCCCACGTCCTTCTTCGTCAATATGGAGACGGACGACGAAAATCTCGAGGCCGAGGATCTCGAGTCGGTGCTCGACGACTGCCTCGCCCTCGGCATACCCGAAAAGCACCTCAACTGGCACTACCGCTCCAAGCACGAAAGTCTTATCGCCTTCTCCAACGTAATGTACTATTCGTCGCGGCTGTGCACTTTCCCCTCGCCCGACGCCATGGACAGCCGCGTAAAGCTGCACTTCGTCCCCAACGGTGTGTACGAGCGCGGCGGCTCCAAGCTCAACAGGCAGGAGGCGGACGCCCTCATCGAGGCCGTCGTCGCGCGGCTCAAAGACCCCGTGCTGCGCCGCTCGAGCATAGGCGTCGTCACCTTCTCCACGCCCCAGCAGGAGTATATCGAAAGGCTGCTCACCAAGCGAATTGCGGCCATGGGGCTGGAGGAAGTGGCCTACGAGCGCGAGGAGCCTCTCTTTGTTAAAAATCTCGAAAACGTTCAGGGCGACGAGAGGGACGTAATACTCTTCTCGGTGTGCTACGGCCCCGATTCGGCGGGCAGGATATCTTTGAACTTCGGCCCCCTCAACCAGCTCGGCGGCTGGCGCAGGCTCAACGTAGCCGTGTCGAGGGCGAGGGAGGAGATGATAATTTTCTCCTCCATGCGCTATTCTATGATAGACCTCTCGCGCACCACCTCGCGCGGGGTGGCGGGCCTCAAGGCCTTCCTCGAATTCGCCGAAAAGGGCAGAACGACGATAGCCCAGCCCTCCGACAGGCTGGCCGTCAACCGGGGCGGCATAGGCAAGTACGTTGCGGCCGAGCTCGCGCCCTACGGCTACGAGTGCCGCTGCGACGTGGGCGTGTCCGACTTCAGGATAGACGTCGCCGTCGTCGACCCCAAAAACAAGCACAACTTCATCCTCGCCATACTCTGCGACGGCACTACCGAGTTTTCCGTCAAGGATCGCTCCGTCATGCAGGTGCAGACCTTAAAGCGCAACAACTGGAACGTTATAAGGCTGTACTCCATCAACTTCTTCAACAATCCCAAGCGCGAGATCAAGAAGATCAAGGAGTACCTCGACAAGCTGACCTCCACGCAGAAGGCCTCGTCCAATACCTTCAAAAAGCCCTACCGCTTCGTCAAGGCGGAGGAGAGGCAGCTCGAGCCCTCGGCCGTGCTCGGCGGCGAGGCCGACGGCGACATAATAAAGCTCATCCGCGCCATAGTCGCCGCCGAGGAGCCCATCTCCGCGCAGTTCCTCGCCAAGCGCACTCTCTCGCTGCTGGGCATAACCAAGTACGGCACGAGATTGGAGAACAAAATAACCTCCCTCGCCGCGGGCTGCTCCTTCAAGACGGCCGAGGTGGCGGGCGTCACCTACTACTATAAGAGCGAAAAGGCCGTCTCCTACGACAGATACCGCGTGGAGAGCGGCACGCAGGTGCGCACGTCGGACACCGACTTCACGCCCTTCGACGTCATATCGCTCGTCAAGGCCATACTCTTGGACAAGGTCAGCATGTATTCTGACGAGCTCGTCACGGCCGTGGTCAAAAATCTCGGCGTGCCCCGCTCGTCGGATAAGATGACGGCCTTCATAAACGCCTGCATAGACAGCGGAGTCAACGAGGGACTGTTCATCCGCTCCATCTCCGACAGGATATCCCTGAGCTAAGTCGATATGCCTTTCGGCTCGATATATTGCTTATAGCAATTCGATATGGCGGCAAGGAATTGCCGCCTCGATATGCGCGAAAAACAGAGTTTTTCGCGCGTTGAGGATAAAATAATATAACCATAACAAATTGTGCTTGCACAATTTATATCGATTGCGAGCAAGGCGAGCAAATATCGGGCGCCGTTATAGACGGTGCATATCGAGTCCGCGTATGCGGACATATCGAACATAATGCCGATATGCCTTTCGGCGCGATATATTGTCGGGGCAATCATATGAAAAAAAATCGTTTTCCGGAGCGATAAAATGAAAAAAGTCAGGCGCGTGGCCAATTTCAGGCTTCCCTTTGCCGCCGCGCTCGCCCTCTCGGGCGGCGTGGCGCTTGCGTATGTCTGCGCGCTCTGCTCTGTAGACTATCTCTGGCTGCTCGCCGCCGCGCCCGTCGCGGCGGCGGTATTTATTGCCGTCGACCTCTTTGCAAGGAGCGCCCAAAACATTGTCTGCTGCGCCGTCGTCATCGCCTTCTTCGCCGCGGGCGCCGTGTACGGGGCGGCGGTGTTTGCCTCGTGGTCGTCGCCGCCCGTGCTCTCGGGCGAGGTGGCGTCGGTGACGGGAGTGGTGGAGGAGGTGCGCTATACCGCCTCCGGGCGGCCCTATCTGATTTTGTCATCGGCGACGGCCGACGGAGTGGCGCTCGACGGCAAGCTCATCGCATACCTCAGCGACGAAGCCGGCGGGGCGGTCAGGGCGGGCTATCGCGTGCGCGCCTTCGGCTATGTGGGGCACTACGACCTCATCTCCTACGGCGGCATAAACTACCGCTCTGTAGGCGGGGTAAAGTACTTCGCCGACTGCTACGGCTCGATAGAGTACGAGTACGGCTTTTCGCTCTTTTCCTACGTTCGTTTGGGCATATATAGCATGCTTTGCGGCAATCTCGAAGAGGAGGCGGCCGCCGTCGCCTATGCAATGATAACGGGCAGCACGCAGGATATCTCCATGCGCACGCTCGAAAGCTTCCGCTACGGCGGCGTTTCGCACATCTTCGCCGTGTCGGGGCTCAACATAACGCTCTTATACGGCGCCCTTTCGCTGATATTCCGCGCGGTCAGGCTCAACAAGTGGGCGTCCGCCGCAGTCAGCCTTGCGGTGGTGTTCTTCTACACGGGCATGTGCGGCTTCACTCTCTCGGCCGTGAGGGCGGCGATAATGTGCGCGGTGGTGGCGCTCACCTCGCTCTCCTACCGCAAGTACGACGGGCTCAACTCGCTGTCGCTGGCCGTCATTATCATAGTGCTCGTCGATCCTTTAAACCTCTTCGACGTCGGCTTCGTGCTGTCCGTGTCGGCCATGCTGGGCATAATCTTCCTTGCGCCCGGGCTGAGGCGTGCGCTGTCCGCGCTGCCCGCGTGGCTAAAAAATAACATTTCGCTCAGCGTGGCCTCGCAGGTCGCCACGCTGCCCGCCCTCCTGGCCACCTTCGGCTATATCTCGGGCGCGGGGCTCATGCTCAACATAGTCGTGCTGCCCCTGCTGTCGGCGTTGTATATCCTGCTGTTTGCGTGCGTCGCGGCGTGCGCCCTCATCCCTCCCATGGCCCCGGCGGTGCTGCCCGCCGCCTCTATGCCCCTCGAGGCCGTAACAAACTTCTTTGTGAGCAGCGGCTTTGAAAACAGCCTCCTCTCGGGCTTCGGCGGGTGGTGGATATCGCTCTTTATCTTTGGCATAGTCGCCGTCCTTTCGGATAAATTCAACTTCGCGCGCCCCTTCCGCGCGGCGGCGTCCGCAGTGCTCGCGGGGTGCACGGCCATGCTCTTCGTGGCGGAAGGAGCGGTGTTCGGCGGCGAAACGCGCGTGGTGGCGGGAGGGGCCTACGACGGCGGCATGGTGCTGCTGCGCTCGCGCTCGGGCACGGCGCTCGTGCTCATTGACGGCACCTATGAGGGCGGGCTCTCTACCTTCGTCAACACATATGCGCCGGGCGGCGTCGACGATATCATACTCGTCGGCGGCGACGAGGCGGCCGAATATTGGTATGGCTGCGGGATAGAGGCCGACGACGTGTGGCTGCCTCCAGGCTCGCTGCCCGTCGGGGCCGTCGACGGCACGGCCGTCCACAACCAAAGTGCCTTCGTCCTCGGCGGATGTGTGTTCCGGTTTGCCGACGACTACACGCTCTGCATCACCTCCAACGGCGTTGAAATGGCCATATGTGCGGGGCAATACATAAATATTCCCCGCTGCGACCTTATGTTCACACTCAGGGAAGTCGGGCGGGAGGCCGCCGCCACGGTGGTGTGCTTCAACGGAAGTTACAGCCATTTCGACCTGTACTCCTCGGGATGCTTGCAATTTGTGCTCAATGATGATACAATAAGTATGCAGTCGGCCGCAACCTGCCGCCTGCGGGGGCGTTCAGCATGAAATATACCGAGCTTAAAAAGGATATATTCCAAGGCGACAGGCGCGTCTACCTCTTCGAGGGCGAGGACGCCTACTTCCTCGGCCACGCCGAGGAGCAGGTTAAGGCGGCCTTTCTCACCATGCCCGAGCTCAACTACGCCTCTTTCGACGGCGCGTCGCTCAAGGGCAAGGCCATGGCCGACCTCGTCACCGCCATGTCGGTCTGCCCCTTCATGGCCGATAAACGCATAATAAGGGTGGGGGAATTCTATCCCACCGACGCCGAATACGATAAATACTTAAAGCCCGCCTTTGAAAACTGCCCCGAGACTACGATACTCATGATAGTCAACCGCGGCGCGGGCAAGGGGGCGGCGCTCAAGCGCAAAAAGTGCATAACCTACGTCGACTGTTCGCGCGCCGACGAGGACACCGTCACCCGCTGGGTGTACGCCACTTTAAAGAGGGCGGGGGTGGCCTCTGACGTGCAGGCCTGCCGCAACGTGGCGGCATACTGCCTGTGCGACATGTCGCGCGTCGAGGGGGAGACCAAAAAGCTGATAGAGTACGGCGCATCGCCCGTCACGGCCGCCGTCGTCGACGAGCTCGTCTACAAGGACGCCGACTACCGCGTGTACGAGATGACCGACGCCATAGCCGCGCGCAACCACTCGCGCTTTATCTCCATCTGCGCCGAGCTCACCCGCCGCAGTTCGGACAGGAATATGGTCGTTTCGGCCCTGCACAAATATTTTAAAAACCTGCTCGTCATCTCCACTTCCGACGTTGGCACGGCGCGGCTCGCCGAGGCGCTCAAGATGCCCGAATTCGCCGTAAAGAGGAGCGCCGACAGGGCGCGGGCGATAGGGCGGGAGAGGCTCAAGTACTATGTGGACAGCCTTTACGCCTTTTCGGCGCGCATGCGCTCGGGCAGGCTGACCGCCGACGGAGCCTTCTATTCGTCGCTTGCGGCCGTGCTGTTCGGCTGAAGAGCGCTTATTTTTGCAAAATTCTCGCCTTTGGCGGCACAAATATATAAAAAACGCTTTATTTTTGGAGCAAAACATAATATAATTATTAAGGAACCCCCCATTTAAGCGCGCGGGCGCACGTCCGTGCGCCCGCGCGCCCTCATACCTTCGGGCGGCTGGGGAAATAGGACGTTACGGGAGACACGCATGAATTCGTGGGAGGCAATAGGCGCCAAACTGCAAAAAATGTGGGAGGGCATGGACTGGACTTACGCCGTTCAGTTCATAGCGTTCGCCCTCCTGTTCTATCTGGTATTCAAGGTGCTCAAACAGAACAAGGGCGGCAAGTTCATAGCCCTTCTGTGCGGAGCGGTGGTTGTGCTGGGCGTCGCCTGTTCCTTCTCGGACAATATCAGCTCGCAGACCCTCCTCATCCTCATCTTCATCCTCACCATGATAGTCGTAACCATGTTCAACGTCGAAATAAAGCGCGACATGCTCGACTCGGGCGCGAGGCGCAGCGTCTCCCGCTCAAACATGACAGTGGGGCACATTGAAAAGATAATACAGAGCATAATACGCGCCATTCAGGACATGTCCAAGACCAACACGGGCGCCCTCATAGTGCTCTCCAACGAAAACCTGCCCGAGGGCATAATCTCCTCCGGCACCGTAGTCAACGCCGACATAACGGCCGCCATGATAGAGGCCGTGTTCTACCCCAAGGCCCCCCTGCACGACGGCGCCATGATAATAGAGGGCGACAAGATACACGCGGCGGGGTGCTTTCTGCCAATCATCCAGAACGACAATCTCCCGCAGGAGCTGGGCTCCCGCCACCGCGCGGCGCTGGGCGTCACCTCGGTGGCCTCGGTCACGGCCATAGTCGTTTCGGAGGAGACGGGCATAATCTCCATCTGCAAAAACGGCGAAGTGCGCAAGCGCTACGCCGGCGACATAGACTTGAAGAACGCGCTTTCGCAGTACTACTGGTCGGATCTTACGGCCGAGGAATGAGGGAGGACTGTAGATGAAAAAGTTTTCTAAGTTCATAAAGGACGTATTCACCAAGAATATCGACATAAAGCTTCTCGCGCTCGTTATAGCGGCCGTGGCCGTTATATTCATAAACATACCCACGACCTGAGGGCCGCGCGGCCAAACTTAAGGAGGAAAATTGCATGAACACCATCACCATACCCCGCATACTTCTGCCCAAGGTGGCCGACATGTCGGCATGGGCGGTAATCGCCTGCGACCAGTTCACCTCCGACGGCGAATACTGGCGCAATTTAAAGGCCTTTGTCGGCGACAAGCCTTCGGCCCTCAACCTCATCTACCCCGAAATATTCCTCGGGCACAACGCCGAGGAGCGCATAGGCCGCATCAACGAAACAATGTATTCCTACCTTGAAGGCGGCCTGTTCGCCCCCGTCGACGGGCTCGTGCTCGTCGAGCGCACCACGCAGTCGGGCACGCGCACGGGCATAATGCTGGCGATAGACCTCGAGGACTACTCCTTCGAAAGGGGCGCCTTAACTCCCGTCCGCTCCACCGAGGAGACCATTGCCGAGCGCATACCTCCCCGCGTACAGATAAGGGAGAACGCCCCCATAGAGCTGCCTCATATAATGCTGTTGTACGACGATCCCCAAAACGCCGTGCTCTCCGTAGTTGAGAGGGGCGAGGTGCTGTACGACTTCGACCTCAACATGGGCGGCGGCCACGTCAAGGGCACAAGGATAACCGACCCCGAGGAGGTCATTCCCGCCTTCTATTCGCTGGCCGATCCCTGCGGCTGCAGGCTCGGCGGAAACTGTCCCGCCCGTCTGCTCTTCGTGGTGGGCGACGGCAACCACTCGCTGGCGGCCGCCAAGACGTGCTGGGAAAACGTAAAGCAGGGTCTCACCCTCGCCGAGAGGGAGAGCCACCCCGCCCGCTTCGCCCTCGTCGAGGCCGTAAACATACACGACAAGGCTCTCAACTTCGAGCCCATACACCGCTTTGTAAAGACCGACTCGCCCGACCGCTTCATAAAGGGCCTTCAGGCCATAGGCGGCGAAGGAAAGGCGACCGTTTTCGTCGGAGGCAAGAGGGGCGCCGTGCACATTCCCGCCGAAGTGCCTTCGGCCATCCGCGTCCTCGACGAATATATAGCTTCCTTCATCGCCGAAAACGGCGGCGAGGTGGACTATATCCACGGCGACGAACAGCTGCTGTCCCTCTCGTCGTGCGGGGTGGGCGTAAAGCTGCCCGCCATCGACAGGAGCCTGCTCTTCGGCTACGTTGCCGAGGACGGCAACCTGCCCCGCAAAACTTTCTCCCTCGGCGAAGCCAACGAAAAGAGGTACTACGTCGAGGCCAAGGCAATAAAATAACGGGCCGCAGATCAAGGGGCCCGCACGGAAAAATTTATTTATGGCATTAAAAGTTTGTAAATTCGGCGGCACGTCCATGGCGGACGGCCACACAATGACCAAAGTCGCAAAAATCATCCAGAGCGACCCCTCCCGACAGTTTGTGGTGGTGTCGGCGCCCGGCAAGCGCTTTTCGGGCGACAACAAGGTGACCGACCTCTTATACGACTGCCACGCCCGCCTGAAGGCCGAAGGCAGCTGTGCGGGCGCCTTTGCCGAGGTGCGCAGGCGCTTCGAAAGCATAGTTAAAGAGCTGGGGCTCGACTTCGACATCTCGGCCGTGCTCGACGACACCGAGCGCCGCATAGACGAGGAGAAGAGCGAGGAGTTCACCGCCTCGCGCGGGGAATATCTTGCGGGCGTGGTAATGGCCCGCCTGCTCGGCGCGCAGTTTATCGACGCCGCCGACGTGGTGTTCTTCGACGAAAACGGCGCCTTCGACGACAAGCGCAGCTACGCCGCCATAGCGGCGGCCGTAAAGGGGTGCTCCCTCGCCGTGTTCCCGGGCTTCTACGGCACGGGTGCCGACGGAAAAATAAAGACCTTCTCGCGCGGCGGTTCGGACATTTCGGGCGCCATAGTCGCCCGCGCAGTCGGCGCCAGCCTCTACGAAAACTGGACTGACGTTTCGGGCGTGCTCGCCTGCGACCCCCGCATAGTCGACAGCCCAAGGCGCATAAAGGCGCTCTCCTACAAGGAACTGCGCGAGCTCTCCTACATGGGCGCCAACGTGCTGCACTCCGAAAGCATCTTCCCCGTCCGCAGGGCCAACATACCCATACTCATCAAAAACACCTTCCGCCCCGAGGACGAGGGTACATATATCCTGCCCATAGCGCAGTATAAGCCGAGCGGCAACGTGGTGACGGGCATAGCCGGCAAAAAGCACTTCACGGTAATCTTCATAGAAAAGTCGCACATGAATTCCGAAGTCGGCTTCGTGCGCAAGGTGCTGTCCGTGCTCGAAAGGTTCTCCATCTCCGTCGAGCACATACCCTCGGGCATCGACACCATGTCGGTGGTGGTGGAAAGCGCCCATCTCGACAACTTCACGCTCGAGCAGATCCTCGAGAGCATCAAGGCCGAAGTCGAGCCCGACTTCATGCGCGTCAGCGAAAATATCGCCCTCGTCGCCACCGTTGGCCACGGCATGTCGTCGTCGGTGGGCACTTCGGCGCGCCTCTTTAAGGCCCTCGCCGAGGCGGGCATAAACGTAAAGATGATCGATCAGGGCTCGTCCGAGCTCAACATAATCGTCGGCGTCAAGGACGAGGATATGGAAAAATGCATATCCGCCGTCTACCGCGAATTTTTCGGAAGCAATTAAATAACGCCTTAAGGGAGCCCGCGCGGGCTCCCTTTTTTATGCCTGCAAATTATCCCTCTCGGGCCGCGGGGCGGCGCCGTACGGCGCCGCCCCGCATATAATATGGTATGCTGCTTTCGGTATGTATGATAGTCAGGGACGAGGCCGCCGTAATAGCCCGCAGCGTGGGGTGCGCCCTAAAACTCGCCGACGAGGTGGTCGTCGTCGATACGGGCTCTTCGGACGGCACCGCCGATATCGCCCGCTCGCTGGGCGCCAAGGTGTCCTTCTTTAAGTGGCGCGACGACTTTTCGGCCGCACGCAACTTCTCCTTTTCGCTCGCCTCGGGCGAGTACGTCATGTGGCTGGACGCCGACGACGTGGTGGAGGAGGCCGATATCGCCGCCGTGCGCGCCCTCGTTGAGGGCCCGCCCTTCGATGTCGCCATGCTCGTCTACTCGGGCGGGGGCGTCGCCTATGTGCGCGAGCGCATATTCCGCCGCGCCATGGGTTTTGTGTGGCAGGGCGTTGTGCACGAGGCCGTAGTCCCGCGCGGAAGGGTGGTGTATTCGCCCGCAAAAATAGTTCATAAAAAGGAGAGGGCGGCCGACCCCACCCGCAATCTCTTCATCTATCAGAAGGCGATCGCCCGCGGAGTATGCCTCGACGAACGCCACCTGTTCTACTACGGGCGCGAGCTGTACTACTGCAAAATGTACTCGCAGGCCGTATCCGTTCTGCAAAGCTTTCTGGCGGGAGGCGGCTGGGCCGTAAACAAGGCCGAGGCCTGCCGCGTGCTTTACTTTTGCCGCATGGCCGAGGGGGATGAGGACGGGGCGCTCGCCGCCCTCGTCCGCGCCTTTGTATATTCGCGCCCCCGCCCGCGCGACTGCTGCCTGCTTGCCTCGCACTTTTTAAAGTCGGGCGCCCTTGCCGAGGCCGAGTACTGGTACACGCGCGCCTTCGACGGCGAGGATATCGGCAGCGGAGCTTTTGTGGAGGAGGAATACTCCTCCTATGTCCCCGCCCTCGGCATGGCCGCCGTGTGCGACAGGCGGGGCGACTACGCCTCGGGCATACGGTGGAACGGGCGCGCCCTCGCTGCCCGCCCCCAAAGCAAGGTCGCACTGGCCAACGCAGACTATTTCGCGCAAAAATTAAAAAATAATTGAAAATTATTTGCCGTCCGCTATTGTATTTTGCGGCCAAATGTGTTATAATCTATCCGCAATGGAAAGCCATTAACATTTTTTTCTTAAGGAGATATCACACATGAACATGCAAGACTTCAGGTTGGACGGCAAAATAGCCTTAGTCACGGGCGGCACTTACGGCATAGGTTACGCCATAGCCAAGGGCCTGGCCGCTGCGGGCGCCACCATAACCTTCTGCGACATCAAACCCGAACTTGTTGAAAAGGGCCTCGCCTCCTACAAGGCCGACGGCATCAAGGCCTACGGCTATGTATGCAACGTCTGCGACGAGCCCGCCGTTCAGGCCATGGTCGCCCAAATAGAGAAGGAGGTGGGCGTTATCGACATTCTGGTCAACAACGCAGGCATAATCAAGAGGATACCCATGACCGAGATGTCCGCCGCCGAATTCAGACAGGTCATCGACGTCGACCTCAACGCGCCCTTCATCTGCGCCAAGGCCGTCATTCCCGCAATGATCAAAAAGGGCCACGGCAAAATAATAAATATCTGCTCGATGATGAGTGAGCTCGGCCGCGAAACCGTTTCGGCCTACGCGGCGGCCAAGGGCGGCTTAAAGATGCTCACCCGCAATATCTGCTCGGAGTACGGCGGCTACAACATTCAGTGCAACGGCATAGGCCCGGGCTATATCGCCACCCCTCAGACGGCGCCCCTGCGCGAACGTCAGCCCGACGGCTCGCGCCATCCCTTCGATTCCTTCATCTGCGCCAAGACCCCCGCGGGCCGCTGGCTCGAAGCCGACGAACTTGCAGGCCCCGCCGTATTCCTCGCCTCCGACGCCTCCAACGCCGTCAACGGCCACATACTCTACGTCGACGGCGGCATACTCGCCTATATCGGCAAACAGCCGTAAAATCCGGGCGCGTATCTTTCCAAAAATCATATAACGTATATCTGCCGCCTCCCCCGCAGCGGGGGAGGCGGCTTTATGCATCGGCGCGGAGAGATGCCTCGCAACGCGCGCACATGCTCGGTTTTACTCCAACATTTATGGCGCGCTGCTCGGCATGACAATGGGGTGGGTATGGATGCGCGCCCCCTTCTCGGGTAGAGCCTGTCATTTCGGCATATCTTTACCTTGTTCTCGCGCAAAACCGTGGCTTTTGCGCGAAAGAGGAGCCGCAGGCTATAGAGCAAACAAGCAAAGTTTGCTTGGCTTGCTGCGAAATTAGCCTTGCGGCGACGAGGCGCGCTGCTCGGCATGACAAGGGAGTAGGGAGGAGGCTGTGCGCAGGGTTTACCCGATTTTGCTTTCTTCTTCCGAGTATTCGTCTATCAGCTTGTTGCGCTCGTCGAGGGCGTCGGCGATTATCGAAAGAAAGTAAACAACAAGGCTGAGGAGCACAAATACGAATATTGCCGTCAGCGCCACAAGCAGGTCTGCCGAACCGAAGGCAAAGGCCTGTATTATAGTGAACATGATCACCGCCGCCAAGGCGGCTAAGTTGGCAATGTAAAGTTTTGCTCTCTTTGAAAGCTTATGCGCGTTGTTTTTATTCTTCATGATATGTCTCCTTTTGAACTTGCTGTAACTTCCAGCCTCCAATATTTAGTGTTTCCGCTTACATGTATGTCGGGTATCCGATATGCGTCAATGTAATCAAAGCTCGGGTAAGTATCGTCGCTGCCGTAGGCGTGCAGATATACAAGCTTTATTTCCGACAGTTCATGGTCGGGATCATCCGCAATAAATGAAAGCGTTGCCGATATGTTATTTACATATCCCGAAGCGTTCCGTTCGGTTATTCTCCATATTATGCCTGCCGATGAGCTATACATTATTTTGGAACAGATCAGATTGCCGCCGTCGGGATATTGTCCCGAAATGTCGTACTTCATGCCTGAAGTTCCCATGTGGGGAATGAGCAGGGCAATAAAGTCGTCGTTGCCCTCGTGCGGCCACGGGTCGGCGCCTTCGGGCGTATATCGGCCTATATTCGCCACAAAAGTATATCTTCCCGTCGTTTTGTCGAGCGAGGCGGCTATGTCTATCGTCAGCGACACGCTGCTTTGGGTTATTCCGTCCTCGGGCAAAATACAGCTGTACGACTCAAGACCAAAAATATTTCCCTCGGAGTAAGTCCAAACCTTTTTTGTGGCGCCGAACAGATATGTTTCGTCTGTCGGCAGCTCGGCGCGCGAGGGGTCATTCTTTTCGCTGCAATACTGCCGGTACTCCCGTTCGTCGGCGAATATCCCGCTTTCAATGTATGGTTCGGGCGTCTGTACGCCGTCGGCGTACAGCGGCACGCCTGCAAGGGCCACCATCACAACGGTAAATATAAATACCGCCGCCGCAATTATTATTGAAATTATCTGCACCGCCTTATTCTTCATGCCTGCCTCCCTCCGCAGAGCGGAACTTTTGTATCAGCGACCGCTGAATGTCGGTGCGTTTTTTTACCGATTTTGCTATCCTGCTTATGTAATATACGCTTGCCGTAAGCAGAGTAAACATTACCTGAATACATATCAGCCATTCCGCTATGGAGAGAAAGAGCAGAATGTACACTTTGGCAGGCATCGTGTTTGCGTCGGATAGAGTGCCTAAATAGAGCACGAGATACACAAGGCAGAATATTGTCAGCAGCAGGGCGTTTATAACTATCAGTTTGCTCTTTGCCGACAGCTTTGATTTTGGCTTGGCGTTCATGATTTCCTCCTTCAAATTTTGGCGGCATCCTCGCCGTCCGATATAAATTTAGCATTTTACCCAAACATTGTCAACGCTAAGGGGGGATTTTACTGTCCCGCTTTTGTCCCGAAACGCAGCGGCGGGCATTATTTGTGTCCCGCACCCGTCCCGCCTTAAAATAAATGGGAAAATCTCGTTAATTTAAGCAAAATCATTTCGACATTTTAAGTCGATATGATATAATGGATATATGAGCAGAATAAAAGGTAAATACCTCAAGCGCATGCGGGAGGAGAGGGGATATTCTCACCGAGCGTTTGCCGAACTTATTTACACCTCGAAATCCTCCCTTCAGCGCTGGGAAAAGACATATCTTCCCGATAACGACGCCGTCATCGTCCGCATAGCCGAGGTTTTGGGCATGAGCAGGGAAGCGTTCGTCCGCGCGGCCTCCGCGCCCCGGATGCCCGACGACGGCATGACGCCCGACGAGCGCGCCGAGGCAAAATTCGGACTTAAGGGTCTTAAAAACGTTGCGCTCATCGCCTGTCTTTCGGTGCTTGGCGCCATGCTTGTCATGACGGTAATGATGATTTTCTTCCTCGTAACAGCTTAAGGGGCGGCCATATGGCCGCCCCTTAATTGACGAAGTGGTAAATTTGTAGAAGATAAAATAGCAGTACGGCGCCGCATATGGCGGCAAAAACAATAAAAAGAACGAGCGCGGCAAGCAGTCCGTCGGGTGCAGTGCGCCCGCCTCTTTTTCGGGTGTGTTCCGATAGGCGCTGCCCGTCGAGGCGCTTTTCAGCCTCCGCAAAAACGGCATTTAATTTTAAAATCAACTGTTCGTCGTGCGGGATATACGATTTTTCCCACCTGTATAGTGCCGATTTTGAAACGTTCAACATTAAAAGCCGCGCGGAAAGTCTGCGCGGCTTTTAAAATGCGGCCTTGATGCGGCCAAATATAATTTTGTCGGCGCGGCGCCCTGCCCTGCAGGGCGCCGCGCCCGCCGTAGGGCGGCATATATGCCGCCGCGAGCGCATTATTTTACTTTACATACAGCCCGTCGTCGCCTGCGTCCAGCGTAACGGTGGTGCCGGGCGTGGGGTTGGAGCCTATGATAAATTTGGCAATGGGCGTTTCGGCATGGCTTTGGATGAACCTCTTCAAAGGCCGCGCGCCGTACACGCTGTCGTAGCCGTTGTCGGCGATATAGTCGCGGGCCTTTTGAGTGACGTGCAGCTTAAGATTTTCTGCCTCCAGCCTCTTTTCAAGGCGGGCGAGCAGAATGTCGGCAATGCCCTCAACGTTGTCCCTTGTCAGCGGCTTGAACATTATTATTTCATCCAGCCTGTTCAAAAATTCGGGGCGGAAGGAGCGCTTTAATATGGCGTTTACCTTATCCTGCGCCTCCTTTGTGATCTCGCCGTCCTTAATGCCGTCGATTATATCGGCCGAGCCGAGGTTGGAGGTGAGTATTATAATGGTGTTCTTAAAGTCCACCGTGCGCCCCTGCGAGTCGGTGGCGCGGCCGTCGTCGAGTATCTGCAAAAGAATGTTGAAAACATCCGGGTGCGCCTTTTCTATCTCGTCGAAGAGTACTATGGAGTAGGGCTTGCGCCTTACCGCCTCGGTTAGGGTGCCGCCCTCCTCGTATCCCACATATCCGGGAGGCGCGCCCACAAGGCGGGATACCGAAAACTTTTCCATGTATTCGGACATGTCTATGCGCACGATATTCCTTTCGTCGTCGAACAGATTTTCGGCGAGCGCCTTTGCAAGCTCGGTCTTGCCCACGCCCGTGGGGCCGAGGAAGAGGAAGGAGCCTATCGGCCGCGCGGGGTCGGATATGCCCGCCCTTGAGCGCAGTATTGCCTCCGAAACCTTTCTGACGGCCTCGTCTTGGCCCACCACGCGCTTGTGCAGCTGTTCGGGCAGGCGGAGTATCTTTTCTCGGTCGCCCTCCTTCAGCTTTGCCACGGGTATGCCCGTCCAGCGCGAAACGATGTCCTCTATCTGCTCCTGCGTGACTTCGTCCTGCAAAAGGGCGTTCTTGCCCGCGCTCTTGGCCCTTGCCTCCTCGAGCGCCTTTTCAAGCCCGGGCAGCTCGCCGTATCTCAGCCTCGCCGCCCTTTCAAAGTCGCCGCAGTTCGTGGCCGAGTCTATTTCGGCCTTCATGGCGTCTATCTTCTCCTTGAGGTCTTTTTCGTCCTGAATGGCCTTCTTCTCGTCGTCCCACTGCGTCTTCATGGCGGCGAACTGCCCCTTGAGGTCGGCAAGCTGTTTGCGTATGCTCTCCAGCCTCCCCTGCGAGAGTTCGTCCTTCTCCTTGGCGAGCGCCTTCTCCTCAACTTCCAGCTGCAGTATCCTGCGGTTGAGCGCGTCCATGTCCGAGGGCATGGAGTCTATCTCCGTCCTTATCATGGCCGCCGCCTCGTCCACAAGGTCTATGGCCTTGTCTGGCAGGAAACGGTCGGTGATATAGCGGTTGGAAAGCGTTGCGGCGGCGACGAGCGCGTCGTCGTGTATGCGCACGCCGTGGAAGATCTCAAACCTCTCCTTAAGTCCCCTTAAGATGGATATGGTGTCCTCAACGGTGGGCTGGTCTACGGTGACGGGCTGGAAGCGGCGGGCGAGCGCGGCGTCCTTTTCGATATATTTGCGGTATTCGTCGAGAGTGGTGGCGCCTATGCAGTGCAGTTCGCCCCTGGCGAGCAGCGGCTTTAAAAGGTTGCCCGCGTCCATGGCGCCGTCCGTCTTGCCCGCGCCCACCACGGTATGGAGCTCGTCGATGAACAGCAGTATTTTGCCCTCCGACTTGCTCACCTCTTTGAGTACGGCCTTGAGCCTCTCCTCAAATTCGCCGCGATACTTTGCGCCCGCAACGAGCGCGCCCATGTCGAGCGCGAACAGCGTCTTGTCCTTCAGTCCCTCGGGCACGTCGCCCTTGACTATCCTCTGGGCCAGTCCCTCGGCTATGGCCGTCTTGCCAACGCCGGGTTCGCCTATCAGCACGGGGTTGTTCTTGGTCTTGCGCGAGAGTATGCGCACAACGTTCCTTATCTCCTCGTCGCGCCCTATCACGGGTTCGAGCTTGTGCCTGCGCGCCGCGGCCGTAAGGTCGGTGCCGTACTTCTCCAGCGCCTCGTAGCTCTCTTCGGGGTTGTCGTTGGTCACCTGCGTGTTGCCGCGCACCTGCTTAAGCCCCTGTAAAAAGGCGTTCTTGGTCACGCCGAAGCGCGAAAAGAGGGAGCTCACCTTGCTCTCGCCGCAGTCGATGAGGGCGAGGAAGAGGTGCTCCACCGAGATATACTCGTCGCGCATGCCCTTTGCCGCGCTCTCCGCGGCGGCGAACACGCCGTTGGCCTCCGAGGAGATATAAACTTCGCCCCTGCCCGGGCCCGAAATTCTGGGCAGGCGCTCTATTTCGTCCCTTGCCGCCGACGCAAGTCCCTCGGCGTCTATGCCCGAGCGGGTGAGTATCCTCGGTATTATGCAGTCCTTATCGAGCAGCGAACAGAGTATATGCAGGGGTGTTATCGCGCTGTGGCCGTATTCGGTTGCCATTCTCTCGCAGCGGTTTATGGCCTGTATGCTGCTCTGCGTAAAACGATTTCCGTCCATTGTTGCCTCCTTTCGGGCCCGGCCTGCGGCCTCGGCCCGTCGTCAATGTGCTTTCGATTGATATATAACGCCGATCGCACCGTTTAAAACAATGGTTTTGTTCTTCGGACACATATTTTTTTAAAAAAATTTTGTCCGTGCGGGCGGGGAGAGGAGATAAAAGCGCGGAGGGCGGCCCCTTTCGGGGCCGCCCTCCGCGCTTTTGCGGGCTTTAAATTACTCCCGCAATGTCGAGTCCGCCGAAAATTATTATCAGCGCCACGAGCACAATTACAAATATCCGCGCCGTCCTGCGCTTGAGGTCGAAGCCCGCCTTGCCGGCTATACGCGCGTAGCTGTTCTTGGTGGCGAAGGCAAAGGACATGTACAGCAGCACGCACACCGCCGCGCCGATATAGTAGAGTGGCTGTCCGAGAGCGTACACAAGGGCGGCGAACACAAAGGCGCCCAATAGGAATATTACTGCCGCGCCGTACAGGATGTTGCTCAAGGTTCTGTCCAGCTCGCGCTTGGCCTTGACGTCGTCCTCGGAGATGAGCTCGTCTATACCAGATGGGAATAAAACGAACCCGATTTAAAGCGGGCATATCGCCCCATCTACTGTGTTAAAGCCCTTGGAAATAGGGGTCGCTATTACCTGCGGGCTTTGCCTTGTATCTGAAACGATCTGCCCGCTTTAAATTGCTGCGCACCCTTAAATAGCGTATTTTGGGATGAATTGGCGCGATGACGAAGCGGCAATGCCCACTCGCATTGCAATGAGGAAGAACGACAAGGCGCACAAAAGCCGCATTTAAGGGCGAGTTCGTATTACTCCCGTCTGGTATAGTCACGCCGAAAACTTAGGCCAGCAGCTTCAGACTGTCTATCCCGGGATAGCCCTTGCCCGTCTCCCATTTGGATATGGCCGCCCTCGTAACATATATTGCATCGGTAAGCTGTTCCTGTGTCATTCCCCTCTGCGTGCGCAGATCTTTTATTTTTTGTCCGAGTGTCATTATTATCTCCTGATATTTTTTGCCTTGGACGGGCCGCCCCGCCTGTCTGGCCCATGAACGCGAGGGGCGAATGAACGCGGGGCGCGTTGACCCGAGGGACAGGCGGCTGTCTGCCGGTCTATGTGGTGCGCGGCGCTTTGTCGTCCGCGGCCGCCTCTCCCGCCCGAAAGGCTTTATTTCGAATAAATTATATACCGCCTCATTGAAAAAGGCAAGCGACCGCCCGTTGCAAGGGCAACTCTACCGTCGGTAGAGTGTGCAATTTGCGCGGTAGAGTGCCATATTTGCGCAGTAGAGCGGGCAAATTAAAGGGGAGAGGGCGTTTTTAAAAAGTAGGTGGTAATCTGGCGGGTTTTGGTCTATAATTATATTGCAAAGGCGGGGGCGGAGCAAACGAGCGTAGGCGGCGCCGCCAAAACGGCGGTCTGCCGCCCCTGCCCCGATATTGTTTTAGCAGACAAAACACGCTTTAAGGAGGTTTCAATATATGGAAAATACTCTTGCCGTCAAAAATACTCAAATAAAGGCCAGGGAGCCCGAGCCCGTCTACGGCAAGGGCGAGGATCTGTTCAACGCCATATCGCACATAGTGGGAGGAGGGCTCGGCCTCGTGTTCGGCGTACTGCTCATAGTGGCCGCCGCGCTCAACGGCCCCACGGCCAACAAGTATGCCGCCGCCGCGGTCTACGCCTTTTCAATAGTCACCCTCTACACCATGAGCGCCCTCTATCACTTCCTGCCCGCGGGCAGGGCCAAGCGCGTGTTCAGGGTGTTCGACCACTGCACGATATTTCTGCTCATAGCCGGCTGCTACACCCCCTTCTGCCTCATACCCTTTTGGGGCACAACTATAGGCTATACCATATTGGCGGTGGAGTGGGGAATGGCCGTGCTCGGCATTACCTTCAACGCCATCAACATGCGCTGGAAGGCCGTAAAGGTGCTTTCGATGATAGCCTATGTGGTGATGGGCTGGATGATAGTCCCCGCCGCGCCCCTGCTTTTAAGCACGGTGAGCACGGCCTGCTTTGCGTGGCTGCTGGCGGGCGGCATAGCCTACACGGCTGGCATAATCTTCTTCGCCCTCGGTAAAAACCACAAGTATATGCATTGCATATGGCATATGTTCGTGCTTGCGGGCTCGGTGTGCCAGTTCTTCAGCGTGCTGATGCTGATGTTCATGTAAATATTCTCCGCAGTTTTTTTAAAGGGGACGGCGGCCGCGCAAGCGCGGCCGCCGTCCCCCGTTTTGCGTCCATAACAATATTTTCCCGCCGCCAAAAAACCTGCCCTCTATGGGTGACATTTGTGTTAAAGTGTGGTAAAATATAATAAAGGGGCGGGGCGGACGCGCGCGTCCGCCCCGCCCGAAGGCGGTTTAAAATATGATACATTCGCTCAGCGGCGGCATCATCGCCGATTACGAAGATCTCATCTATGTATTCGTCCGGCTCGAAAGCGGCGAAAAGCGCTGGTTCATCAGCCCCTTTCCCCTCGTAAAGGCCGGCGACGGCGTGCAGGTGCCTGGCCGCGCCTGCCCGGAGCGCGGCGAGGTGCTCAAAGTCGAGCACGTCACCAAGCAGACGGCGCCCTTTCCCGTCAACCGCACGCGCGAGATAGAGCGCATACTCTGATAGGCTCGTCGGGCCCCATATGTGCCGCCCTATCCTGCGGCTACATGCCGCCAATATTAAATTCTGGAGAGTTATAATGAAGCAAAACAGCGCAACACTCGCGCTCAAAAGCGCGGCCGACTGCATGGAGAGGGTGATATCCTCGCTCTTTTTTCCCTTTATCGTCGCCGCGGTAACGCTACTGTGCTACTATCTGGCGCTCGACATGGTCATCATTTGGTTCATGGCCCTCGTCGGCTCCTTCATCTTTTTGTACTGCAGGGACACTTCGCCGCTGCTCGCAATATTCCTGTTCATGAATATCATGATATCCATGAAGAATTCGCCCACGCTGATAGGCGGCCACCCCTCCGATTACTACTTCCGCACGGCCTCGCTCGTGCAGATAGGGCTGTGCGTCGCCGTGTTTGCTCTCTCGGGCATATTGCGCGCCGTGCGCGAGGCGAGGCGGGGCAATCTAAAGCTCTCGCCTGTATTCTGGGGGATGTGCGTCTTTGCCGCCTCGCTGCTGTGCAACAGCCTGTTCAGCGACTCATATTCGCCCATGAACACCATTTTCGGCTTCTTTCTGGCCTTTCTCTTTTTTGGCGTGTATGTATTCTGCGCCTCGTCGGTCAAGGTCGGCCAAAAGACTTACGACCGCGTCGCCCTGTCCTTTATCGCCATGGCGGCCTGCATGGCCATAGAGTTGGCCGTCGCCTACGCCACCTACGAGGGACTGTGGACGGATGACGGCGGGCTGGACAGAGTGCAGCTCTACTTCGGTTGGGGCATGTACAACACCATGGGCATGCTGATCGTAATCTCCATGCCCTCGGCGGCGTATTTTGCCATAAAGTACGGCCAAAGGAAGTGGAGCTGCCTGTTCACCGTCCTCCTCGCCGCGCTGATGGGCATAACGCTGGCCACGCTCAGCCGCCAGTCCATGATGTTTGGCGCCGTCGTCTTTGTCATCTGCGCCGTGTGGATATTCGTTAAAAATCCCCATAAGTGGCTGAACGGCGGCATATATGCCGCTATAATCGCCGTCGGCATAGTGTTCGCGATAATAAAGCGCGATCTTGTCGCCGACGTCTTGCACGGCCTTTTAAACAACTTTTTCGACGGCAGCGGCAGGATAGACCTCTATTATACCGCCTTCGACGAGTTTTTAAGCAACCCCGTATTCGGCACGGGCTTCTACAGGCCCGAAAAGGACGAGTTTATCGGCCTCGATCTCATCCCGCACATGTACCACTGCACCTTCTTCCAGCTCATCGGCTCGGGCGGACTGTTCGCGCTCGTCGCGTACGTCGTGCACCGCGTGCAGACGGTCGTAAGCTATTTAAGGCGCCCCACGCACGGCCGCTCGTTCATAGCGCTCACAATACTTGCGCTGCTCCTTCTCAGCCTGCTGGACAACCACATCTTCTATCTGCTGCCCACGCTGGTCTACAGCTGCCTCACGGCCATACTCGTAAAGGGTGAGGAGGGGGAGTGCGATGACCAAAATTGACGCCGCCGACTTTGAACTTATCGAGGCTGCCCGCGCCGCCATAGCGGCAAACTACGACGGCCAAAACTATCTTCACACCGTCGGCGCCGCCGTACGCTGCGTAAACGGGCGGGTATATGTGGGGGTCAACTGCTATTCCCTCCACGGCGTCTGCGCCGAGCAGGTTGCTCTCGGCACGGCCGTCACAAACGGCGAAAGGTGCTTTTCGACCATAGTCGCCGTACGCGGCGGTGAGGGCGGCGACGTGCTGCCGCCCTGCGGAAACTGCAGGCAGATGCTCGCCGACTATTGCCCGTCGTGCATGGTTATCGTCGGCCGCGAGGGCGACTACTTCAAAATCCGCGCCTCCGAGCTGCTGCCATTTGCCTATAAGGTTATATAACGGCGTAATATTTTCCCCGTTTCTACGGGGTAATAGGTTTGGCGCGCGGCCTATCGGCCGCGCGCCTTCCTATTTTTGTCATTCAGGGCAAGAGTAGCGCGCTGCCCGTGCAGAACATGTCATTTCGGCTGAAGCCCGCCGCGCGAAGCGCGTCGGGCGAAACGGAGAAATTTCCCCGACTATAAGGCTGTCATTTCGACCGGAGAACGCTTTAGCGTTCGTAGCGGAGAAATCTCCCTGGTGTCGCTTCAGATACACTTTAACTACAACTTGTCCGTCGCTGCCGCGAAGAGATGCCTCGCTACGCGCGCACTTGCTATTACTGTATCCAACCATATCGGCGCGCTGCTCGGCATGACAATGGAGTGGAGTATGGGTGCGCAGCTCTGCGAGCACCCTCTGAAGAATATGTAGCAAATCACTAAAGCGCCGCACTCGCGAAGAGGGGGGGCGGGCAAGGGCGAATTTGCTTTCACGGAGTGCATAAATCATTTCCTCGGCTTCGCGCAAAACCGTGGCTTTTGCGCGAAAGAGGAGCCGCAGGCTGTAAAGCAAACAAGCCGAGATAAACTCGGCTTGCTGCGTAATTAGCCTCGCGGCGACGAGGTGGAGCTAAGGGGAGTCGCGCCTTGAGCGGACGCGCACGGAAAACAGTGGGTGTCCACTGTTTTGTCGGCGGTAGAGCCCGCCGACCTGCGCATTGCGTTCGCAATGCTTGCCTCCCCTCGACTCCCCTAATAGTCCCCCAAAACAATGATATCGGATAGGCATTATTGCCTATCCGATATCATGGTGGAGCGGTAGTAACGTAAAATGAATATTTAATTTCGTCCAAAATCTTACATCGCTTGTATTCGCACTTTTTCTAATGCGTCGCAAACATTTGATAGTCGTTCATTATCGCGTTTCAATTTACGACATTCGTTTGTATACTCTTTACTTTGTAAAAACTGTTTATTATATAAGAAATTTTGATATGTTTGATGACACCAATGGTTGCGCTTTTCTGTCATTTGTTTAAGAAAATTATAATCGCTTGCCGATATGTACCGATTTTTGCCACTGAAATCAAGTTTTTTTAATTTTTGGACAGTTTGACCAAGTGACCACTTTTCAATGTTTACTAAATTATCATAAAAGTCGCCTACGTGCATAGCGGCATATATACGCTTTGCGTTGTGTTCTATTACTTGACAATACATTATTGTTTGTCCAAGGATAAAATGAAAATCGTCTAATGTCATATTATAATGCAGCAATTTCTTTAAATAGTTTTGTATTTTGTTTGCGCGACCACAAACCAAAAGCCTCATTAAAACTTGTAAATAAACAATCCCCCGTATAGAAAGGATAATCTTTACAAGAAGTTTTAAATCTTTTCAATAAAGTCAAATATACATCTTTATCGTTAATGACGAGATTATGACAATTTTTTCTCCACGCCTGACCTGTTTTCCAACCGCTGTATAAGTCATTTAATTCGGGTACTATAAAATTGATTACACCGCCGACCCCAACCGCTTCAAGTATATTGTGATCTTCGGCGGGATATTCACAAATTAAAATATGTAAAAACAAATGTTCCAAATAATCACAGTAAACAATGTTTTTCGCTGACTGCCATTCATAAGGGTTTTGCATGGCATATTCCTTACTTGATAACAGTATGGCATGGTCTTCATATTTGTGGTGAGCCAATAATCCATCTTTTGTGCGTGAAACTTTTGTATTTTTATTCCATGATTTTGTCATATAGTCGCATAACCCAATACCATACTTTTGTTGCAAGTAATTACAATATTCCAAATAGGTAAAGTTTTTTACCTTTTCATACTCCGCCAAATTCATAATAAACCTCCTTACGCTTATTATTAGAAAGTATATTCCATTAAGAAACACGGCAAAAACGTATGAATTTTAGACTGTATCCCAATTAGTATACATCGTCATATTCATCATTGCCATTATTACAACTCTTTTTTTAATATTATAGCACAAATAAAAAATTTCGTCAAACATTTACATGGCGTAAAATCCCTATGGCACTATGGCGGGTGCTTGAATAAACGAGCGGCGCGGTGCGCCTTGCCTGCCCCGCAGGTTTTCTTCATATCCTTGTTCACACAGCAAAAAGGATAGGCAATAATGCCTATCCTTTTGCTGGTGGAGCTAAGGGGAGTTAGCCGAAACCCCTGAAGGGGCCCCCTCGGCTAAGCGGCGGCACTTCGTGCCTTGCCCGCCCCGCAGGCTTTCTTCATACCCTTGTTCACACAGCAAAAGGATAGGCAAAAATGCCTATCCTTTTGCTGGTGGAGCTAAGGGGAGTCGAACCCCTGACCTTTTGAATGCCATTCAAACGCGCTACCAACTGCGCTATAACCCCAAATTATTTGCGGTCAACTTGCTGTTGCTCAATGATTATACACTATTTGCTTGCCCTAAATCAAGCATTTTTGCGCCGAAAGATGAAAATTTTGCTTGCCTCATTGCAAATTTTTTATATATATGCTAAAATAACTACAAATGAGGAGGAGTTTTGCGGCGTTCACGCTCCCCGAAGTAGCGCGGGCTTAGTCGTGATGAACGCGCCTGATTTTCAGCATAATTGCCCGCTTTGTATCGCGTATGATAATATTCGGCTCAGGCATAAAAATTTTCAAAATTTACCAACAAAGTGAGGGGTAGGAGCTGTTATATAATTGAAGGGCCGAAAACGGGCGGCAAAAATAATAGAAAATTTTAAGGGTGGACAAATCGATGAGATACGCTAAACTTTTCGCATGCGTGGCTGCGGCGGGAACGCTGCTTGCCGCCTCGCTTTCGGGCTGTGCGGGTAAGAGCACCCTGCTCGCCGCCGCCGACGCGCCGAGGCAGTACGAAGTTTCCTCGGAGGGGGAGGCCGCACTCGACAAAGTAATTTCGGCCGCAAACGCCTTTTCGGCGCGGCTGACCGAGGCGGTGGTCTCCGACGGGGAGTCTAATAAGAATTTTGCCATATCGCCCGTCTCCGTATTCTTCGCGCTCGCCACCGTAGTGCCCTGCGCCGAGGGGGAGACAAAGGAGGAGCTCCTCGCCCTTCTCGGACTGACCCAAGACGAGCTCGAGGCAGGGCTCGGCAGGCTGTATTCGCACCTAAACGCCACCTATGAAAACGGCAAAATAACTACTGCCAACTCGGTGTGGCTGGGGAAGGGATACGAGTTCGACCCCGACTGCGTCGACAGGCTGGCTAGCGAGTATTTCTGCAGCAGCTATGCGGCCGACTTTGCGGACGACAACCGCAACGCCAATCTCGCCGTGCGCGACTATATCAGGCGCATGACCGAGGGCCTTCTCGACATTCCTTTAGAGCTGTCGGAGGATGTCGTCTTTACGCTCATAAACACGGTCTATCTCGCCGACAACTGGAACCACGGCGGCGACCCGCTGCCTCTCGCCGACGGCATGTATGACTTTGAAAGAGCAAACGGCGAGAGTGTGGCCACAAAACTGATGCGCGGCGACTATAACCCCGGTCGTGCGCGCGAGGGCGAAAATTACACGGCCTTCTACACGCGCACGCACGACGGATACGATTTGCATTTCATACTCCCCGACGAGGGAACGTCGCTGTCCGAGGCGTTGACTTCTCAAGCAATTCTGCAGGCGGCGGAGGAGGAGTACTTCGCCGTGGACGACGTCAACATGATACAGTATATGACGCGCGCTCTCTTCCCCGCGTTCACCGCCTCTTACGACGGCGATATGAGGGGCTTGCTCGGCGAAATGGGCCTGAAGTCGCTGTTTTCGGCGGAGCTGTGCGACCTTACGGCCATGCTGCCGGGAGGAGAGGCCTGGTGTGGGGCGGTGAGACATGCGGTAAAACTCAAGGTGGACAGAAAGGGCCTCGAGGGCGCGGCGTTCACCTATGTGGCCATGGCCGGTTCGGCGGGGCCCATGTACGAGGAGGTCAAAGCCGACTTCGTGGTCGACAGGGCGTTCGGGTATGTGGTAACCTCCCCGCGCGGCGCGATATTGTTCTCGGGGATAGTTGATGATATAGATAAGCTTTAAGAAAATTGCCCCCGTTCCTTTTTCGCGCAAAAGCCACGGTTTTGCGCGAGAACAAGGTAGTAAGAGTATCTGAAGCGGAGCCGGGGAGATTTCTCCGTTGCGCCCGCCGCGCTTCGCGCGGCGGGCTTCAGTTTCGCATCTTGTACGCGTTCAACAAAATTGCTCCCGTTCAAAGCGAAAGCGGCGCTTACGCTTGCCCGAAATGACAGGAAAAGAAGGCGGGGGCGCTTCGCCTGCACGAAATGACAGGATAGGGGACGCGCAGCAATCCTCCCGCCCCGAGCCTTTCGACTCTGCAAAAGTATATATGAAGCAGGGCCCGCGGGCGAAAGTGCGCTTTTGCGGTCAAAAACGCTTGCAAAGGGGAGGGAAATGTGCTAAGATAAATAAAAATAAATATTTTCTGCCACCGGGTAGACAGCAAAGTATTCGTTCGCTTGTCGTTAGGTCTTAGAAGACGAGCGGAAACGGGTACTTTTTTTGTTTTAGGGGCGAAAATAAAGGGTGTAGTTATGCTAATAAAATTAAAAAAGATGGCGGCATACTTTTCTTTGGGCGAATGGCTGCTGTGGATCATATCCGTTGCGGCGATAATTATTTCGTTCGCCGTGTTCGACGGGCGGGGGTATCTCACCCTCGCGGCCTCCCTTCTGGGCGTCACTTCGCTCATCTTCAACGCCAAGGGCAACCCCGTCGGTCAGGCGCTGATGATAGTCTTTTCAATAGTCTATGCCGTCATCTCCTACGGCCAGCGCTACTACGGCGAGATGATAACCTACCTCGGCATGACGGCGCCCATGTCGCTCTTCGCCCTCGTCAGCTGGCTGAAAAATCCCTACAAGGGCAACCGCGCGCAGGTGGAGATAAACACGATAGGCGCGAAGGAGTGGGGCTTCGCCACCCTTCTCACCGCCGCCGTCACGGCCGCCTTTTACTTTATTCTGGAGGCCTTCAACACGGCCAACATAGTGCCGAGCACCATTTCGGTGGCGACAAGCTTTATCGCCGTCTACCTCACCTTCCGCCGCTCGCCCTATTTTGCCCTCGGCTACGCCGCCAACGACATTGTGCTCGTCGTGCTCTGGTCGCTCGCCTCGGCCGCCGACCCGTCGTGCATCTCGGTCGTCGTCTGCTTTGCCGCCTTCCTCGTCAACGACTGCTATACCTTCATCTCGTGGCGCAAAATACTCAAAGTTCAGTCTGCCGCAAGGGAGGTCGCGCCCGAGGGCGGGTCGCCCCATTCCCCCCGATGATTTACCCCGTTTGCAGGCGCATGCAGAGGAGGGGCGCAAAGTTATTGACATCTGTTCTCAATTAAGATATAATATCAATATGGAGAACAAACGCAACACCGAACAAAAGCGCATAATTTTGGGCGCGCTGGCGGCGGCCGATCACCCCACGGCCTCCGAGCTGTACGAGAGCGTACGCTTAAAAAATCCCCGCATTTCGCGCGCCACCGTATTCCGCGTGCTCGGGCAGTTTGCCGACGACGGAGTTGTAAGGCGGCTCAACCTTCTGGGCAGCGACACCCGCTTCGACGCGCGCACGGCGCCCCACGCGCACTGCCATTGCATAAGGTGCGGGAGGGTCACCGACGTGTTCGGCGGCGGCTTCGAGGAGGCGCTCGCCGTCAGCCATATCGCGGGCTATAAGGTGTTTTCCTCCGAGATAGAGTTCAGCGGGCTGTGCCCCGACTGCCTTGCGGCGGAGGGAGAGGGCGACAACCGATACATATAAACGGATACACGGCGTTAATGCGCGCCGCGCGGCCTAAGGGGCCGCGCGGCGCGCTATAATTTTATTTGAATTTACAAAAGGTGGGGCAATATGCCTTTGCTATTGCCCTTTCGTGCGCTCTTGTCAGCCGTCGCCGTCGTCGTGAGAGGAGGAGGGGGCATTATCGCCGTCCTGCCCCTGCGCATTGTCTGCGGCGGAGTCCGCCGCTGCAACCTCAACTGCGCTTTGACCCACATATATGCGCCCTTCAAGCCACTTTTTGCGTATGCGCGCAAAGAGGAAATATGCCCCCGTAAAGGCAAAGAACAGCGCCACATATACGGCGTAGAGGCCGAGTATGTACAGCATGTTGAGCTCGTAGTTCCATATTTTAAGCGTCCATACGGGCGGCACCTCTATGGGCAGGGGATTTATCTGCGTAAAGGCGTAGTTGGGGTATATCAGCTCGTCTTTGGTGAGGTAATACCCGTCGTCGGTGTGCCACGTCATGGAGGCCGAAGTCACCAAGGCGCTGCAAACCGAGGCGAGGATGATGACCGCAAAGTAGTAAATGAGGGGGGCGACGCAGTCCCTCCACGCAAATTTATACTGCCCCAGCGCCGTCGGCAGCACGCACAGCGAAAAGAGTATGGCGTGGGTGAGAGTGAAATAGAGTATGGAGTAGCTGCAGAATATGCCGTAGTTGCTCATGTCGTCGCGGCCGAAGTAGACGAACACGCTCACCGCCCCCGCCGCATGCACGAAGAAGGAGGTTTCGTACAGAAATTTCCTGCGCATGATGACGGACAGCGAGGAGATATACACGCCTATGTTGCATATGAACAGCGGTATGCAGGCGAGAATGGTGTGATAGACGTTGTAGCCGTCGCCCAGCACCATGCTGTCCTTGGAGTGGTACTGTATGAGCAGCACCACGGCCGCGGCGCCCAGCCATGCGTTTTTGTCGCGCTCGGGCTTGTTCTTTAAAAAATAATAGGCGCCTATGGTGTACCCCGCAAGTATGATTATTGCCAGCGCGTGCCATACGGTAAAGTTTTTAAAGCGCAGAAAGCTGTCCTGCGGTATGAGCGATATATCGAAAAAGTTTTCAAATATATTGAGCGGCATGCAGGCAACGAGGGCGAGGGGGGCGAAAATAAAGCTCTTTGCCCTCACCTTAAAGCCGTCGCGCACGAACAGCAGGGCGCATATGGCCAAAACAACGGCGTTCTGCCCGAAGAACATCGCCATGTTCAGCCACCTGGGCATGAACATGTTCACGGCGTTGTAGATCTCCTGCGCGGGCGTGTCGGCGGGGGGAACGACGTCGAAAAAGCCGCCGAAGAGTATGCAGCTCAGCAAAACGAAGGGGGGCGCGGCGTACTTTAAAATGTCGGCGCAGCTCCTCCTGTTGTAGAATATTGCCATGGGGATGAGCAGCAGCGCCGCCTTCTTCACCCATTGGCTTATAGCAAATACGGCGTTCGAAGGAGTTATTCTGTTGAATATGTAGTAGTCGGACACGGTCAGCGTCAGCGCGAGCGCCATTGCAAGCGCAATCGCCGCCAAAACCTTCAGCCATGTATCCGCAGCCTTGTTTTTCATGCGATAATTATAATATATATCGGGGTGTATGTCAACAGGCTGAGCCTTTTTATTTTTCCGTTGCTTTTTTCCGCGCGGGGTGATATAATGGAAGAGGCAATGGAAGAGGCAGGAAAATTTTCATATTTTTAACATGTATTTTACATTATTTTAATAATTGCGGCGTATAATAGATATGTTGGCAATATAAAATATGGCTTCGGGGGCCGCCGCCTCTCAAGCCGAAGGAGGGCTATGGCAAGGGACTACAACAACTACGATTATCTGGCCGTTTCGGTCAAGAGCGACCAGCTCGAGCGCATACTCCAATGCTATCGCGCCCTCGGCTGGACGGAGGTCACCACCGTCGACGACAGGCAGTACTACGACATGAAGTACGTCCGCCTGCGCCGTCCCCACTTCATCGAAAACAAGGACAGGCTGCAGTACCTGCAGGTGCGCATGGAGACGGCCATAAATTCGCTCGTCACCATAACCAGACGGGCGCACGTCAAAAGCAACTTAGTTCTCGCCCTTGCGGCCGTGGCGCTCGTGTGCATGGCGGCTGCGGGGATATGGCTGGCGCTGGCCTTCGAGGGCCCGCTCGCCGTTGCGGGGGTCATAATCGCCGGCTGCGGCGTGTTAGTGATGATAGCCGGGCTGATCGCCTACGGCGTGCTGCGCAGGCGCGAAAAGAAGGCGGCCGCCGCCCGCGTCATGGACAAGCTCCGCCTTACTCAATCGCTGATAACCGAGGCCGTGGCGCTCGCGCCCGTCGCCGCGGACGCCGCCGAGGGCTTTGACGACGAGGCCGACGATGGCCTGAACGCCTCCGCCGAGGGCTTTGACGACGGGGCGGAAGATTATGTTCCCTCGGAGGAAGATGGGCCCGCCGCCGACGGCGACTATCCGGCGCCGTCCGGGGAGGAGGGGGACAATGGATAAGTATATGCGCCCTCTGCGCTCGCTCGAGGACAGGTCGCCCTTCCGCAAGCGCTTCACCGAGGATAAAATAGTCAAGATCCGCACCGAGCACAACAATATCGGGCTGTTCAAAACGTGCTTCGCCGCCTTTGTCATTCTCGCCCAGCTGGGCATAATAATAGGCCTCGGCACGCTGCCCGCGCTGGCGCTCAGGTGGTACCTGCTCTTCCTTATGGCCATAAGCGTGGTGACGGCGCTGTCCGTGCTGTCCTCCCACCGCAACAATCAGGCCAAGGCCGTGTGGGTGCTGTTCATACTAATATTCTTCTTCTGCGGGTTCCTCATCTACTTCATGTCCAACGACAAGTACATGTACGCCCGCTCCCGCCGCCGCTATCGCAAGATATACCAAAGTTCGGCCAAGTACCTGCCCGAAAGGGCGCCGCAGAACGCCTCGGCCGAGATGGCGCAGGTGTGTTCCTACCTTCGCCGCGCGGGCGGCTTTCCCGCCTGCGTCAACACGCGCATGGAGTACTACCCCTCGGGCGCGCGCCTCTTCGACGCCGTTCTGGCCTCGCTTAAGGAGGCCGAAGATTTTGTGTTCATCGAGTACTACGCCATAGCCGACGGCGTGCTGCTCAGCCGCATTTTCGACGTGTTGAGGGACAAGGCCGCCCGCGGCGTGGACGTGCGCATCATCTACGACGACGTCGGCAGCCGCGCCTTCTCGCACGGCATGCGCAAAAAACTGCGCGCCGCGGGCATAAAGGTGAAGGTGTACAGCAGGCTGCTCTCCCGCTTTACCTTCGCCATGAACTACCGCGACCACCGCAAGATGGTAATAGTCGACGGCAAAGTCGCCTACACGGGCGGCAGCAACGTTGCCGACGAGTATATTAACGAAAAGCACATGCACGGCTACTGGAAGGATACGGGCCTCAGGCTCGAGGGCGAGGCCGTCGACCCCATGACCGTTTTCTTCCTCCGTCAATGGCAGTTCGTCACCAAAACGGAGTGTGACTACTCGCCCTATCTCAACAGGTACGAAAGGATATTCAGCCCCTACACGGCCGTGCCCTACGTCGGCGGGCCCGAGTACGAGCTTACCGTCTGCAAGAGCGTGTTCGAAAGCGTCATCTCCTCCGCGCGCGACAAACTGTATATAATGACGCCCTACTTCATTCCCGACGACAGCATAGTGCAGGCGCTCGTCAACAAGGCGCTCTCGGGCGTCGACGTGCGCATAATACTGCCCTCCGTGCCCGACAAGTACTACGTCTATCTCGTCACGCGCGACAACGCCGAAAAGCTTTTAAAATACGGCGTAAAAATCTATTACTACCGCGATTCGTTCGTGCATAGTAAGCTGGTAATGACCGAAAGCTGCGCCGTTGTGGGCACGGTAAATTTCGATATGCGCTCCTTTTATCAGCAGTTCGAAAATTCTGTCATAACCGACGATCAGGGCGTTATAGCCTCGGTCGCCGCCGATTTTTATAACACCTTCCCCGACTGCGACTGCCCCGAAAAGCCGCAGAAAAACGGATTTTTCCGCACCGTGGCAATAGCCCTTCTGCGCTTTGTTTCGCCGTTGATGTAGGCATATATGCGGGCCGATTTCAAACATAAAGGAAAAAGTTAAGTGATGAAGAAAAATATTCTGGCATGGGCGCCCTTTGCCGCCTGCGTTGTTTTCGGCATACTTGCCGTCAGTCTGCACCACATAGTCACGCCCGGCGAAAGCTGGGTGGTCTACCTTCAGGTGCCCGCCTGCACGCTCATACCCCTGTTATTCCCCGTGCTCAGAAGGTGGGCCCGCATCTCCGTGCCCTACTTCTTCGAGGTGATAGTCGCCGTGCAGATAATAGTCGCCGTCGACCTCGGCACCGCCCTCGGCGTGTACTTCATGATCCCCCACTACGACAAGATCCTCCACACCTATTTCGGGCTGTGGTGCGCGGCGCTCGTCTACTACTTTTTATACCTCTCGGGGGCGGGACGGCTGCGCGGCGGAGTAAAGTTCGTCATCATAATGCTGTCCGTCCTCGGCGTGGCGGCCTGCTGGGAGATATTCGAGTACTTCGCCTCCATAGTTTTCGGCACCGATCCGCAGGCGTGGAAGGGCCCCGTGTCGCGCGGGGAAAATCCCATGACGGACACCATGTGGGACATTATCGTCGCCATATTCGGCGTGCTTTTGTTCTACGTCACGCTGTATATCGATAAAAAATTACAGGGAAAGCTCTACCGCGGAACGCTCACGCCCGAGCCAAACGCCCGCCTTGCGGGCGGGTCGCCCGCATGCGGGTGCGTGCAGGAGGGGGAGGAGGGCGCTTCATCTCCCTCAAACGCTTGATTTTTGGGCGCAAACAGGTTATAATGTTTAAAAACGCGCGAGGTGACGAATGGACGAAAACATTCCCCAAAAGGACGCCGCCCAATGCCCCGAGGGGGCCGAAGAGCAATTTTCGCTCGGCTATGCCGATAAAAAGGAAGTGGCCAAGGGCGGAGTTCTGGGCTTTTTCATAGGTCTGGCCATAATAGTGCCGGGCGTCAGCGGCTCGGCCGTGGCGATAATCTTCAAGCTGTACGAAAAACTTCTCTACGCATTCGGCAATATCTTAAAGCAGTTCAAAAAGTGCGCCCTCTTCCTCGTGCCCATTTTAATTGGCGCAGTGGTGGGGCTGGTAGTCGGCTTCATCGGCGTTCAGCAGCTCATAAACCTCGTTCAGTTCGCCATAGTCGCGCTCTTTGCGGGGTTGATGCTCGGCTCGTACCCCGCCGTCACCGATCAGATAAAGGACGAAAAAATAACCGCTCCCCGCGCGCTGCTGTTCGCGCTGGGGCTGGCCCTGCCCATAGCCTTTTCGGCCATATCGTGCAACATTGCCACGGGCGACGCCGTGCTCGAAAACGCGCAGTGGTATCACTATATCCTCTTCCTTGTGCTGGGGTACGCCGTGGCCATAACCCAGCTCGTGCCCGGCCTGTCGGCCACGGCCATACTAATGATGTTCGGCTACTTCACGCCCCTCGTCAACTCGATAAGCGCCACATATTGGGGGGCCAATCCCTCGGTATTCATAATCTACGCCTGTCTGGCCGTCGGCTTTATTGTCGGGCTTTTAACCGTTTCAAAGGGCATGTCCGTGCTGCTCGGCAGGCATCGCGCGCCCACCTTCTTCACCGTGGCGGGCATGTCGCTCGGCTCCATAGTCACCATGTTCTACAATACAGAAATAATGGCCTACTATTCCTCGTGGGGCTCTATCTTCGCGTGGTGGGAGCTCGTCCTCGGCATAGTCCTCTTTATCGGCGGAGTTGCCGCCGCCTACTTCTTTGTGCGCTACGAGCGCAAACACGGCTAAGGTATTTTTTAAGTTTAACGCCGCAGGAGGGCGCCCCTTTGGGGCGCCCTCCTGCGGCGCATTTTGCGTTCGCCGCGGCTTTTCTATTGTATGTTTGTTTTTGCCCTGCCATGTTTTAAAGGAAAGCAAATTTATCCACTATCATTATATAATACTTTTTCATTTAAAGCAACCGGCGCATGTGGTTTAAGACACGTTATTAACTTTTTTGCTTTCGTTTGCATAAGCCGGAGGTGTTTGGCTTTCATGTATCGGAAATAATATTGTGTGTTCAATCAACTTATGCTTAAATATTTCCTTATAAACGGCAATGCTTTTAGCTGATAACTTAATGTTCGTAAATATAATAACTGTAACCCAAAGCTCCGTTGTATAGTTTGATCTCTATATATTCGCCGACTTCCGTAGAATGGTAAACGTCTGCGGGAATATCGATTTTTGTTTTTGTCTCACCTATCGCGATTTCAAAATAAAAAGATGTTCTTCCCCTTGTACTTGATAGAACGTCTTTATCCAGTACTTCTACGCTCAATACCGTTGAATAATCGTCGAAAGCATAATTTACCGTGGCGATAGTTGTAAAGGAAAAAATAAAACACGCTATGATCAGCATTATATAGGATGATATTGTCTCACCCTTTCTTTTCTTAAAATATTCAATGTTCTTAAAATATTTAATAAAAACGATCAGGGAGGATATCGATAATATTATTCCGCAGATCACAACGGGTATCCACATTCCATGTGCTCCCGTATAGCTCTGCATCGAAGCATTCAACATAAGAGCTAAAAGCATCAATAAGGCGATAGCGGGTTCGTATATTGTAATAAAATAATTTTTTGGGGCTTTAACATACTTAAAAGCTAAAATAATCAATAAAATTGTCGCAATAACGAGACTGAAAAATAAAGAAATAATCCATAGTCTGGAGGGTATTAAAAGTCGGACGGCAAACGATAACGTAAACAAATTAAAATAAACAAGTGTGAATATTTTTCCGTAAGGCGTAGTCTGTCTCAGAAAGGTTTGAATTGACCTTACACATAGCATTAAAGAGATTAAAACAATGCCTAATATATCAAAAAATAACGAATCAAAAAAATCATAGGCAAAGAATGAGGAGCCGAAAAGCCCTATACAGCAAACGATAGAAATGCCTATGATATAGAAAATTCTGCATCCGATATCGAATTTTGATTTTGTTGGCTTATTATTTTTGTTTATCATATCGCCATTATAATATAAAGTATTAAAATAGTCAAACTGCTGAGAAAATCCCTCAATGGGCCTCTTCGGCGGGTCGGCGCGCGGCGCCTGTACGAACCGCGGGCGTGTTTTATACTTCTTCTCTGCGCCACGGCGCAGAGCGATATGCCGCCGAAACCCCTGAAGGGGCCCCTCGGCGGGTCGGCGCATGGCGCCTGTACGAACCGCGGGCGTGCTTTATACTTCTTCTCTGCGCCACGGCAAAGGGCACCCCAAGGGTGCCCTTTGCCGTGGCGCAGAGAGAGGGATTCGAACCCCCGGATAGTTGCCCATCAACGGTTTTCAAGACCGCCGCGTTCGACCGCTCCGCCATCTCTGCAAATTATTATGTTTGAGCGGACTGTCGCCATCCTCTCAACCTTTCGCTAAAATATTTTAGCAAACGCGGGCAAAAATGTCAACCCATTGAATTACACCAAAATATTTTTGTTTGAGGGGCAAAAATAATTGTGTCGGCTTATAATACATGCTATAATTTCTTAACTATATTAGATTAAGGGAGAGGAGCATGAAAGCCGCAAAGATCATGGCCGCGTGTCTGAGCATATGCGCAGTTCTTTGCGCCTGCGCGGCGGCTGCCGCGTGGATACCCGTGGCCCACACGATATTTTCTGCGGGCGTAACGGCAGGGGAGTGGAAGGCAGACGGCGGCGCGGCAAAGGAGCTGTCCTTTTCGGCCAACACCGACATGGCCGGCTATGCCGGTCTCGCTCAGCCCTCCGTCGCCTATTCGGAGGAGGACGCCGACTCTCCCGTTCCGTGCGACAGGATGACCGCCTTTGACGACGACGCGGACATGTCATACTTCTTTGCCGGCTGGTACACCGAGCCCGAGGGAGGGGAGAGGGTGACTACATACGGCGATCTCTTTTCACTCGGCGACCCGCCTTCGGTGCTGTACGCCCGCTGGGGTACAAAGACCGCGCTCAATGTGGAGCTTGATGACCAAAGTTTTGCTGTTTACGACATAAGTTTTACGCTCGGGGCGGACGGCAACGAATATTCCTTGACTACGTCCCAACAGCAGACTCTGACCGCCGTTTACTATCTCTCCCCCGGCGCACGTTGGAATATTGCAATAAAAGCTGGCTTAAAGTCGGTAAGTTATTCCTCGGCCGATGTCATCCTGAAAGAGGGCGGAGCTTACTCATTACTCGTTAAGGTAATCAATCGGGTGACAGAGATAGGTGAGATAGAGGAGCTGTAGGGCGCGGCAAAATGCGCGCCTGCACAATACCTTCAACGGGTAGGCAAGGGCGCTTGCACGACAAAGTTATTATCAAACTTAATTGAGGCGCGGCGGGGCGGCAGCCCCGCCGCGCCCTGTCTTTCCCTGCCGATACACGGACGAGAAGGGGCTTTGGATAATACAGTTAATTCAAAATATATAATACAAATAGTTCAGATAATACAAATAATACAAGCCAATTTGCGGCAAAACAGGGCGGCTTTGCATAACGGACGGGGTAAAGTACATACTAAAATTGCGATTTTAAGCGGCGGGGCGTTTTAATGACGTCCGCCAAGTAAAACGCAGGAGGTAAGTTATTGTGAAGGCGACAGGAATTGTCAGAAGGATAGACGAGCTCGGCCGCGTGGTCATACCCAAGGAAATAAGGTCTACTCTTCGCCTGAAATCGGGCGATCCGCTCGAGATATATACGGAGCGCGACGAGCTCATGCTCAAAAAATATTCGCCCATAGCGTCCTTGGGCCAGTTTTCAAGCGGGACGGCCAAGAGCCTGAGCGATATTTCGGGCTATCCCGCGTTCATATGCGACACCGACGAGGTCATCTGCGCCTCGGGCGCGGGGCGGAGGGAGGTGGCGGGGCGCACCATCTCCAAAAAGCTCGACGACATTCTGCGCGGCAGAAAGAGCTACACGGCCAGCCTCGCCGACGGCGGCGACGTTGTGCCCGTCACCGAGGGGCAGGCGGGCGCGCCCACGGCCCAGTTCATAGTGCCCATAGTCAGCGGCGGCGACTGTCTGGGCGGCGTGGCCATTCTCTCGTTCGAGGAGGGGGCGAGGATAGACGCCTCCGCCATGCAGCTCGCGCAGCTCTCGGCTACCATACTTGCAAATCAGTTCGAATGAACAAAGGGGCCTTTTTAAAGGACGCCGCCGTCATCTCGGCGGGCGGGTTTGTGGCAAAGGCAATGGGAGCGGCCTACCGCATCCCCTTAACGGCGCTGATAGGGAGCATTGGGCTGGGCGTCTATCAGATGGTATATCCGCTGTACGCAATAATGCTCACGCTCACCTCGTCGGCGCTGCCCTCGGCGCTTTCGCGGCTGATATCCTCGGGCAGGCATCCCCGCGCGCACGTTGCGGCGTTGAGGCTGTATGTGCCCTTATCCGTCGCGGGCTGGCTTATCATGTCCGCCCTCGCCCCTCTCCTTGCCGCCGCGCAGGGCAGGCCCGAGGTTGAGGCGTGCTGCCGTCTGCTCGCGCCCTCGCTCGTGCCCGTGGCGCTCATTTCGGCCGTGAGGGGCTGGTTTCAGGGACGGGGGGACATGGCGCCCACCTTCTTCACCGAGGTGTGCGAACAGGCCGTGAAGGTGGGGGCGGGCATACTAATGTGCTCGATCTTCCGCGGCGACGCCGCGCGCGGCGTCGCCGCGGCCGTCGGGGCGGTCACACTTTCGGAAGCAGTCGCGGCCGTATATGCATGGGCGCTGTACGCGGGCGCTCCCAAGCCCCGCCTGCCGCTGTATGACGTGGGCGGAGGGTACGGCGACATATTGAAGTACACCCTGCCGCTCACCCTCACGGCGGCTGCCGTGCCCCTTTCGCAGTTTGCCGAAAGCGTGGCCCTGCCCGCCCTTCTGAGGGCCGCGGAGGGTTCGGCCGCCTCGCTGTGGGGCATTTTTTCGGGCTGCGCGCTGACGCTCGTCAACCTGCCCGTGTCGCTCTGCTACGGCTTTGCCGCCGCGGGAATACCCTCGATAGCCCCTCTGGCCGAAGGGGGCGCGCACGGCGGCGCCCGCCGCGCCGCCGTGCGCGCCGTAGGCGCAACGCTCGCCCTGTCGCTGCCCTGCGCGGCCGCGCTGTTCGCGCTCTGCCCCGCGGCCGCAGATATACTCTTTCCCTCCCTCGGCGCGGGAGAGAGGGGGTTGCTCGTCACGCTCGTCCGCGTCATGTCGGTCAACGCCGTCACGCTGTCGCTCGTGCAGACTTCGTCGGCCTGCCTCACGGCCCTCGGCCTGCCCCTCCGCGCCACGGCCGTGCAGTGGGGCACGTCGCTTGCAAGGGTGGCGCTGTCCGTCTGCCTCGTCGCGTTCACCCGCCTCGGCATTATCGGCGCGGCATTGTCGGCAAATGTGTGTTATTTGGTTGCGGTTTTGCTCGATTTTTGGTATATTATTAGGCGAAGGAGCGAGCACGGCCCCGTCCGCATGCTCGCCAAAAGGGCCCGCACCGGGGCGTGAAAACGCGTTGTTCGGGGCATATATGGCGGGCAATCTCATTTTATGGCGGTAAAGATATGAAAATTACGCTTATAGGTCTGGGAACGAGGGAGGGCGACATATCCCTCGCGGCCAAGAGCGCGCTCGACGGCGCCTCTCTGATCATGGCCCGCACCTCAAAGGGTGCGGCATATGCCACGCTCAACGCGTACGACGTGCGCTATCTCGACGAGCTGTACGCCCGCTCGCGCAACTTTGACACGTTAAACAAAAAACTTGCGGCCGAAGTGCTGGCCGCAGCCAAGAAAGGCCCCGTAGTATATTGCGTCGACGGCGCCGTCAGCGAGGACGAGGGGTGCAAGATAGTGCTCTCCAAAGCTAAGGACTGCGAGGTGTACGAGGGCGTTTCCAAGATCTCGCGCATAAAGTCGGCCGCCCGCATGGGGAGCGACTGCGTCAGCTGCCTTTCGGCCTATTCGATAGACGAGCTGAAGAGCTGTTCCGCCGCCGTCATATACGACCTCGACGACTTCGGTCTGGCCGACAGGGTCAAGCGCAGGCTCACCGCCCTCTTCGGCGAGGAGACCTGCTGCACCTTTGTCGACGGAAGGGGCGCGCGCAGCATAAAGGTTTACGAGATAGACCGTCAGAAAAATTACGACGCCGACTGCGCCGTGGCCATAGAGGAGTGCCCCTTCCTCAAAAAGGACAGGTACGACTACGCCGACCTCGAGCACATGATAAGGCTGCTCCGCGCCCCCGGCGGCTGTCCGTGGGACAGGGCGCAGACCAACGAGAGCATCCGTCAGAACATGATAGAGGAGGCCTACGAGCTCGTCGACGCCGTCAACCGCGGCGACGACGACGGCATTGAGGAGGAGTGCGGCGACGTCCTTCTTCAGGCCGCCTTCCACGCCGTGATGAAGGAGGAGCAGGGCGCCTTCACGAGCGCCGACGCGCTGACGAGGGTGGTCAAAAAGCTCATATTCAGGCACTCGCACATCTTCGGCGGCGACAAGGCCGCCGACGAGGGCGCGGCGCTATCGGTGTGGGAAAAGAACAAGATGGCCGAAAAGCATCAGGATACATACACCCAGAGCCTCGAGGCCGTGCCCAAAAACTTCCCCGCGTGCATGCGCGCGCAGAAGGTGGGCAAGCGCGCCGCCAAGTGCGGAATGGACTTTCTCTCCCCCCTGTCGGCTTCCGAAAAGATGGGAGAAGAGGTGGTGGAGCTCTTAAAGGCGCTGCAGGAGGGGGATAGCGCGGCCGTGTTTGAGGAGGCGGGCGACGTGCTCTTCTCGGCCGTCAACACCTGCCGCCTTGCGGGTGTGGACTGCGAGGAGGCCCTCTCCGCCGCCACCGAAAAGTTTGTAAAGCGCTTTGCCGAGTTTGAAAGGCTGGCCCTCGCCGACGGCAAAAAACTTGCCGACATGTGCGACGAGGAGTACGACTGGTATTGGCTTCAGGCGAAAAATGCAACTAAAGAGCATTGAGATAGGGCCCCTTTCAACGCCCAACAACGTCTTTTTGGCCCCCCTTGCGGGCTACACCAACTGCGTGTTCAGGCAGGTGTGCATAAAGTTGGGGGCGGGGCTGACCTTCACCGAAATGGTCAGCGCCAAGGGGCTGTGCTACGACAGTAAAAACACCCGCGAACTGCTGCTGTTGCCCCCCGACTATGGCGCGATAAAGGCCGTACAGATCTTCGGCGGCGAGGAGGAGTTCGTCGAGAGGGTGGCCGCGTGCGGCGAGCTCGAGCCCTACGATATAATAGACATTAACATGGGCTGTCCCGTGCCCAAAATATTCAAAAACGGCGAGGGCAGCGCGCTTATGGCCGACATACCCCGCGCCGCCCGCATAGTGAGGGCGGCGGTGCGCTCGGGCAAGCCCGTCACCGTAAAATTCCGCACGGGTCTTACAGACTTAAAGCCCGTCACGCGCGACTTCGCGCGGGCAATGGAGGATGCGGGCGCAAGCCTTCTCACCATTCACGGCCGCTCGCGCGAGAGGATATATTCCGGCCCCGTCGCCTTCGACGAGATAGCCCGCGCCAAGGCGGCAGTAGGCATACCCGTCATAGCCAACGGCGGAGTGTTCTGTGCGGCCGACGCCGACGAGCTGATGGACAAAACGGGCGCCGACGGCGTGGCCGTCGCCCGCGCCGCCCTGCACGATCCCTTTATATTCTGCGAGCTGACGGGCACCCCCGTCCCCGACAAAAAGGCGCTCATAGCGTGGCAGCTAAAGCGGACGTTCGAACTCTTCGACAGCCGCTTCGCGCTCGTGTTCATGCGCAAGATGCTCGCCTTCTACACAAAGGGCATGCCCGACAGCGCCGCCCTGCGCGCAAGGCTGCTCTCCTGTCCCTCGCGCGCCGAGCTCGAGGACATCTTCGCGGGTATAGAATTCTGAAAGGCGGCCGTTTCTTTCCGTACGCAAAAGATGAGTTCCGCCCGCGGGCGGACATAAAAAATACGACGCTTTTATTCAAAAAGCGTCGTATTTTTTGCTTTTGGAACATACATTAAGTTATATAATAGCTCTCGCAATGGAGGTCTACATAGAGTATGCTTTGGCCGAAAATTTCTGCATGGACTTTTTTCTGCTTTGGTCGGCCAAGGCACTCAGCAAAAACCGCGCGGGGGCGGGCAGGCTGGCCGTCGCCTCGGCGGCGGGCGCGGCGTTCGCCGTGCTCTTTCCGCTGACGGGGCTTTCGGGCCCCGCGGCCGTGGCAGTAAAGTTGCTTGCGGGCGGGGCAATGTGCCTTGCGGCGGGCAGATATTCCCGCTTTGCGGGGTATTTAAAGTTCGCTCTCGTATTTTCGGCGCTGACGTTCGCGCTGGGCGGAGGGCTTATAGCCCTTTTTTCGCTGGCGGATATATCCTATGCAACGGGGGGAGGAGTGGTGCTCTCCTCCGTTCCCGTGGGTATCCCCCTCGCCGCGGCGCTCGCCCTCGCCGTTACAAGCAAAAAATTGGCCGCGCGCATACGCGCAAGGATGACGGGAGGGCTTCGCTGCACTATATATGCGGGGCAACGCCACATAACCCTGCCCGCGTTCTTCGACAGCGGCAACAAACTCTACCGCTTCGGTTCGCCCGTGTGCGCCCTTCCGCGCGAGGCGGCGCAAAAACTTTTCGACCTCGACCGCGCCGAGCGCTTCATATCCGTCGGCACCGTTGCGGGCAGCCGCAGACTGCCGCTGTTCACGGCCGACAGGGTGGAGATCTCGGGCGACGGCAAAAAAATCATTCTCTCGGGCGTGCTGTTCTGCGCGGGCGGGCACTCCCGCACCGCCGTGCTCCACCCCGACCTTGCGGAGGCAAACTGATGCTAAACGTTTTAAAGCGGCTGATAGGCCGCATCTTCGGCGAAAACACTCTCGACTATATCTGCGGGGCCGAGGCCCTGCCCATGCCCCTTTCGGGCGAGGAGGAGAGGGCGACTATCGCCTCGCTCGAAGGCGGCGACGGCGCCGCGCGCAACAGGCTGGTCGAGCACAATTTAAGGCTGGTGGTGTACATAGCCAAAAAGTTTGAAGGCTCGGGCGCGGACGGCGACGACCTCGTGTCGGTGGGCACCATAGGCCTAATCAAGGCCATAAATTCCTTCCGCTCGGACAAGAACATCAAACTCGCCACCTACGCCTCGCGCTGCATCGAAAACGAAATTTTAATGTATCTGAGGCGCATGTCGCGGCTGAGACAGGAGGTGTCCTTCGACGAGCCCCTCAACACCGATTGGGAGGGCAACGAACTGCTCCTCTCCGACGTGATGGGCACCGACGCCGACGCCGTCTATTCCGACATCGAAGGCGGAGTGGAGAGAGAGCTTTTAAAGGCCTCGCTCTCCCGCCTGAGCCCGCGCGAACAGAAGATAATGCGCATGCGCTTCGGCCTAGACGGCGGTGAGGAGATGACCCAAAAAGACGTGGCCGACCGCCTCGGCATATCCCAAAGCTATATCTCCCGCCTCGAAAAAAAGATAATCTGCAAGCTTAAAAAGGACATATCCCGCCTCGTATAGGCAGTGTATGCATGTTTAAAGGGCGCCGCGCGGAAAAATTTCCGCGCGGCGCCCCGTCTGTGTCGCCGTTTATGTCGGTTTTTGTCTGCTATCCGCCGTTAATTGCGTCATATGTCGGGGTGAACGGCGCCGAAAGGGCGCTTAAACAAGCCCCTTCAGAAGTTTTTCTGTGAGCGAGGCCACTATTTGGGTAACCGTGTATATCCTGTAATTTACGCCCGCCGCGTCCATGGCGGCTATCTGTTTGGGCGTGGCCGAGGTGTAGGGATATACCCCGAATAAAAAGGGGTACAGGGCGTAGATAAACTGCTGCGCGCCCTCGTCGGAGATATTCGGACAGCGGGCCTTGAGGCACCTCTCCACGGCGCCGAGCGAACCCTTGTACACCTCCTTGAAGGCCGTTAAGGCCTCGAGGCTGCTGCCCGACTCCATGTCGTAAATGTTCATGGACAGCAGTTTGAGCATGCGCCTGCGCTTTTCCAAAAGTGCGGCGAAGTCGAGGGGGAAGGGGTGGTCGCTCCCGTCCTCTGCAAGGGCGTTCAGATCGGCCGTCCACGCGGCATATTCCCGTGCCAACAGCGCTAAAAATATCTCCTCGCGGGTGCCGAAATAGTTGTATATCGAAGTGCGCGAAAAGGAGGTCAGCTCGGCTATCCTGCCTATGGTTATGTCCCTGAAGGGCATATCTTCGTACAGCTCGGCGCAGGCGTCTATTATCTCCTCCCTGCGCGCGGCGGTCAGCTCCTTTGAACCTTTAGGCATGGCCGCGCCCTCACTTCAGCGAGCGCGCCCACGCGGCCGCGCCGCTGTTTACAAGCTTGCCCTTTACCCAGTTTGCCGCAGGGCACACGGCCTTCATGCTCTTTTCTGCTCCCGAAATTCCGCTTCCGCCCGAGGTGGCGAAGGGTATTATCGTCTTGCCCGAAAAATCGTAGCTCTCCAAAAAGCTGTCTATTATCCTCGGCTCCACATACCACCACACGGGGAAGCCCACAAACACTCTTTTAAAGCGGCCCATGTCCTCCACGCGCGCCGCTATCGCGGGGCGGCAGGCGGGGTCGTTCATCTCCAGCGTGCTGCGGCTCCTCTTGTTCGTCCAGTCGAGGTCGGCGGGGGTGTACGGCCTCTCGGGCGCTATCTCGAACAGCTCGCCGCCCACGGCGGCGGCTATCTCCTCGGCCGCGCGCTTTGTCACGCCGCTCGCCGAAAAATATGCCACTAATATGTCCTTTTCCATGTCGGTATCTCCTTATTTAAGCGCGCCGCGGCCGTGCGGCCGCGGCGCACCCTTTATAACGGCTCCCGCGGGGCGAGTGCGGGACGTTATAAGCTCTCCTTCAGTATCTGCACCACTTCGGCCCTCGTCAGCACCTTATAGCCGCCCTGCATAATAAGCGTGCTGTCGGCAATGCCCTCTACCATGTCGGGCGTGGCGCCAAGTTCGGTTATGTTCATCACCAGCCCGAGCTCTCTCATCCAGCCCTCGAGGCGGGAAAGCCCCTCCCCGGCCGTCTGTCTGTCGCTCTTGCCGGCGTGGTCAACGCCCCATACGTTGACGGCGAAGCGCGCAAACTTTTTGAGCCCGTAGGGCATTATGTGGCGGTAGTAGGGCAGCGAAACGGCCGCAAGCGTCATGCCGTGCGTGGCGTCGGTGTATGCGCCCACCGCCTGCCCGAGCATGTGCACCTCCCAGTCGGTGGTCTTCCCGCATGCTATCAGGGTGTTGAGCGCCCATGTGGCCGTCCACATTATGTTGGAGCGCGCCTCGTAGTCGTTGAGGTCTTTGTTGGCCGCGCGCGAGGAAATTATCAGCGAGCGCATAAGGCCCTCCGAAAGGTAGTCGCTCGTGTTGTCGTCCTCGCCCGAAAAGTACTGCTCGCAGATGTGGTTGAATATGTCGTATATGCCCGCCATGACCTGATAGCGGGGCAGGGTGAGGGTGTATTCGGGGTCGAGCACCGAAAACCTCGGCATCATCTTTTCGTCGGCGAATACATGGCCTATCTTAAGTTTCTGCGCGTGGTTGGTTATGACCGCTCCGGCGTTCATCTCGCTGCCCGTGCCCGCCATGGTCAGCACGCAGCCCACGGGAAGAGTGCGGCAGGAGGGCTCCTCGAAGTCTATGTAGTACTTCTGCCAGGGGTCGCCCTCGCAGTTTACCGAGGCCGAAAGCGCCTTCGAATAGTCGCACACCGAGCCTCCGCCCACGGCCAGAATGAGGTCGCACTTGGCCCTGCGGGCTATCTCCATGCCCTCGTACAGCTTTTCAATAGTGGGGTTGGGCATCACGCCCGAAATTTCGGCTATCTCCTTGCCGTTGGCCTTAAGTATCTCCACAACGCGGTCGTAAATGCCGTTTTTCTTTATCGACCCGCCGCCGTACACCAGCGCCACGCTCTTGCCGTATTTGGGCAGTTCGATGTTGAGGTTTTCTATGGCGCCCCTGCCGAAGTACAGTTTGGTGGGGTTGCAGTAGGTGAAATTTCCGTTCATATGTTCTTTATTTCCTCCGCGACACGGTCGCACTTATTCTGACACTCTGTCAGTACACCCATTATAGCAGTATTCTGACATGTTGTCAATATGTCGGGCGAAAATTTTATGTGAAATTTTTGTCGGCTGCCGCCGTAAACCGACGAGCGGCGCATGCAATACATGCGCCGCTCAATTCAAATAAAGTTTATTGTCGGAAAATTTATGTGGGGGAGGGAGGGGATCAGCCCTTCTTTCTTTTGAATATGCCGCGCAGTATGTTGCGGGCGAGGCCGACGTAGTAGGCAAACTCGGGCGTGCGGCAGGTGAGCAGCACATATATCCCCGTGGAGAAGGCCATGCAGAACAGCGCTTCGACTACGAACCACCCCGGGCCGTCGGGGATGAACGAGCATATGAAGTATGTCAGCGCCGTCAGTCCCGCGGCCAGCGCCACGGTGGCGGCAAGGCGGAGGATGTGTCCCCACGGGCGGCACTTCAGCCCGCATTTGAACAGCACAATATTTTCTATGGGCACGGCAATTGCCACGGTGGCTATGGTGTAACCTACCACGACGCCTAAAGCGCCCCACACATGGCTCAGGCCTATCGCCAGCGAAATGCCCGCCGCCGCCTCTATTATGGGCTTGAACCTGTCCTGTCTGAACAGCCCCATTGCATCCTTGAAGGCGTTTACCGTCTTGCGGATATAGCTCACCATGGCGTTTACCGAAATGGCAACGACCACGCTCAGTTCAAAGCACCTCTCCTCGCTCAGCCACAGGGTGATAAAGTCGTTGAACAGGCACACATAGCATACCAGCGTGAACACGGCGAAAAAGTTGGAAAGGTAGGATATCCTCTTAAAAACGTCGTATATGTGCTGCCTGTCATCGCCAAGGCACAGGTTGCCTATGCTCGCCGTCGCCGAGTTGAAAACTATGTTTATAAAGGCGTTGACGTTGGTGACTATCATCATGTAGTTGCTGTACTTGGCCGAGGCATATATGGACACGAATGAGGAAATTATTATCTGCGAGGTGGAAAAAATAGCCACCGTCCCCACGCGGTGCATGAAAAGCGCCCGCACGTTTTTGAACAGCGCCGAGCGCTGCTCGGCGGGCAGTTTTTCATCTCTGTATTTTGAAAGATAGGGGTATCTCCTGCTTGCTATAATGTGTATTACAAGGTTGTTTATCACCGTTTTGGCTATCATTATGCCCAAAAACGCGTAAAAGTTGCGGGTGCAGATAAGCAGTACAATCTGCAGCGCGTTGAGCGCAATGTTGCACAGATTGTCGGTGGTGGAAACAATATAGGCGTTCTGGTCGGCGGTGATTATCGTCCGCTTGTACGCCAGAAGATAGCTGCACACCGTGTTGGCGAGGTACATGCAAAAATATATGCGCAGCTCGTTTAAGGTGAAGGGGAGTGTGGAAATGTCCTCGTATATCAGGTGCTGCAGCACGGGTATGCAGCACGCGCCCAACGCCGCCACAACTATGGCTATGGCGCGGTACACCTTGGCAAAGTAGTCCATCAGCATGGCGGTCGTTCTTTGGTCGCCCTCCTGCAGCGGCTTGTACAGCGCGTATGCAATGGAGGTGGCAAAGCCCAGCTCGGCAAGGCTGAGCACCTGCAGAATGTTGGAGAACAGACCGTTTACGCCGTTGTACTCGTCGCCCAGACAGTCTATGAACACCGAGCGCGCAACAAAAGAGACGACCAGGCTGCACAGCAGCCCGACCATCCCGAAAAGAGTATTCTTCATCGATTTTTGTACGCGCGAAGTCATTTGGTGTATTACAGCTTATTTAAAATTACTTGAGGGCCTTTGCCGCTATCAGCAAAAGGGCCGCTCTGCATCGTATGATATGATACCATATCGCGGCGCCCCTTGTCATGCGAACGCCCTTGATTTTTTCAAGAACCGTGCGCATGCGCCCGTCTTTCATAATGCGTAAAATATATTCACGCTTTTTCTTCAGGGGCATGCGGGTGTTTACAATTTTTCTCAGCAGCGTGCGGCAGTTGAAGAACGCCCACGCGTAGACCTCTTTCTCGCCGAGGATATCCGAATAGGGCAGCACGGCGGCAAGGTGTTTCCATGGCGCGTCGAGGTATTTTTCGCGGAACTTCCCGCCCGTTATCGAAGAGGCGTTGACGCGGTATATATACAGCCGTTCTTCGGTGAAATATATGCGCCTGCAGGCCAGAGTGGCGGGCAGAACGACGGCCGCGTCCTCCCAGAATACCATGCTCCTGTCGCAGTTTTCCGTTGCGGGTACAATTTTTTCCCGCCGGAATATCCTGTTCCAACGGAGAAGATACAGCCATTCCGCGTCTTTTTCAAGTCTGGGTACGCCGTTTTTTGCAAATTTTATTATGCCGTCGCCCTCGTAAAGGCCCTCCTTAAGGCCGTGCCCGGGGTATATATAGGCCCCTTTGGTCTGGTCGTACCGCTTATAGCCGCATACGGCGCAGTCGGCGCCGAACCTTTCGGCAAGCGTCATCAGCCGTTCGTACATTTCGGGCAGAACTATGTCGTCGCTGTCGGCAAAGCCCAAAAATTCGCCCGTCGACATGGCAACGCCGTCCGCAACGGCGGCCTGCACGCCCTCGTTTGCCTTGTGCAATACCCTCACGCGGGCGTCCATGGCGGCGTATCCGTCGCATATAGCGGGGCTACGGTCGGTGCTGCCGTCGTCCACAAGAATTATCTCAAGGTCGGTATATGTCTGCGCGAGCAGGCTGTCTATGCACTCGCCGAGGTAGTCCTGCGAGTTATATACCGGTACAACTATACTCAACATAATTTAAATCAGTTGCCGTGGCTCAGATTTGTCTTTATCTGGGTGGTGGAGATGTCGGGCGTGCGGGGGAGGTAGACCACCTCGCAGCCTTCCTCCTTTAAAAAGTCGAATTTCCCCTTCCAGTCGTCGCCGATGGTGAACACGTCGACGCCGTATTTTTTGATGTCGCCGCGCTTCTGTTCCCAGCTCTCTTCGGGTATGACCATGTCGACATAGCGTATGGCCTCCAGCAGCTCCTTGCGCTGTTCGTAGCTGAAGTAGCTCGTCTTATTTTTCTGGCAGCGGTTGAATTGGTCGGTGGAGAGCGCGACTATAAGGTAGTCGCCCAACGCCTTCGCCCTTCTCAGCAGGTTGATGTGCCCGTAGTGCAACAGATCGAACGTGCCGTAGGTTATAACTTTTTTCATTGTTTCAGTCTTTAACGCCCGTTTTAAGGAATTTTATTATGTCCTCCGCCGTCCGCCGCGAGGCGTTACCGTCCTCGACGTTGCCGAGTTTTTCCAAAAACGCCTGCACGTCCGTGCGGTAGTCCTCCCGGTCGTGGCCGGCAATGGCCTTTAAAAGTTTTTCAAAGTCGCCCGCCATGGCAAAGGGCAGTTCGTCCATGGGGAAGTACACGCCGCGCACGTCCCTTTCGTAGTGCTCCCTGTCGGGCACATACAAAAAACAGGGCCTCATCGTCAGGGCAAAGTCGAACATGCTGCTCGAATAGTCGGTGATCAGTATGTCGGTGCAGGCGAGGTATTCGGCCATGTCGTCGCCGAGATTGCCGTTAATTATGTGGCAGTCGGGGTGATTTTCGGCTATCTTTTCCGCGTCTATCTTATCTACCACCGTGTGGTGCACTCTGAACACAAAGCACCAATCTCCGCCGAACCTTGCTTTCAGCGTCCCTTCGAGGGCGGTGAAGTCAAACTGTTCCAGCTGCGCGGCCCCGCTGTTCTCCACGCTGTCGTCCCTGAAGGTGGGGGCGTAGAGAACTACCTTTTTGTCGGGCAGGCCGAGCTTTTTTTTGAGGGCGGCCCCGTCGATGTTTTTGAACAGTATGTCGTTCCTCGGCGAGCCGTACATTTTGAATTTTACGTCGAATTCCTTAAAGTGCGCGCTCTTCAGGGCGTCGCGCGTAAAGGTGCAGCCGGCAAGCATGCAGTCGCAGCTGCCCCGCCGTCTTGCGATATCGCTCTTTGGCAGATCGAACCTGTCCTGTCCCAGCCGCTTGAGCGGCGTGCCGTGCCATGTGGAGATATTGTACTGCCCCCTCTTTCTCAGGGGCGCGGCGAGCTGTACGAAGGTGCTGAAAAATTTCCTCAGGCGGGAGGTGTACGCCGCGTGATGCCTTACGCCCGCCATGTTGTCGACTATTACGTTGGCGCGGTAGAGCCACTCGTAATATTCGGGCGACTGAAATTGCACCGTTTCAACGTAGTCGGGGAAGGCCTCGCAATTTTTGCCCGACTTTACCCAGATTATTCTGGCCTCGGGCATTGCTGCGTGCAGCTCTTCGGACACATAGCGCGGATTGTCGTTATACATGCCCCAAAAGCTCTCAAACAGCACGGTGCCCTTTATTATGGGCATGTGCCCGTAAAATATCTTAAGTTTGTCCCTTAAAAGGTCGCCCGTCGAGCGGGCGTCGATATGTCTGAACATTGCTATTGCAGGGAGGCGCGCAGGCTTTTGAAGTATGCGCAGAAGTCCTTCACCATGCGCTCTATGTCCCTTTGCGGGCGCCAGCCCAGCTCCTTGAGTTTGTCGTTTTTCAAAAAGGTCATGTTCTCGGGCAGATAGCCCTCGCCCTGCGCGTCCCCGATATCGTAAACTATGTCCGTCCTTCCCGCGCTCTCGGCGGCGAACAGCGCCGCTAGCTCGTTTATGCTGACGTATGTGCCGTCGCCCGCCACGTTGTAGGCCTGTCCGTCCCTGCCCCTCAGCAGAATATACAGTAGGGCGGATACGGCGTCGGCCACGTCGCAGTAACATCTCTTGGTGCGGCCGTAGCTTCTCAAAACTATGTCGCGCCCCTCGGCCGCCGCCCGCGCGAACTGTGCGAACACGCGCCCGTCGTCGTAGCCTATGCCCTCGCCGAAGGTCTGGGTCAGCCTCGCTATCCTCACGGGCAGGCCGCGCGTCTTGTGGTACATGTTCAAAAGCTCCTCGCAGGCTATCTTGGCCAGCGGGTAGCTGTTGCGCACGTTGAGGGGGCGGAGGATCTCTTCGCTGTCCTCTCCGAGCTTTCTCTCGCTGCCGTCCGTGCCGTACACCTCGAGCGAGGAGAGGTATATAAGGCCCTTAACGTCTGCCCTCGCCGCCGCTTGGGCGAGATCTGCGCAGAAGTTTATGCTGCCGAGCAGCGTTTCGGCGGGGTGTTCCACAAAATATTTCGAGCTCGTCGGGCTGGCGAAGTGCGCCGCGTAGTCGGCGCATATGTCGCCCTTAAAGCCCTCGGCAAGGTCGCATTTAACAAATTCGACGGCCGTGCCGAACATGGCTTTGGTTTTGTCCTCGCTGCGCGCGCAGCAGGTTATGCGTATGCCGGAGCCGTACAGCTCGTTGACGGCGAGCAGCGCATAGGTGAGCGCCGAACCCAAAAAGCCCGTGGCGCCCGTGATGAAAAACGAGCGCCCCTTCAGCTCGCCCGCAAAGGGCAGCGACGCCGCCAGACCGCGCATGCGCGCGGCCAGCGCCCGGGAGGGAAGATCTATCATAACAGTTTTATCTGCTCGCTTTCGCGGGCGTCCAGAATGGCTTTGAACAGGTAGTAGTCTGTGGGTGTGGTTATCTTCAAATTGATGGCCGAGCAGTTTACGGTGTGTATCTTGGCGCCGTAGTGCTGCATGAGCACGGCCGAGTCGATAAAGTCGTCTATGCCCTCGGCCGCGGCCTTCAGGTGGGCGGCGTAGATGTCCTTAAGGTAAAAGCACTGCGGGGCCTTGGCAAGGCGGCAGAACTTTCTGTCCATCACCTTGTCCACAACGTCGCCGCCGAGCAGCACCACCGTTTCGGCGGCGTTGGCCACCGTCACCGAGTTGCCGTTGGCCTGAACGCAGGCTATGTTGTCGGCGATGAGTTTTTCGTCGATGAGCGGCCTCACGCCGTCGTGCACGAGCACGATATCGTCGTTGTCGGCGCCATATAGCCGCACCAATTCCTTTAAACCGTTGAATATGGAGGCCTGCCCCGTGGGGCCGCCGGGCACCACCGAAACTATTTTCGTAAGCCCGTATTCCTCCTTGAGGCGCAGCATGTAGTCTATGTAATTTTCAAGGCAGACCACAACGATGCCGTCTATCTGCGAACACCTTTCAAAGTGCTCTATGGTGTGCACTATTATGGGTTTGGAGTAGGCCAGCAAAAACTGCTTGGGCACGGATGAATCGCCCATCCTCTGCCCCGTTCCGCCTGCAAATATCAATGCTCTGTTCATGTCGTATTCTCTTTAAGGTCACACGCGGTAGGTCTTTATGCCGTGGGTCTGTCTCTTGTCCTCGGGCGGGAGGGTCATATAGTCGCCGTAGCAGCCCTTAAGGTAGCTGTCGCGGCAGGACATGGCAAAAAATGCACCGTCCTCGAAAGTCACCTCGTCAAGGCTCTCGAACTCCTCCTTTTTCATTCTCTCGCCCGCGCCGTGCAGGCCCCATACTATATTGCCCACGCTCGGCGAGGGGGAGTAGGGGTATTTTGCGGCCAGCGCGTTGAGCCGCGCTATGGCTCTGCGGGGGGTGAACAGCGCGGCGTAAGCCTTTCTCAGTATATAGCCGAGTCGGCCGTGCTTCCACGGGTACTCTTCGTAGCTGCCGAAGTGGGAGTACATTAGTATGACGCGGTATTTTTCGGCCTCGGCGAACAATTTTCCGGCCTCGGCGTCGTCCTCGGGGTAGCCGTCGACGGGGAATATGTCTATCCACAGCTTTCTTTCGCCCGCAAGTCCGCCGCCCGTGGCGACGACGGAGGCGTTCATAAGCTTGGCAAAGGGATATTCCGCATGCTTTCCCCGTCCGTCGTCCAAAATAATATTGCTCTGCGGCGGCGTGAAGGTATCCAAAAACCTTTCGTAGTCGGGGCGGGGCATGCACACGTCGATGTCGTCGTCCCAGGGGATGAAGCCCCCGTGCCGCACGGCGCCCAGAAGGGTGCCGCCCGCAAGCGAATATTTAAGGCCCTGCCTGCGGCAGAATAAATCGAATATTTTAAGGAGACCGAGCTCCTCGCGCTGAGTTTCGCGCGTGGTCAGAAATTGCATTTTAAACGCTCCGACGGCGCGGAGTGCCCGCGCGCCGCACATAATAGATTATATCACAATGCGCGCCCGTTGTCACTTATATACCGCGCGCCCCTCAAATTTTATTTGCCCTATAAAGATTTTACCATTTTTTGCGACGTAAATCAAGAGAAAATTTTGCTTTACACACAAAAAATGAAATTTTCTATCGCGCCGCGCCGCCACGCGGGCGGGTCGGCGCGGCGCAACGGGGGAGAAAAGGGCGGGCAGAGGCGCAAAATGCCCGTCTCCGCCGTCCGCGTTCGCGGCCCCTTTCATTGTCACGGCAAAAAGATGCAACGCGCGCGCTTGACTTAACCGTGCGCGCATGCTATAATTTTAACAAACAAGGCCCTCTCTTTTCCGTCCGCGCGGCGGGGCCGTCAAGGAAAAAGCATATCGGTAAATATATGGAAAATACTCTTCAAAAAAAGCGTTCGCCGCTGTGGATAATACCCGACGCGATAGGCAGGCTCATCTCGTCGGTGTTCTTTCCATTCATAACGGCGGCCGTCACCCTCACCTGCTACTACATGGGCTGGGACGTGTTCATGTTCTGGTACTTTTCGCTGACGGGCGCCTTCATGCTGCTGTTCATGAAGGACATAACGCCCATGATAACCATTTTCCTCTTCATGAACATACTCGTTTCCATGAAGAACTCGCCCACCACCATGGACGGCAACGACAATCAGTACTACTTTCAGGCGCACATACTCGCCCAGATAGGCGTGGCCGTCGCCGTATTCGCGGGCACGGGCCTCATCCGCGGCATAGCCGATTTCCGCCGCGGCAACTTCCGCCTCACGCCCGCCTTCTTCGGGCTGGTCGTCTTTTCGGTCGCCATGCTCTTCAACGGCGCCTTCTCCAAGGACTACATGCCCTTCACGCTCGCCTACGGCTTCTTTCTGGCCTTTTTGTACCTCGTGCCCTTCACCGTCGGCTTCGGAGCGGTAAAATTGGATAAGCACACCTACGCGCGCATAGCGTGGGCCTTTATAGCCCTTTCGATATGCCTGCTCGTCGAACTGCTCGTCGCCTACTGCACCTACGAGGGCCTGTGGCTGGAGGACGGCACCCTCAACCGCGGCAAGCTCTACTTCGGCTGGGGCATGTACAACACCATGGGCATGCTGTTGGTCATTTCCATGCCCTCGGCGGCCTATCTCGCCGTGAGGTACGGCAAAAGCCGCCTTTCGTGTATATTCTCGGGCTATCTGTCCGTTCTGCTCATCGCCGCGTGCATGACCATGAGCCGCCAGTCCATCCTCTGCGGCGTGCCCGTATTTCTCATCTGCATGGTGTGGGTGCTCGTAAAGGCTCCCCACAGGTGGATAAACGGCGACGTGTTCCTTGCCATGGCCGTCATCTCGCTCGTGGCGGGGTGGATAAACTTCGGGCTTATCCTCAGCGTGTGGCAAAAGCTGACCGACGATTTCTTCAGCGGCAGCGGCAGGGTGGGCCTGTACAGGGAGGCCTTCGAGGCATTCCTTTCCAATCCACTGTTCGGCACGGGCTTCTATACGGGCACCAAAGATCCCTTCATAGGGCTGGACATAATGCCCTACATGTACCACGACACCTTCTTCCAGCTGATCGGCGCAAGCGGACTTTTCGGGCTGATAGCCTACGTCGTCCACCGCATACAGACCATAGTTTCCTATTTCAGGCGGCCTACGCGCGACAGGACTTTTATCGCGCTCACGCTCTTCGCGCTGCTCATCTTAAGCCTTTTCGACAACCACATCTTCTATCTGCTGCCCACGCTCGTGTACAGCTTCCTCGTTTGCATATTCATCAAGGCCGAGAGCGGGGAGGCCCCCGCGACGGTCAAAGAGGAGGGGGAGGACGAGCCCTCGCCTCGGGCCGACGCCGACGAGCCCGCCCCCGCACCCCTGGCCGCCGGGCCCGAGCGCACCGCCGCGGGCGGGATACGCGTAACGCTGCCTTAGCCTTGAGGCCGCGGCGGTTTGTTTCGCCCCGTAAGCGGCCGTTCAGCTGTTTGCGTCAGGGCAAATTTGGTTCAACATTTAGTCAGATCCGATAGGGGCGGGCGGACGCGCGGCGTCCGCCCGCCCTCTCTTTTCGGCGGGGGCATGGAAAATATTGTGGCCGCCCGCCGTTGACAATGGCGCGCAAGTGTGCTACAATAGTGTTGAACGAATGTTCCAAGGAGGTCGCCGTGGAGGAAAAGAGGTATATCGCAATAGATCTGAAGTCCTTCTATGCCTCGGTGGAGTGTATCGACCGCGGGCTCGACCCCATGGACGCCAACCTCGTCGTGGCCGATCTTTCGCGCACGCAAAAGACAATATGTCTGGCCGTGTCGCCCGCCTTGAAATGCTTCGGCGTGCCCGGCAGGCCGAGGCTGTTCGAGGTGGAACAGCGCGTGGCCGAACTCAACCGCGCCCGCAGGAGCAGGATGCATTTCAGGCCGTTCGCGCGGGCCAGCCATTTCCTCTCCGAACTATCTGAGGACGGAACGCTCGCCGTCGACTACATCGTCGCTCCGCCCCGCATGGCCCACTATATCGAATACAGCACGCGCATCTACAAAATATATCTCGAGTACGCCGCGCCCGAGGACATACACGTCTACTCGATAGACGAGGTGTTCATCGACGCCACCCAATATTTAAAGACGGCGGGCTGCACGGCGCGCGAGTACGCCATGCGCATCGTCCGCCATGTGCTTAAGGAGACGGGCATAACCGCCACGGCGGGCATAGGCAGCAATCTCTATCTTTGCAAGGTGGCCATGGACATAGTGGCCAAGCGCTCCCCCGCCGACGCCGACGGGGTGAGGATAGCCGAGCTGGACGAGGCCTCCTACCGCCGCACGCTGTGGGCGCACACGCCCATCACCGACTTCTGGCGGGTGGGCAGGGGGTATGCCGAAAAGCTCGCAGGCTACGGCCTGTACACCATGGGCGACGTCGCCCGCTGTTCGGCGGGCAGGGGGCCAGTGTATAACGAGGACTTGCTCTACGATCTTTTCGGCGTCAATGCCGAACTGCTCATCGACCATGCGTGGGGGTGGGAGCCCTGCACCATGGCCGACATAAAGGCCTACAGGCCGCAGACCAACAGCCTGAGCTCCGGTCAGGTGCTGCAGGAGCCCTACACCTTCGACAAGGCGCGCACGGTGCTCAGCGAAATGGCCGAAAGCCTCGCCCTCGACCTCGTGGCCAAGGGGCTGGTCACCGACAAAATAGTGCTCACCGTCGGCTACGACGCTCAAAACGAGGGCTATCGCGGCGAGCGCACGGTGGATATGTACGGCCGAAGCATACCCAAGCACGCCCATGGCACGAGCAATCTGCCCATGCAGACTTCGTCGGGCATGCTCGTGCGCGACGCGGCCTGCGCGCTCTTCGACGGGATAGTCAACAAAAAGCTCGCCATCCGCCGCCTCAACATATCGGCCGAGAGGGTGGTGCCCGAGGGCGAGACCCGCCCCTCCGCGCCCGAACAGCTGGACATGTTCACCGACTACGCCGAGGAGGAGAGCAAAAACTCCGCCCTCCTCGCCGAGGCCGAGCGCGAAAAAAAGAGGCAGAAGGCCGTGCTTGAAATTGTGCAAAAATACGGCAAAAACGCCCTTTTAAAGGGCACAAGTTTAAAGGAGGGCGCCACCGCAAGGGAGCGCAACCGCCAGATAGGGGGGCACAAGGCGTGAGATCGTACGACGACATAATAGATCTTCCCCATCACACGTCGGACAGGCGTCCGCACATGGCCATGGCCGACCGCGCCGCGCAGTTCGCCCCCTTTTCGGCGCTCAGCGGCTACGACGACGCCATTGTCGAAACGGCCCGCCGCACGGACAGCCGCCCCCTGCCCGGCGAGGACGAGCTCGCCGCCATGGACGCCGAGTTCGCGCGCATACTGCCAAGGCTCGGCGAGCGGCCCAAGATAGCGCTGTCCTACTTTGTGCCCGACCCAAAAAAGGAGGGCGGGCAGATAGTCGGGCGCGTCGCCGCCCTCGTAAAGGTAGACGCCGCCAAGAGATTGCTCGTCTTTTCCGACGGCCTGACGGTGGCCATGTCCGACGTGCTCTCGCTCAGGCTCGAGGAGTGACCCCGCGCCTGCATATTATTTTCAGCCGCTCCGCCTCACCTGTCATCCCAGCATGGCGCGGCGGAGCGCTTCAGGCAAATATCATGAAAAAGTTTACGGTATCTCACAACACTTCACTAAGGCAGTTCACCGACGCCACCTACCCCCAGGGCAGCTTTTATCTGTCGGCGCTGCTGCGCTCGGGCGACGTGCGCGTCAACGGCGTGCGCGTGCGCTCGGTGGTGCCACTCAAAACGGGCGACGAGGTGGTCTACTTCACCTCGCCCAAAATGGAGGCAAAGCGTTCTCATTCGTGCATATATGCCGATGAACATATGTATGTGGCCGACAAGGAGAGCGGCGTCGAAAGTTCGGCGCTGGCCTGCGAGCTCGGCCTTTCCGCCGTGCACCGCCTCGACAGAAACACCTGCGGCCTGATAGTTCTGGCCCGCGACGCCAATACGGAGAACGAGCTCACCGAGCTGTTCAGGAGCCGCTCGGTGACAAAGCAGTATATATGCATCTGCAAGGACGCCTTCACCCGCCCCTCGGCCGAGCTCTCGGCCTATCTTTACAAGGACGAAATAAGGGGCCTCGTCAAAGTATCCGACAGCCCGAAAAGCGGATATGTGCCCATATATACGGGATATACGCTTTTGGAGAGGCGCAACGGCCTGGCCAAGGTGCTCGTCGACCTGCACACGGGCAAGACCCATCAGATACGCGCCCACCTCGCGCATATCGGCTGTCCCGTGCTCGGCGACAACAGGTACGGCGACGTGGCCCTCAACAGGGCCTACGGCCTTGCAAGGCAGCAGCTCTGTTCCCATCGTCTGGCCTTTTCGCTCGGCGGCAGGGACTACGAATTTTTCAGCCGTCTCGACCCCGACTTCCCCACGGGCAGGGCAAAATGACCTGCGGCAAAAAATCTATGCGGCAAAATGGGAGGTGCCCGCGCGGATATCGCGCGGGCGCCTCCCTTTAAACGGGGCATATTGCCGTATGAATTTGGTGTGTTGCCTCCCTGCGGCCTTTATTTGCGCGAGGAAAGGGGAATGTATTCGCGCCTGTTCTGCACACACTGATAGGCGGGGCGGATTATCTTGTTGCCGTTTACCAGCTCCTCTATGCGGTGCGCCGACCAGCCGGCTATCCTCGCAATGGCGAACAGCGGCGTGTACAGCGCGTCGGGAATGTTGAGCATGGAGTAGACGAGGCCGGAGTAGAAGTCGACGTTGGGGTTGACGGGCTTGGTGGTGTTGCGCTGCTCCTGTATGAGTTCGGAGGCGACTTTGGCCACCGTGTTGTACAGCTCGAATTCCTCGTCGCGCCCCTTTTCGGCGGCGAGCTTGCCCGCGTACAGCTTGAGCACTTCGGCGCGGGGGTCGGACACGGTGTACACGGCGTGGCCCATGCCGTAGACCAGTCCGCTCCTGTCAAAGGCCTTTTTGGCGAGTATCTTGCCGACGTACGCGCGGATGGAGCTCTCCTTCCAATCGGGCACGTTCTCCTTTATGTTCTCGAACATCTGCTTTACCTTTATGTTTGCGCCGCCGTGTTTGGGGCCCTTGAGCGAGCCCAGCGAGGCCACGGTGGAGGAGTAGGTGTCCGTTCCCGACGAGGTCACCACATGCGTTGTAAAGGTGGAGTTGTTGCCGCCGCCGTGGTCGGCGTGCAGCACAAGGCAGATGTCCAGCACCTTCGCCTCGAGGTCGGTAAATTTGTTGTCCTTCCTCAAAATGTGCAAAAGGTTCTGCGCCGTCGAGTATTCGGCGAGCGGCTTGTGTATGATGAGCGAGGCGTCGCTGACGTCGTAGTACTTGTACGCGCGGAAGGAGTAGGCCGCCAGCATGGGGAATTGCGCGATCAGCTGCAGGCTCTGCCTCAGAACGTTGGAGATCATAATGTTGTCGGGGTCGGGGTCGTAGCTGTACAGCTGCAGCACGCAGCGCGCCAACATGTTCATTATGTCCTTGGAGGGCGTCTTCATTATCACGTCGCGCACAAAGTTGCGGGGCAGCACTCTGAATTCTGCCAGCATATCCGAAAAGCTCTTCAGCTCGGCCGCCGTGGGCAGCGAGCCGAACAGCAGGAGGTATATGGTCTCCTCGAACCCGAAGCGCTTTTCGCGCACGCAGTTGGCCACAAGGTCTTTAATGTCGTAGCCGCGGTAGCACAAAACGCCGGGCATGGGCTGCATGCGGCCGTCAACCATGCCGCGGCTCGAAACTTCGGAAATTTCCGTAAGCCCGCACAGCACGCCCTTGCCGTCCTTGTCCCTCAGCCCCCGCTTTACGTCGTACTCCTCGTACAGCTCGGGCGCTATCCTGTCGGCCTGCTCTATCTTGGCCAGCTGGGATATTTTGTGGGAATATTTAACTATCAGGTTTGCAGCGTTAAAATCCAAATTTCTTTACTTCCTTAATTTTTACGAATATTTGAACATATTATACCACATTTTCCCACCCTTGTCAAATGAATTTTTTATGAATAAAATCGGCTAAAATATGCAATACCGCATAATGGGGCGATTATACCGCATAAATATTTCGGCGCGGCCCCTCAACAAAAATTTTTGTGCTCAAAAGTATTGAAAGCGGTGGCGAAAAGTGGTAAAATGGTTTAGAAGGCGCAAGTAAAAGTTTATATATATTGTAAGGGCGGCCCGCCTTATTCTGCCGCCGGAACATTACGGGAGTTTTAACACATGCAGCACAAAATAAGCATTGCGTCCGAAACGGACAACAACTTTACGGTGGCCCTGTCGGGCGAGGTGGACGCCTCCGTCTACGACGAGTTCGACGCCGCCGTGTTCAGCCGCTACGAGGCGGCAAAGCGCGACGTCACCATCGACTGCGCCGACCTCAACTTTATCGACAGCACCATTCTCGGCGGCATAGTAAAGGTATATAAAAGGCTGCACGCCGACGGCAAGCGGCTGGTGGTAAAAAACCTCAGCCCGAGGATACGCAAACTGTTTGAGATCTGCGCCCTCGATAAACTTGTGGAGTTGCAATGATGAAAGATTTTAAGATTAGTTTTTCGCTCGATGACAGCAAATTCATGACGGCCGTCCGCCTCGCTGTGGGCGGGGTGTGCGCCGTGGCCGATCTCGACGTCGACGCCGCCGAGGACTTCAAGGTGTGCGTGACCGAAAGCTGCCTCATACTCAAAAACTGCGGCTTCAAGAGCGCCGAAGTAGTTCTGCGCGTTTCGGACGGCGTGTGCGCCGAAATCAACGGCTACGAGGCCGAAACCCCCTCCGAGGGCCAGAACGAACTGTCCCTCGCGCTCATCTCCGCCCTGGTAGACTGCAAGATCGAAAAGTGCGGCAACGTCATAAATAAAGTTACCTTAAAGATATGATATCCAACGAAAAGGCCTGCGAGCTCTTTCGCGAATACCGCCGCACGGGCGACAAAAAGATACGCAACGAGCTGGTAGAAAATTACATGTATGTGGCCGAGATCCTCGCCAAAAAGTTTGCCGGCAGGGGAGTGGAGTACGACGACCTTCTGCAGGTCGCCGCCGAGGCCCTCATTTCGGGCGTCGAAAAGTTCGACCCCGACCTCGGCAACCAGTTCACCACATACATAACGCCCACCATAACAGGCATAATACGCAACTACTTCCGCGACTATTCCCGCTCGGTCAGGCTGCCGCGCAAGCTGTACGCGCTGTCCGCCAAGGTAAAGGCGGCCGTCAACGACTACTATACCGCCAACGGCGTAAAGCCCACCGTAAAGCAGCTCTCCGAAATTTTAGGCGAGAGTCAGGAGGCAATAATCGAGGCTATGGAGAGCCGCATGCCGGTATCCCTCGATCAGCCCGTCGCCTCTGGCGACAGCGACGCTCCCCTCTACGAGGTCATAGCCGACGACAACTCCTCCTTCGAAAGGTTCGAGGACGCCGACGCGCTGCGCACCGAAATAGCCAAGCTCGAGCCCATCGAGCAGAAGGTTGTCAACCTGCGCTTCGTGCAGGGCAAGTCGCAGGCGGAGACGGGCAAACTGCTCGGCGTCAGCCAGATGTTCGTGTCGCGCGCCGAACGCAAGATAATAGCCAAGCTAAAGGAAGCTCTGCTGAAATGATGAAGTTTGCCGTAGACAACTTAACCGAAATGCACCGCTCGCTGCAGCGTTTTGCCGAATACCTGCGCGGCGCGGGGCTTGACGAGGACGACGTGTTCAACAGCCGCCTCGTCGGCTGCGAGCTCCTTACCAACGTTATAAGGCACTGCGGTCACACGGCCTTTTTCAGCGGCGACGTGGAGGGGGAGCTGATAGTCATCAGCGTGTCCTCGGAGGGCGCAAAAAAATTCGAGCTCTGCCGCGGCCTGCCCGACGTCCTCGCCGAGAGCGGCAGGGGACTGTATATAGTCAACGCCGTGTGCAGCGGAAACATAGCCTTCACGGGCGACGGCATCACGGCAAGGATTCGAATAGGCACAAAGATATAAATAAGAGGCGCCGCAAGGCTCGTCGCCGCAAGGCGCCTTTTGCAACAAGCCGAGTAAACTCGGCTTGTTTGCTTTTAGCGCCTGCGGCTCCTCTTTCGCGCAAAAGCCACGGTTTTGCGCGAGGCTATGGTACAAAGTGTATCTGAAGCGTAGCCGGGGAGATTTCTCCGCTTCGGCTTCGCCTTCGGTCGAAATGACATGCTCTACCCGGGGAGGGGTGGCGGTGTGCCCAACATCAGCCCCATTTGTCATACTGAGCAGCGCACCAAACTGGCAGGCAGCCTTATAAGGTAGG
>CALVRO010000005.1 GCA_944358655.1 uncultured Clostridia bacterium | reverse complement strand
AGGTCGAAATATTTATATGTGCGGCGCGCGGCCTTTGGGCCGCGCGCCGCACATACAAGTATGTCATTTCGACCGGAGAACGCTTTAGCGTTCGTAGCGGAGAAATCTCCCGGGTTATGCTTCAGATACGATATAACCTTAATATAGCCTCCCCTTCATATGGGGAGGTGGCCGCGCGGTGAACGCGCGGACGGAGAGGTCGAAATATTTATATTCTATCCCCATTGTCATCCTGAGCGACAGCGAGGGATCTCATTGTCGGGCTGCTTCAAAGCATGGGCAGAGATACCTCGCAACGCGCGCTCCTGCATTATTTTACTCCAACAATTATGGCGCGCTGCTCGGTATGACAAGTGGGTGGAGAGGGGAGGCTGCGCGCACTCTCTCGGGTAGAGCATGTCATTTCGAGCGTAGCCGAGAAATCTCCCGGGCTATGTTTCAGATACACTTTTACCTCAACGCGGTGCTGTTGCACCGCATATCGATGCCGCGTTATACGCGGCTATATCTGGCCACGATCAGTGGCATATCGTGTTGCTGCAAGGCAACATATCGACCTTATTATAGCCCCTTGCAAAACCATGGCTTTTGCATTAAATAATAAAACAGGCGTTACTCAAAGGTAACGCCTGTTTTGCATATCTCAAAAAATTATCTTTCGAGTATAATGTGTCTGGGGCAGACGGCAACGCACGTCTTGCAGCCCGTGCACTTATCATAGTCGAATACGGGCAGATTGTTCACCATGGTGATCGCCCCGTGCGGGCACTTCATGGCGCATACGCCGCAGCCTATGCAGCCCACCTTGCAGCTCGCCATAACTTCCTTTGCCTTGCAGTGGGAGGAGCAGGCCACATATACGGGCGCCTTTACGGGTATGCGCTCTATAATGTGCTTGGGGCAAGCTATTATGCACGCGCCGCAGTTAATGCACTTGTCGGGGTCTACCTTGGCCACGCCGCCGATGATGGATATCGCTCCCTCGGGGCAGGCGTTGGCGCAGTCGCCGCAGCCAAGGCACGCCGTCTTGCACACCTTGTTGCCGCCCAAAAGCGAATTGCAGGCAGCGCAGGTGGGGTTTCCCTTGTACTCAAAGGCCTTAACGGCATTTTCGCCGCCGTTGCACTTAACTATGGCCACCTGGGGCTCTTCTTCCTTCACCGTCACGCCCAAAAGAGCGGCTATCTCCGCCTTCTTCTCGGGCGAAGTGACGTGGCAGGCCGAAAGGTCGGCCGTGCCGTTGGCAAGTTTTGCGGCAAATCCCGCGCAGCCGCTGCAGCCGCAGCCGCCGCAGTTGGCGCCGGCAAGGTTTTCAAGTATGCTCGTCACCTTCTCGTCCATGTCCACTTTGAACACCTTGCCCACAACAAGTATGGCGATAACGATGACAAGGGCAATGGCAAACAGTATGCCGAAAACTATGCCCACCGTCTTCCATGTTTCAACAGTCACCGCGCACAGCGCGGAGTATAAACTATTCATTTTCTACCACGACCTCCTTAGGCAATGTAGGTGAACACCATAAACGCCATGCAGATGAGCGCCGCCGTCACCATGGCGATGGGGAATCCGTCGAGATACTTCGCCACCTTCACGTTGTTCAGCTTTTCGCGCATGCCGCTCATTATCACCATGATGAGCGTAAAGCCGAGGCCCGCGAACAGCGCGTAGAGCACGGCCCAGCCCATATTCATTGCGGCACCCTCAAGGAACTGCGACATATCGCCTATCACAAGCTCGCAAACGCCGAGTACGGCGCAGTTGGTGGTGATTAGGGGCAGATACACGCCCATGGCGTTGTAGAGGGTGGGGGAGAGCTTGCGTATTATCATCTCAAGCATCTGCACAAGGGAGGCTATAATAAAGATGAATACGATTATCTCCAGAAACTCGAAGTTGAGGGGTACCATCACATATTCGTATATGGGATAGGTGACGGCCGTGGCCAGCGTCATTACAATGGTGACCGCTATGCCCATGCCGAGGGCGGAGGAAGTCTTTTTGGAGACGCCCAAAAAGGGACATATGCCGTACGTTTTAACTGTTATAAAGTTGTTTGTAAGAACGGCGGCAAGAACTATTGCGATAAGAGTAGCCATTATGCGTTGCCCTCCTCAGCCGTGCGGGCTGCGTTGCCTGCGTCTAAAAGATTTTCGCGCGCCAGCTTGTTCTGCTTTACGCGCTTTGCGCGCTGGAATTTATCGATTATGGCCGTGAAGGCGCATATCGAAAGTCCGAATACTATGAACGACCCTGCGGGCGAGGAGAACAGACCTATCGAAAAGTCCATTATCTGCGCCCCGAACAGGCTGCCCTTGCCCAAAAACTCGCATATTATGCCCATGGCGGTCAGCGCCAGAGTAAAGCCTATGCCGTTTGCAACGCCGTCTACGGCGCTCTCGGCAACGGTGTGCTTGTTGGCGAACGCCTCGGCCCTGCCGAGAATTATGCAGTTGACGACTATCAGGGCGAGGAAACCTCCCAAAGCCTCGTACACCGAGGGCAGGAATTTATCCAGCACCATTCTTATCAGCGTGACCAGCGTGGCTATAACCACTATATAGCAGGGTATGCGCACTTCGTTGGGGATTATCTTTCTGAGCGCAGAAATGATGACGTTGCTCAGAGTCAGAATGACAATTACCGCCAGACCCATTTCCAGCGCGGAGAGGGCGGAGGAGATGAGGCCGAGGGTGGGGCAGGTGCCCAGCACGAGTATGAACGTGGGGTTGTTGAAAATAATGCCGTCTAAGGTTATCTTCTTATACTTGTTCATTATGCGTTACCTCCCTGCGAAAATTCCGCAAGTGCCTTCTCGTAGTTGGCAGTCGCAAACAGACCGGCATAAACGCACTCTTCGTTGGAATATGTCGCGCCCGTGTGAATGCCGTCGCTGTTTATAAAGGCTTCCAGCGTCTCAAGGGTCTGTCCGTTCATGTTCAGCGCTATTGCGGCCATGTCGCTGCCGTAATCCATAGTCGAACCGTTTACGATTATCGTATAGTTGCTTATCGCGCCGTCGGCGCCGACCGTCATCTCAATGGTGAAGGGCTTAGGATGATTGCCGTGGTTAGTAACTATGTGGTAATTGACGTTTGTGCCGTCTACGGTTACGGTCGTCTCGTTTACGTTGAGTTTGTCCGTATATTCATAGCCGTCGAAGGGAAGCACTACGCCGCAGTAGATGGCTTCCACATATTCCTTGGCGCCGTTGAGCGCGTTGGCTATGGCGCCGAGCGAGAAAGTCGCGCCCGTCTTTATGCCGTTTGTGTCGTAGGAGGTGAACCCGTCTCCGTCCTGCTTGTTTATAACCGCCTGAATGGCGTCGCTTGTTATATAGTGAATATACGATTGGTTGACGTTGGAGTCTATCGTCGCCTTGGTTATGCCGCCGAACTCAAAGCCGTCGCCGTCCTCGCCGGAAACGGGGGAGACTGTGGCAACTACCCAGCAGGTAACGCTGCCGCTGTTGAAGCCGCCTTTGCCGGTAATCTTCATCAGGAACTCGTTTTCGTGCTTGCCCGAAAGGTCGTAGAGCTCGTCTATCGAGTACTGTGCGGTGTCGCCCTTGTCCTCGTCGATTTCGGCTACGGTGTATTCAACGCTCTCTCCGTATATTTCGGCTATGGCTCTGTCAAGTCGTTCTTTCGCTGTCACTTCGAACAGTGAATCGCAAATGGTCAGAGCAATGCAGCAGATAAGCACTATCGAAAGCAGCACGGCTATGCATTTAAAGGCGTTTGTCTTAAAAAATTCTTTAACTGTCATATCACTTGCCCTCCTTGGCCTTTACTTGCTTGGCGTAGCCGAAGGGCCTTCTCACTACATACCTGTCGATGAGGGGGACTATCAGGTTGACAAGCATTATCACAAAGGATACCACCTCTATCTTGGTGTAGAAGCGGAGGAGCGAAGTCAGCACGGCTAAGATAACGTAGTAAACTATCTGTCCGTAGACGCCCTTGGGCGAGGTGACGTAGTCGGTGGCCATGAATATGGCGCCGAACATAAGTCCGCCCGAAAGCGCGTAGTCCATCATCAGCGAAATATCAAAGGTCGCGCCCTCTGCGGTGGCCGCAAGGCAAACCGAAAGGAAGGCCGAAAGCACGATATACAGAAGGGGCTGCCACCACTTGATAACGCCTCTCACCACAAGATATATATATCCTATGATGAGCGCCAGCTTGCAGGTCTCGCCTATGCAGCCCGCGAGGCCGGTGCCGAAGAAGAGGTCTATCCACTCCATGTGCGCGTCGGGGTTGCCGCCGAGTATGGAGCCGGAGAGCGCCGTAGCACCCGTGAACAGCTGGCTGTCGAGGCTTATGGGCTCGAAGTTGGCCGCAACGTAGGTGGTTATGGCAAAACTTAAAAACATCATTACTCTGCCTGCGGCGGCGGGGTTGACAAGGTTTTTGCCCGTTCCGCCGAAGAGCATCTTAACTATTACTATGGCGAACACCGCGCCTATCGCCACCTCGTACCATTCGGCGGTGGAGGGGAGGATGAGCGCGAGTATGAGGCCTGTGACGGCCGAAGTGAAGTCGAACTGCGCAAGCCACTTTTTGCACACGGCTCCCGCGTTGGCGCACTTGGCCTTGAACCCGCCGTTATATATAAAGTAGTAAACAAATTCAGCCGCCACGGCCGAGATCATCGCCGTTATTATAACTACGAGCGCCTGCCAGCCGAAGAACACCATGCCGGCTATGGCCGCGGGGGCGAGGGCTATCAGCACGTCGAGCATTATGCCCTTCGTCGTCCTCGGCGATTTAACGTGGGGAGGCGTAGAAATAACTATATTATTGTCCATCTTCGGGTCACCTCCTTAATTTTTCTTGGCGCGCATCGCGGCCTTGGTCTTGCGTATGGCCTGTATCAGCGGCCTTCTCGCGGGGCAGACGTATTCGCACGCGCCGCACTCTATGCAGCTCATCGTGCCGCCCAGCTTTGCGGCCGTTTCAAAGTCGCCCGCGTTGGAGTAGAACGCCGTCTGCATGGGCATGAGGTGCATGGGGCACACGTCTGCGCACTTTCCGCAGTTGAGGCAGGGAGTGGGGGCCTTTGTGTCGGCCTCCTCGGCAGTCATAAGCAGTATGCCGCCCGTCGTCTTGCCAACATATTCGTCGTAGCTCGCAACGGCCGTGCCCGTCATGGGCCCGCCGATGACCGCCTTGACGGGTGCGCTCTCCTCGCCGCCGCAGTAAGCAATTATGTCGGCAACGCTCGCGCCCACCTTTACCCAGAGGTTCTTGGGCTCCTTTACGGCCTTGCCCGAAACGGTAAGCTCGCGCTCGTACAGCGGCTTGCCCAGCTCCACGGCCTGGCATACGGCGTAGGCCGTGCCCACGTTGTGGACTATCACGCCCGCGTCGGCGGGCAGCTTGCCCAAGCGCACCTTTCTGCCCGTCGTCGAGTAGATGAGGTGCTTTTCGCTTCCCATGGGGTAGCGCTTTGCAAGGGCGACTACTTTAACGTCGTCGTAGGGCTCAAACGCGGCTATGCAGTCGGGCTTGTTGAGCTCTATGCCTATAACTATCTGCACGCCGCCCAGCGCCTTTGCGATGTATCTCGCTCCGCGCACTATGTCGTCGGTGTGTTCGATCATCAGCCTGTGGTCGCAGGTCAGGTAAGGTTCGCACTCGGCGCCGTTGAGTATGAGCGTGTCCACCTTGCACTTGGGCGCGTCCTTAACGGCCGCGGGGAAGCCCGCGCCGCCCATGCCTACTATGCCCGCCTCGCCTATGCGCGCGAGTATGCTTTCGGCCGTGGGGTCGCTGAGCGGAGTCAGCCATTCCTTTTCTTTGCTGCCGTCCGAGGAGATGACGATAAACGTCTCCTCCGCGCCCGACGCGGCGGGGAGATCAACTATCTCCTTTACCACGCCGGCCATGCCGGCAAACACATTGGATGAGATGACGCCGTCGGCCTTGGCGATGAGTTGTCCTTCCTTGACCCGCTGCCCGACTTCCACGCAGGGTACGGCCGGTTTGCCCGAAGCCTGCTTTGTGGAGATGTGCAGCTCGGAAGGTTCGGGAAGAACTTCCGTCGGCTTGTCGCACGCAAGGCTCTTGTTGTCCCTGACGTGAACGCCGCCGAAGAGCATTTTGCCTTTAACAGCTTTCAAAATCAACCTCCGAAATTTTAACCTCGCCGCTCTCGGCGGCAGAGGCGTCTTTATGTATTTATTATCCCCGCGCCGTACGAAGCTTTGCGGGTCATGTATTTCCTATTTGTCCCTGTCGGTCGCTCCGCGCCCGCCGTATTTCAGCTCGGCCGCCCTGCGGTAGACAGAAATGGGCACGCGCTTGAATATCAGCATTACGGCTCCGCCCACGATAGCGCCCGCCACCACGCCTATGAGCGCGAGGTAGGGCATGTACGAAAATACGAGGGGGGTGGAGGACATGCACACGAACACAAGGCACTGCACTATGTTGTGGGTGACGGCGGCGAGTATGCTCACCGACATCATCGATATGCGCGGGTACACCGTGTAAAGCAGCACGGCCGACAGCGCCATCGAGACCGCCCCGCCCGAAAGCGAGTAGAGCAGCGACGATATGTTGCCCGCGAACAGCGAGCCCAAAAACGTCCTCACGGCCACCACGGCGAATGCGTCGGCGGGGCCGAACAGCACTAGCGCCGCCAGCGAAAATATGTTGGAAAGCCCCATTTTCGCGCCCGGGATGAACAGGGGCGGGAACAGCCCCTCTATAAGAAAGGTGATAAGTCCCAGCGCCGAAAAGAGCGCGTCGGCGGCTATCCTTCTCGCAGTAAGGTTTTTCCTGAACATACCGATATAATTATATCTTAAAATATCAAATTAGTAAACGAAATTTAGCCGCGTTTACACAAAATTTTCATAAATTCTCTCATCTTTCGGCAACCTCTCTTTTTATTGCGTTGACCCGCCCCTCGGTTGTTGACAAAACGGCCCGCATGGTTTATAATACAGGCCGAAAGGAGATTTTCAAAATGCAATACGAATACACCAGAAAAAATTATTTCAAGCAGGCCGGCGAGGAGGAACTCAAGGCCATTTTCGATTATGCCGAAGGGTATAAGGACTTTCTCTTCACGTCCAAGACCGAGCGCGGCTCGGCAAAGACGGCCGAAAAGCTCTGCCGCGAACGCGGCTACAAGCCCTATATGTTCGGCGACAAGGTAAAGCCCGGCGACAAGCTGTTCTTCATCAACCGCGACAAGAACATCTTCATCATTAAGATAGGCACCGCCGACATCGCCAAGTGCGGCGTCAAGATAATGGCCGCCCACGTCGACAGTCCCCGCCTCGACCTCAAGCCCAACCCCCTGTACGAGGAGGACGGCATGGCCTTCTTCAAAACGCACTACTACGGCGGTATAAAGAAGTACCAGTGGCCCACCATACCCCTCGCCCTGACGGGTGTTGTGGTGCTGCGCGGCGGAAAGAGGGTGGAGGTAAACGTCGGCGAGGACGAAAACGACCCCATCTTCTACATAACCGACCTTCTGCCCCACCTCTCGCAGGAGCAGAACGAAAAGACGCTGGCCAAGGCCGTCACGGGCGAGAGCCTCAACGCCATCGTCGGCGCCCTGCCCGATAAGAGCGAGGACAAGGACGGCATTAAGGCGGCCGTGTTGAAGCTGCTGCACGACAAGTACGGCATGACCGAAATAGATTTCCAGACCTCCGAGCTGTGCTTCGTGCCCGCCGGCAGACCGCGCGACGTCGGCTTCGACCGCGCCCTCATCTCCGCCTACGGCCACGACGACAAGGTGTGCGCCTATCCCGAGATGACCGCCCTCTTCGAAAGCGACGGCAAGGACACCGTAATGGCCATCTTCGCCGATAAAGAGGAGACGGGCTCGGACGGCGTAACGGGCATGCAGTCGCGCGTCATACTCGACATACTCGACAGCATCAGCCGCTCTCTCGGCGCCGATCCCGTATTGGTTAGGTACAACTCCAAGTGTATATCGGCCGACGTCTGCGCGGCGTACGACCCCGACTATGCCTCGGCGTTTGAAAAGCGCAACAGCTCGTACCTCTCCTGCGGCGCGTCGGTCACCAAGTATCACGGCGCGCGCGGCAAGGCCTCGACAAACGACGCCTCTGCCGAAATGGTCGGCTATGTGCGCGACGCCTTCGAGGACGCCGGCGTCGTCTATCAGACGGGCGAGCTGGGCAGGATAGACCTCGGCGGAGGCGGCACGGTGGCAAAGTTCATAGCCAATCTCGGCATCGACACTCTCGACGTGGGAGTCCCCGTGCTCTCCATGCACGCCCCCTACGAAATTATTTCCAAAGCCGATCTCTACTCCATGCACAAGGCCATGCTCGCCTTCTGCAACAAGCATTGATATAGAAAATCAAACACGACTTTCAACAACGGCAGACCCATTTGGTCTGCCGTTTTTTATGCATGAATATTTGAGTATTTTTGTATAAAAACAGTCAAATTTTCGCATTATCTTGACAAAATAGTGTCTATAATGTATAATATAAAAAAATCAGGAGGTGATTTTATGAAGAAACATGCTTTACTGCTCTTAATAACAACATTTGCATGCGTGGGTGCGGGGATAGCATTTTTGGGTTGTGCGAGCGAACAGCTGTCCGCGCCGGAAAATTTCCGTTTGGACGGCAGAACGTTGATATGGGACGAGGTTGAAAACGCCTCGGGCTATGTGGTGTTCGTCGACGACGTAGAGTACAATGTCGCCGAGCCTAATTTCGACCTCACCTATCTCTATTCCCCCGCCGAATATGAAGTGGAGGTGCTGGCCTGCGGAAACAACAGGGAATATCTCGACTCGGCATGGTCGCTCTACAATTTCACTGCATTGGAAATATTAGACCACGGCTACGACGAGCAGGGCTTTGAATACACCCTCCTCGAGGACGGCAAAAGCTATGCGGTATCCAAGGGCACGGCCGACCTTACGGGCCACCTCATCATCCCCGATTACTTCCTCGGCCTCCCCGTCACTGAGATACCTCTGTATGGTTTTAATCCTATGGGCGGATTTGACTACATAATGAACGAATTCGACGAGATTCGCTGTAACAAAATAACTACAAAAATCACTTTGCCAAAGCATGTAAAAAATATATATGGAAGTTCATTTATGTGTTTTGTAAGACTTGAAGAGGTCATTTTCCCCGAAGGATTGGAATATGTGTCCGGCTTCAGAGGGTGTACGAGTTTGCGGCACATAGACCTTCCGCAATCGGTAAAAAAAATCGGCGCTAATGCCTTCCGTAATTGCCCGCTTGAAGAGCTTGTTTTGCCGCAATCATTGGAGGAGATTTCGACAGCAGCTTTTTGCTGCGATTATTATCCGAACGGCAGAGTAATTCAGCACGTTGACCAAAAATATACAAAGGTGGTTATACCGGAGGGGGTAAAAGGGGTGCCTTGGGATGTATTTAAAGGGTGTTACAATCTTGAAGAGATAATCTTTATGGCTTCGCCGGAAGAAATAAATATTTACCACAACGCGTTTGACGATACGGCATGGTACAATGCTCAGCCCGACGGGATAATGATTTTGAACGGAGTAATTATTGATTACAAAGGAGAGATGCCCGAAGATAATCATTTCATTCTTCCCGAGGGCGTGGTAAACGTAGCGTCGGGTGCATTCAGTGATTATTCTGATGTATTCAACGGTATATTTTTGTCTGACGGAACAAAAGTGTACGATTATCCTTGGAAGCCCGGATATATGTAATTATCATTTGAAATCTGCAACTTAAAAGGTTGTAGAAAATAAATTAAAGGAGTTTTCACCATGAAAAGAACAAAATATTTATGCCTTATTTTAATAACAATGCTTGCTTGCGTGGGTGCGGGGATAGCATTTTTGGGTTGTGCGAGCGAACAGCTGTCCGCGCCAGAAAATTTCCGTTTGGACGGCAGAACGTTGATATGGGACGAGGTTGAAAATGCCTCGGGCTATGTGGTGTTCGTCGACGACGTAGAGTACAATGTCGCCGAGCCTAATTTCGACCTCACCTATCTCTATTCCCCCGCCGAATATGAAGTGGAGGTGCTGGCCTGCGGAAACAACAGGGAATATCTCGACTCGGCATGGTCGCTCTACAATTTCACTGCATTGGAAATATTAGACCACGGCTACGACGAGCAGGGCTTTGAATACACCCTCCTCGAGGACGGCAAAAGCTATGCGGTATCCAAGGGCACGGCCGACCTTACGGGCCACCTCATCATCCCCGATTACTTCCTCGGCCTCCCCGTCACTGAGATACCTCTGTATGGTTTTAATCCTATGGGCGGATTTGACTACATAATGAACGAATTCGACGAGATTCGCTGTAACAAAATAACTACAAAAATCACTTTGCCAAAGCATGTAAAAAATATATATGGAAGTTCATTTATGTGTTTTGTAAGACTTGAAGAGGTCATTTTCCCCGAAGGATTGGAATATGTGTCCGGCTTCAGAGGGTGTACGAGTTTGCGGCACATAGACCTTCCGCAATCGGTAAAAAAAATCGGCGCTAATGCCTTCCGTAATTGCCCGCTTGAAGAGCTTGTTTTACCTCAATCTTTGAAGGAAATCTCAGATTATTCCTTTTGCTGCGATTATTATCCGAACGGCAGAGTAATTCAGCACGTCGACCAAAAATATACAAAGGTGGTTATACCGGAGGGTGTAACAGGGGTGGCTAGAGGAGTATTTAAAGGGTGTTACAATCTTGAAGAGATCATTATCAATGCTCCGCTTGAGGCAATCAAAATATATTGCGACGCATTTGACGATACGGCATGGTACAATGCTCAGCCCGACGGGATAATGGTGCTGAATGGGGTCTATCTCATTGATTACAAAGGAGAGATGCCCGAAGATAATCATTTCATTCTGCCGGTCGGAGTACAGAAAATCGCTCTCGGTGCGTTTACCGACATGGAATATCGCGATGTGTTTAATGGGCTGTATTTGCCGGACGGCACTCTTATTTATGACTATTTATGGAGAACTGCAACTAAAAAGTTGTAGAAAATAAATATTTTTCAGGAGGTAGTTCAGATATGAACAAAACAAAATCTATTGTAACCGCAACTCTATTGTCAGGCATTGAATGTAAATACATTCGTTGGATTTTTCAATATCACGGCCGGCAATAATAATCTGTATTTCTGGAACAATGTGGATGAATTATATAATCCTCCCCATAATTCGCAGTATGCCTTTTATATTTGCGTTTCTCCCATAGATGAGATCTACGATAGCCTCTACGAGGCACAGCAGGAAAACCGCAATCTTGTAATCTATCTCTTTGAGTCGGCTCCCGTTACATACAGCGAGGACGGGCTCGAAGTCATAACAGATGGCGACATGTTAGGGGAAGATTATCGTGAACCTATTGTGAAGACATTATCGGAGATATAATTTCCATAATTGAAAGCATGCAGTAATATGCAATGTTGTCTCCTGCGGCGGGCTTTTGAAAAAAGTCCGCCGCAACGTCTGCGAGCGGGGCGGGCTTTTGGGAGGTTTTAATAGGCCTCAAAGTTATCGCGCCCACAATAACTTTGGCATTTGCGGGCAAAAACATTTTTTTGATTGACTTTGTCGGGCTTTCTGCTATAATATTCTGCGTATGGATATTATCAAAGATAATATACCGCCCGGTCAAAGCGTGGCGGCCAATACATCCGCCGCTCTCTCCGAGCTCGAGCGCCGCCATTTCGACCGCGTTCTCGCCCTCGCCCTCGAAATAGGCACGGGCCTGCTCTCCTGCGGGGCGTCGGTCTCGCGCGTGGAGATAGCCGTCGAGCGCGTCTGTCTGTCGTGCGGGGCAGAGGAAGTAAACGTGTTCGCCCTGCCCTCCATGGTGCTCTGCTCCATAAAACTCGGCGACGGCAGCGAAGTTTCGCAGATGAAGCGCAACTACGACGTTTCGAACAACTTCCGCAAGATGGAGAGGTACAACCAGCTCTCCCGCGATTTCTGCGCCAAAAAGATAACGGCCTCCGAGGCCGAAGCGCAGGTGCGCGCCCTCCGCGGCGACAAGTGCTGCAAAAATTACATGGTGGTGACGGGGGGAGCCCTTCTCTCGGGCGCATTCGCCGTATTTTTCGGCGGCGGCCTCGCCGATATCCTCCCCGCGGCAATAGTGGGGGGAGTTATGGCGTGGGTCAACATACTGCTCTCGCGCAGGGACTTCAACTCCTACGCCGGCACCTTTGTCACATCCTTTCTCGGCGGCATACTCTCCATACTCTTAAGCCGCCTCTTCATCGCCTGCGGCATGAGCTGCTCGGTGTCCATGATAATGATAGGCACCATAATGGGCGTCGTGCCCGGTCTGCTCATATGCAACGCCGTAAGGGATATGTTTTCGGGCGATATCTACTCGGGCGCCTTTGAATTTCTCAACGGCGTGCTCGCCATCCTCGCCCTCGCCGCTGGCTACGGCGCCTCGCTCTTCCTCCTTCGGGGCGTTGTGGAGTATATCGAACCCGCCGTCCGCGTCGGGGCAGCCTACTATGCATACTCCGTCATATCCTGCTTTTTCGGCGCGTGCGGAGTGGCGCTCCTCTTTAACTGCGCCCCCAAAAAGATAGCCGTGGGCGCCGGCAACATAATTTTTACTTACGTCATCTATCTCCTTTTAATGGAGTTCAACGGCGACATATTCACGGCCAATTTTGTCGCCACGCTGTTTGCGGCCACGGTGGCCGAAGCGCTCGCGCGCGTGTTCAAGGCCCCGTCCACCATATTTCTGGTGCCCGCCATAATAGCCTTCGTGCCGGGCGGCTCGCTGTACTATGCCATGAACGGCCTCGTCACGGGCGAAATGTCCGCCGCCGTCGACTACGGCAAGGCCGCGGGGCTGTCCCTTCTGGGCTTCTCCGTGGCCATATCGTTCGTCTCGGCCCTCTTCCAGCTCACCCACCCCCTCAAGGGCAAGGCCGCCATAAAGCGCTTTCTGCGCCTCAAAGCTCAAAAACAAAACCAAAATAACATACAAGGAAAAGACTGATGGACTTAAAAAAACTCGCCGCAACGCTCATCCCCGATACCGACCTCCTGCCGCTTGAGGAGTACGAGAAGATGTACCCCGCGCGCGACCTTCCCAAGGGCGCGCAGGTCACCCGCCTCGCTCCCTCGCCCACGGGCTTCATCCACCTCGGCAACCTCTATTCGGCCCTCGCCGACGAGAGGATAGCCCACACCACGGGCGGCATATTCTATCTGCGCATCGAGGACACCGACGAAAAGCGCAGGGTGGAGGGGGCCGTCGAATCGGTCATCACCTCGCTCAAATACTTCAATATCAATTTCGACGAGGGCGCCGAAATAGACTCTCCACTCAACAAATACGGCCCCTACTATCAGCGGCAGCGCGCCTCCATCTACCGCGCCTTTGCAAAAGATCTGATAGAGCGCGGCCTCGCCTATCCCTGCTTCTGCACCGAGGACGAGCTCAACGCGGTGAGGGAGGAGCAGGTGGCCAAAAAGGAGACTACGGGCTACTACGGCAGATATGCAAAGTGCCGCACCCTCTCCGAAGAGCAGATATACGCCAACCTCGCGGTGGGCAAACCCTTTGTCATAAGGCTCAGATCGCACGGCGATATAGCCAACAAAACTACCTTCCGCGACCGCATAAAGGGGGACATAACCGTCACCGAAAACGATCAGGACGTCGTCATTTTAAAGTCGGACGGCATACCCACCTACCACTTCGCGCACGCCATCGACGACCACTTCATGCGCACCACGCTCGTCATCCGCGGCGAGGAGTGGCTGGCCAGCCTGCCCGTGCATATCGAGCTTTTCAAAGTGCTCGGCTTCCCCATGCCCGCATACGGGCACACCTGCTCACTCATGAAGGTGGACGGCGGCGCCAAGCGCAAGCTCTCCAAGCGTAAAGACCCCGAACTATCCCTCGACTATTACCGCCGCGACGGCTACTATCCCCTCGCCGTGGTAAAGTATCTGATGACCATTCTCAACTCCAATTTCGAGGAGTGGGAGCGCAAAAACCCCGCCGCCGATTACACCCAATTCAAGTTCACCATCGAAAAGATGGGCAAGAGCGGCGCGCTGTTCGACCTCGACAAACTCAACGACATCTCCCGCACCGAGCTTTCAAAACTCTCCGCCGAGCAGATGTACGACTTCCTCTCGGGCTGGGCCGATGAATTCGGCACCGAGGCCGACAGGCGGCACTTTGCCGACAGGGAGTACATAATTCCTATATTGAACCTCGTAATGGGCACCAACTCCAAAAAGCGCCGCAAGGATATCGAGCGCGCCTCGCAGGGCGTGCGCCTTTTGGACTACTTCTTCGACGATACCTTCGCCCCCGACTATTCCTTCCCGTTCGACGCGCAGACGGTCTCGGCCGTGCTTTCGGGCTTTGCCGCCGTCTACGACCCCGCCGACGACAATGCGGCGTGGTTTGCAAAGGTAAAGGGAGTGGCCTCGGCCTGCGGCTTCGCCGCCGAAATGAGCGACTACAAGGCCGATCCTTCAAAATATAAGGGCAGCGTGGCCGACGTGGCCGGCATACTCCGTGTGGCTGTGACGGGCATGCCCAATTCGCCCGACCTCGGCACGATAATGGCCATTCTCGGCCGCGAGCGTTCGCTCGCCCGCCTCGAGGCGGCGCGCGCAAGCCTTGCTCTGTGATAATTGTAAGACAATTTGAAAATTTTGTGAATTTAACATATCTGCCGCGCCTATTGTTGACTTGAACGAGGCGCGGTGATATTATATTGTGGAAATAAAATTTGTATCGGAAGGTTTTCAATGCTTGAACTCGTAAAGATCACAAAGGACTACGAAGTAGCCGGCGGCGCGGTGCACGCGCTCAGGGGTATTTCGCTCAAGTTCCGCAAGAGCGAATTTGTGTCCATCCTCGGCCCCTCGGGGTGCGGCAAGACCACGCTTTTAAACATTATCGGCGGCCTCGACCACTACACCTCGGGCGATCTCATCATCGACGGCAAGAGCACCAAGGAGTATTCCGACAGGGAGTGGGACACCTACCGCAACCACTCCATAGGCTTCATCTTCCAAAGCTATCACCTCATCCCCCACCAGACGGTGCTGCAGAACGTAGAACTCGCCCTCATGATCTCGGGCGTGTCCAAGCGCGAACGCAGGCGCAGGGCGATAGAGGCGCTTGAAAAGGTCGGCCTCAAGGACAGGATACACAACCGCCCCAACCAGCTCTCGGGCGGACAGGCGCAGAGGGTGGCCATAGCCCGCGCGCTCATCAACGACCCCGAAATAGTGCTTGCCGACGAGCCCACGGGCGCGCTCGACTCCAAGACGAGCGTGCAGATAATGGAGCTTTTGAAGGAGATCTCGCGCGACCGCCTCGTAATAATGGTCACGCACAATCCCGAGCTCGCACGCCGCTATTCCACGCGAATAATCAACGTGCTCGACGGCGTTGTCACTGGCGACAGCCGTCCCTACGCGGGCGAACGCGCGCCCGAGCGCGAGCTTACAAAAAAGGAGCTCAAGGCCCTCAAAAAGAAGAAGGGCAGCCGCAAGCTGTCGGCCATGCCCCCCACAATGGCCTTCTCGCTGTCGCTCAAAAACCTGCTCTCCAAGCGCAGGCGCACGGCAATGGTTTCGGTGGCGGGCTCCATAGGCATAATAGGCGTTTCAATGGTGCTGGCCATCTCGGCGGGCGTCACGGCGTATATCAACGACATGCAGGACGACATGCTTTCGGGCAACCCCGTGTCAATCACAGAAACGCCTTTGGATTATAGTTCTTTAATGGATCTCTCTACGGCCTCACAGGTCGATATAGATTACACCAAACTCGGTGACAAGGTGTATATCAAATCGCTTATGGAAACGTTGGGTACGTTTGCCCAAGGTTTTACAACTACAAACAACATAGGCGAAATGTATCTCGACTATCTTAAGGGTATTCCTGCAGAAAATGTCAACGCCGTGCAGTACGACTACGGCTTCGACGTCGCCAACAACATTTACACCGACTTCAAGGTCAGCAATACCGAGGCCACCGAGGCCGACGGCACCATGTCGGTCACGGCCATCCGCGCCATGTACGCGCAGATCCTCAGCCTGCAGGAGGACTACTCCGACTTTGCGGGCACCATCTCCACGGTGGCCACCTTCGAGGAGATGCCCGACAACTACGAATACATTTTAAGCCAGTACGATATCGTTGCGGCGTATTCGGACGGACAGATAGTCACCGACGCCTCGACGCTCACCGACGAGCAGCTCAAGGCCCTGTTCGAGGACAAGAGCACCCTCGTCATGGTCACCTCGGGCAACACCATTTCCGACCTGATGATGGGCCAGTTCGGTTATCTCACGCAGGAGCAGTTCCTCAACTATGCTTTCAAAGCCGTCGATAACGCCGTCTACGACGAAGATATCGGTCTGGTTGGCAACGGCTCCACTGATAAGGAGGATGGAAACGGCAACCTTGTGCCCGATGAGGAGGACGGCTTCTCCTATGCAGATCTTGTCGGCGAGAACTCCAAAAAGTTCACATGGTACCCCAACGACGAAACATTCTATCGCCTGTACGACTATTTTACTCCGGCCGAGATAACGGCTGCAGTCGGCTTCCCCCTGCCCGATATGTATGTATATAAGTCATACACACAAAACAACGTGTTCTCGCTCAATCTCGGTATAGAGGGACAGGACAATATAGTCCTGCCCGTACCCGAGGCTGTTATTGATACTCAGGCCGAGGGTGCCGTAGATTTGTCGGTCAAACTCATCCTCGAAAAAAAGGATGACATTTCATACGGTTGTTTGTCTACAGGCTTCTATCACACTACGGCTCTCACCGACTACGCTCACCAAAACAGCATCCAAAGCCAGATAGTCGAGTATGTCAACTCTACCGAAAAGGGCTATCTTGACATGCTTCCCTACGGCTTCCGCTACGTCAATTTCACGGATGACGACGGGGATGATAAAATAGACGATTTTACGGTCGATACCGCCGGCACATATCTCTATAATTCGGGCAGTATAATGGATATGATCTTGTCAGGTCTCGGAGGCAGCTCGGGCGACAGAAGTGAAATGTTGCGCGTAGACGCCGCCTTCCTCGGTGGGGCCGAACTGCCAAAATCTATCTATATCTACCCCGTCGACTTCGATGCAAAGACGGCCATAACCGACTACCTTGACGAGTGGAACGCCATGTGCGACAGGGAGGATACCTTCACATGGACGGATTCAGACGGTGTGGAGCAGCAGACAAAGCTTGGTATATCCGATAAGATAACCTACACCGACACCGTCGGCCTCATCATAGGCATGGTTAACACCATGATACAGATGATAACCATAGCGCTCATCGCCTTCACGGCGCTCTCCCTCGTCGTGTCCACGGTAATGATAGGCATAATCACATATGTGTCGGTTGTGGAGAGGATAAAGGAGATAGGCATCCTGCGCGCAGTCGGCGCAAGAAAGAAGGACATCAAGCGCCTGTTCAACGCCGAAACCTTCATAATAGGCTTTGTGGCGGGCCTCGTCGGCATAGCCATAACCTATCTGCTGTCGCTGATAGTCAACATCATCGTGTTCTTCCTTGCGGGCATCTGGGGCATCGCCGCGCTGCCTTGGTGGCAGGCCCTCGTAATGGTGGCGCTGTCCGTGCTCTTAACTCTCATCTCGGGCCTCATCCCCGCGTCGGCGGCCGCCAAAAAGGATCCCGTCGTCGCCCTCCGCACGGAGTAAATCTCCTCGGTTACTTTTCAGATACGATTTTTTCCACAATATAGCCTCCCCGTCGCCATGGGGAGGTGGCCGCGCGGTGAACGCGCAGTCGGAGAGGTCGAAAATTTAACTATTCTATCTCCATGTCATCCTGAGCGACAGCGAAGGATCTCATTGTTGGACTACTTCAAAGCCCATACAGAGATACCTCGCAACGCGCGCTCCCGCTCGGTCTTTTTCCAACTCTTTCGGCGCGCTGCTCGGTATGACAAGAGTAGGAGTGGGTGCGCAGCTCCGCGAGCACCCTCCGAAAGACAAGTAGCAAATCACTAAAGCACCGCCCCCTCGGTCGGCAATATGCCGTCCGAGGGGGCGTTTTTCGATCCTACGCCGCATTAAAGCACATAGGGCGTGACCTGATATACATAGTAGTTGAGCCAGTTTATGTAAAAGAGGTTGGCCGTCGATGTCCAGTTCATCTTTACCTTGGTCATCTCGCGGTCGGCAAAGTAGTTTGCGGGCGGCTTGATATCCAGCCCCCTTTCTTTGTCGCGCTCGTATTCGCGCTTTAAGGTGTCGCGGTCGTACTCCATGTGACCCGTCACAAACACCCGCCTGTTGTCCGTGCTCTTTATAATGCTCGCGCCCGCCCGCCGCGAATAGGCGAGTATCTTGAGTTCGGGCACGTTCTTTATGTCCGAGGCGTAGATTATCGTGTGGCGCGAGTGGGGCATGTTGAATTCGTCCGAAATACCCCTCATCAGCGGTTCGGGCGTGCCGTCGTACACCCTCTGGTGGGCGAATATGCCAAAGCACTTCTCCTTGAGAGGGTGCTTTTTTATGCCGTAAAAGTAGTGCAGCGCCGCCTGCGCGCCCCAGCAGATGAAGATGGTGGAGGTGACGTTAGTCGTCGTCCAGTCGAGTATGCCCTCAAGCTCCCGCCAATATGCCACGCTCTCAAAGGGCATGTTCTCCACGGGCGCGCCTGTAACTATCATGCCGTCGAACTTTTTGTCCCTTATTTGGGGGAAGGATTTATAAAATTTCTTCAGGTGCTGCTGTTCGGTGTGGGTGGGGTTGTAAGTGGCCGTCCTCACCAGCGTTATGTTGACCTGCAGGGGCGAGTTGGAAAGCAGCCTCATAAACTGCGTTTCGGTCGTCTCCTTTGTGGGCATAAGGTTTAAAATGGCTATCTCTATGGGCCTTATCTCCTGCGAAAAGGCCCTGTCGGTATCCATTACGAATATCCTTTCGCCCGTCAGTATCTTGAATGCGGGTATGTCCTTGTCAATAACTATAGGCATATCTTATAAGTCGTCTCTCCGTTGCGTCATATTGCCGCCAGCGCGCCCTCGAGGTCGGCTATAATGTCCTCGGCGCTCTCAATGCCCACCGAAAGCCTTACAAGGTTGGCGGGAACGCCCGCCATCTCCAGCTCGTGCTCCGAAAGCTGCCTGTGAGTGGTGGAGGCGGGGTGGAGCACGCAGCTCCTCACGTCGGCAACGTGCGTCTCCTGAGTTATCAGTTTTAAGTGCTCCATGAATGTGCGGCACTTTTCAATGTCGCCGTCTATGCCGAAGCTCATCATACCGCCCTGTCCCGCAGGCAGGTATTTTTGGGCGAGCGCGTGGTATCTGTCACCCTTCAGCGAGGGGTGTTTTACCCACTTGACCTTGGGGTGCGCGGCGAGGAAGGCCGCCACCCTGGCGGCGTTGAGCGAGTGTCTCTCCATTCTCAGCGCCAGCGTGTCGCAGCCCAAGAATGAGATGTATGCGTTCATGGGCGCCATTATCGCCCCCGTGTCGCGTATCATCTGCGCGCGGCACTTGGTGGCGAAGGGCACGCTTAAGTCGGCATACACAAGGCCGTGGTAGCTCTCGTCGGGCACGTTGAACGAGGGATAGCGCGCGTTGCCCTTAAAGTTGAAGTTTGCCGCGTCTACTATCATGCCGCCCAGCGCCGCGGCGTGTCCGTCCATGTATTTGGAGGTGGAGTATATTATAATGTTTGCGCCGAAGTCCTTGGGCCTGCAGAGCACGGGAGTGGCCAGAGTGTTGTCCACAACAAACAGCAGCCCGTGGCGCGAGCATATGCCGGCTATCTTGTCAAAGTCCAGAACTATTATCGATGGATTGGCTATCGTCTCGGCTATGATAAATTTTGTTCTGTCGTCTATCAGCCGCTCTATCTCCTTCGCGGGGGCGTCGGGGTCGAAGAAGCGGCACTCTATGCCCATCTTGGGCAGGGTGGTGCCGAACAGGTTGAACGTTCCCCCGTACACGGCCTGGCTGCACAGTATGTTGTCGCCCGCGCCCGCAACGGTCATTGCCGCGAGCGTCACGGCCGACATGCCCGAAGCCGTGCCTATGGCTGCGGGGCAGCCGTCCAGCGCGGCGACCTTGCCCTCGAACGCCGCCACCGTGGGGTTGGCAAGGCGGGTGTAGAAGTATCCGTCGCTCTTCAAATCGAAGCAGTCGGCCATGGCCTGACTGTCGCCGTAGAAAAATGTGGTGCTCTGGCAGATGCCGGGTATCCTGCTCTCGCCCGTTTTGGGCGTCCAGCCCGCCTGCACGCACAGCGTGTCCTTAGAGTATTGTTTCATAACGTCGTCCTCGTCAATAGTTTTTAAGCTGTCTGTCAGTGTCGCGCTTTATGTCGCGCTCCTTTATGGTGCGCTTCTTGTCAAAGCTCTGCTTGCCGCGGCAGAGCGCCACTTCGCACTTGATGAGATTGTCCTTAAAATACAGCGATACGGGCACCAGCGTCATGCCCTTGGCATGCACCTTGCCTGCTATCCTGTCTATCTCGCGGCGGTGGAGGAGGAGCTTTCTGTCCCGCTTGGAGTCCTTGGTGTTGAACGCTCCCGACTTGTCGTACAGCGGTATGTGCATGTTTTTGAGGTACACCTCGCCGCCTTCGATATAGCAAAAGCTGTCCTTTAAATTGCAGTTGCCCTTTCTCAGGGCCTTTACTTCGGCCCCCTCCAGGGCTATGCCCGCCTCGTACTTGTCCTCTATAAAATATTCAAATGCCGCCGAGCGGTTATAAGCTATCTGTTTCATACCCGTTTAAAGTTCCGCGGGCGCAAATTGCACCCTCATGCTGCCGTAGTCGCAGCCGACTACCTTTATCCTTATGGGCTCGCCTATCCTGAACGAGTGCTTTATGCCCTTGAGCAAAAACTTGTCCTCTATAAAGGCGTAGTTGTCGGGGGGAAGGCTGTCTATGCGCATTATGCCCTCTATGGTGTTGGGCAGCTCGGCGAATACGGCAAAGTTGGTCACGCCCGATATCACGGCGTCGAATTCCTCGCCTATCTTGTCCTGCATGTACACAACCTTATAAAGGTCGTCCACGTCGCGTTCGGCCATGTCGGCGCGGCGTTCACATTCGCTCGTGTCGATGCCCGCCTGCTTTGCGATCGGCCCGTACGCCTTCTTGGCGCCGCCGTCGTCGCCCTCTAAAAGCTTTTTCAGAACGCGGTGCACAAACAGATCGGGGTAGCGCCTTATCGGCGAGGTGAAGTGGCAGTAGCACGACGAGGCCAGCCCGAAGTGCCCCAAATTTTCCTCGCAGTAGCGCGCCTTCTGCATGGAGCGCAGCATCACGCGGTTGACCACGGCCGAATAAGGTTTGTCCTCCACGCCGCTCAGAATCTTCTGAAAGTCCATGGGCGAGAGGTCGTAAATGTTGCCCGCGGGCGCAACCCCGAGGTCGCGCAGGAAGGAAAAGAAGGTAGAGGCCTTCTCGGGCGAGGGCTTTTCGTGCACGCGGTACAAAAAGGGCGCTTTGCGCTTAAAGGCGAATTCCGCCACGCTCTCGTTGGCCGACACCATAAACTGCTCTATCATGCGGTGCGAAACCGACCTCTCATAGTCGGGTATTACTATCTTCCCGCTCTCGTCAACGTATATGTGCGCCTCTTTTACGTCTAAATTTATCGAGCCCGCGCCCTTTCTTTTCTTTTCAAGCTTTAAGCACAGCCTCTCCATATCCTTCAGCATGGGCGTCACGTCGGCGTATTTTTTGTTGAGCGCTGGGTCGCCCTCGAGTATGCCCGTCACCGCCGTATATGTCATGCGGCGGTCGCTTTTAATTATGCTTTGGCAGATGTCGTAGCTAAGCTTTCTGCCGCTCGCGTCAAAGGTCATAAAGCAGCTCACGGCATACCTGTCCTCGCCCTCGTTGAGCGAGCACGCTCCGTTGGAAAGGGCCTTGGGCAGCATGGGCAGCACCCTGTCGGGGAAGTACACGCTCGTGCCCCTCGCATAGGCCTCCCTGTCGAGTTTGCCGTTAAGCTTTACATAGTGGCTGACGTCGGCGATATGCACGCCCAGCACATAGTTTTCGCCGTCGCGCTCGAGCGACACGGCGTCGTCGATGTCCCTCGTGTCCTCGCCGTCTATCGTCACGGTCAGAAGTCCCCTCAGGTCGCGCCGTCCGCGCGGGGATATCTTTTGGGCGGCAACTTCCTCGGCCTGTCTTTCCACCTCGTCGGGGAATTGTTCTATAAGTCCGTAGCTGCGGATTATCGAAAGTTCCTCGGTGTAGAAGTCGCCGCTCTCGCCAAGTATTTCAACTATCTTTCCGCCCACCATGGCGTTTTTGGGGTAGGAGGTTATCTCGGCCACCACTTTGTCGCCGGGGCGCGCGTCCATGCAGAGGGAGAGGGGCACATATACGTCGCTGTCGAACCTTCTGTCGTCGGGTATGACGTAGCCGGCGCGCTTGTCCCTTTCAAACGTGCCCACCACGCGCTTCATGCCGCGCTCTATTATCTTTACCACAAACGCCTCGTCCTCGGTGCCCCGCTTGTGCACGGCCAGCACCACATCCTTGTTCATGGCTCCGCCCAGCGAGCGGCGGGGGACAAAGTAGTCGCCGTCGTGTGCCTCCCTGTCCTCGGGGATGATAAACGCGAAGCCCCGCTCGTTGCCCTGAACAACGCCTCTGAAGGCCCCCAGCTGTTCGGGAGTGGCGTAGCCGCCCTGCCCGTCCTTTATTATCTCGCCCTCGTCCTCCAGCTCGCCGAGCAGTTTTGTAACCGTCTTGCGCTCGGAGTACTTAACGCCCAGCCCGTCGCACATGGCCTTGGCGTTTTTGAATGTGAGAGAGCCGCTCTTAATGCTCTTTAATATCTTATCCTTCAATTTCATAACTTATTCGCGTGGGCGCCTCCGCCCGAAAATGGTACGCAATAAAACAAACGGCGGCTGAATTTTCAGCCGCCACAGTTTTCAATTAACCGAGTAAACTTGTCGCAACAAGCGCAATGGCGTAGGCAACTATTGCCAGCACGGTTATCACCGCAAGGCATATCCACGTCCATTTCTTCATTCTGCTCTCTATGGAGCGGCCCTTGTTCTTGCCGAAGAATGTCTCGCTCGAACCGGTTATGCCCTGTATGCCGTCCGAGTTGCTCTGCTGAAAGAGCACCAAAACTATTGCCACGAGTGCCGCTACAAAGAGGCAGACGTATAAAACTACCGAACTTATAAGGTATGCTTCGTACATAATCTCTTCCTTAAATATTTTCTACTGCAAAATTATATCACAGCTTCAGCGATTTTACAAATAAATAAGGGGGGTCAAAAGTAAATTTTTGCCCGTTCGCCGCTGTTTTTTTGGTGAAGGGGGAGGGAGAGCGCCCCTCAGGCCGCCTTGCTTTGCACTCTCTCGCCGAATTTGTTTATAACAAATATGCCCAAGCACACCAGAATTATGGCTATTATCGTGTAGTAGCTCATAAGCTGCTCGCTCTCGCCGAGTATGAGCGCCGAAAACAGCGCGCCGAAGAGGGGGTTGGTGCTCTTGTAGACGGCGAATTTGGAGATGGGGTTGTACTTTACAATATATCCCTGCAGCGTGAACGCCACCGAGGAGATAAGGGCGAGGTATATCAGCATGAAGTACGCCCCCGCGCCCGTCGGCGCCACCCTTCCGCCGGACGCCGCGCCCGCCGCTATCAGTACGAGCCCGCCTATAAAGAACTGCCACCCGCACAGCGCGGTGGTGTCCTCGCGTCGCGAAAATATCTTAACAAGCCCCGCAGCCACCGCCGCCGACAGCCCCGAAAGTATTACAAACCCCTCGCCGAGCATGGTAAATTCAAACGTAAAGTCGCCGCCGAGGTTGATGAGTATCACTCCGCCGAAGCCGAGCGCGCAGCCCGCAAGTTTGACGAGGTTGAACTTCTCCGTTCTGAACACAAAGCAGGCTATCAGAATGGTGAAGAACACGCCAAGCCCGTTGAGCACCGAGCCCTTCACGCCCGAAACGTGCGCGAGGCCTATGTAGAAAAATATGTACTGCGCCACCGCCTGAAAGCAGCACACAAGCAACACCCGCCACCAGTTCTCCGCCTTGGGCAGCAGAAATTTTCTGCGCTGAACGAAGCCGAAGGCTATAACAAGCATGCCCGCCAGCGTGAACCTCAGCCCCGCGAATAAAATTATTGAGGGAACGTGCTCGGTGTCCACCGAAAACAGCTCGTAGCCTATCTTTACGCTGGGGAAGGCGCTGCCCCAAAGCAGACAGCATATTATGGCCCCTATGCACACCACGGCAGGTTTCGTAAAGAATTTCCGCGCCCTGTCGCCGCCCGTATCAACGGCCGCGGCGTCTGCCTCTCCGCTCTCTTTCGTCAACTGATCTTCATCTTTCATATCAATATATTATAATCGCCCCGACCCTCTTTTGCAAGCAAAACGCATAAGGGGAGGGTATATAGTTAAAATATGCAGCCGCCGCTTGACTTGTTGCGCATGGGTGTGATAAAATATTAAAAATAAAAGGAGGCAATAAAATGTTTAAGAATAACGATGCTTTTCTGTTTAAGGCCAAGACTATAATCTTTGTCATCGCCGTAATAATCGGCATACTTACCGTCGTCGTTTCAATAATGGCAATGGCGTCGGGAGAGGTGCTCTCGGGCATAACCACGCTCATCTCGGGCGCCGTTTCGCTCGGCATATACATTGTGCTCGCCTATCTGCTCCTTTCGGTAGTGGTGGATATCAAGCATATCAGAAACAAGCTTTACAACTACGACGACCCCGAATTAAACAACTTCTGGGGCGGCAACGACAATCCCGGCGGTTCGGGCGGCAGACCCGTCGGCCCCGACGCGGCCCCCGCAGCCTACACCAAGGCGGACAGAACTTACGCCCCGCCCGTCAAGCCCACGGGCGAAATAACCAACGACGCCGCAGGCAAGAGCGAGCCCTCGGGCAACTGAGGTCGTTTAAGCCGTCGTAAATCAAATTTAATTCGTATAAAACAGCAGATATGATCAGGTCAAAGGCCCCGCGGAACTTTTCAAAAGTTCCGCGGGGCCCTGAAATTTTCAGTCGTTTATGATGCCCAAAAGATAATCGGCGCTTTCGCCGAAAAATTTGGCAAGCACTATAATGTCCGAGGCGGTCGGCTCCGACTTGTTCAACTCCCAGCGTGCAATGGATGATTGGCTTATCCCCGTCGCTTTGGAAAGCTCCATTTGGCTTAAATTCTTTTCGTTTCTCAGCTCTTTTAGCCTTTCTCCGATATTCATGATAATATTTTACCAAAATCAAGTCATTAAAGACTTGACAACTCAAAAATGACTTGATATAATTAAGAAGAAAAAGGAGAAAGAATTTATGTTTGGCAGCAGAGGCAGATTTTGGAAGATTGACGGCGTGTCGGCATGTCATATCGTCCTCCGGACGTTAAGAACAAAAACCTGTTCTATAGTAAAATAAAAAATATATCGCGCGGCCATGTCGGCCGCGCGATTTTTTAATGATCATGTTTAATATGGGGGGATCTTATTTAATAAGGCTCTTACCCGTCATCTCCGCGGGTACGGGCAGTCCCATCACCGTAAGCAGAGTGGGGGCGAGGTCGGCCAGAATGCCGTCCTTCCTCAGTTCGGCGTTCTTGTACTTGTCGGATACGAGAATCACGGGCACGGGATTGGTGGTGTGCGCGGTGAAGGGGGAACCGTCGTCGGAGAGCAGCCTGTCGGCGTTGCCGTGGTCTGCCGTCACTATGGCCGAGCCGCCCATCGAAAGTATTTTGTCGCACACCTTTTTAACGCACTCGTCAACGGTGTGAACGGCCTTCTCTGCGGCGGGTATTACGCCCGTGTGGCCGACCATGTCGCAGTTGGCGTAGTTTAAAATGATAACGTCGAACTCGCCGCTGTCAAGCTCTTCCAGAACCTTGTCGGTCACGAGGTAGGCGCTCATCTCGGGCTGCAGGTCGTATGTCGCTACCTTGGGTGAGGGAATGAGGTCGCGCACTTCGTTGTCGTTGGGCGCTTCCACGCCGCCGTTGAAGAAGAAGGTAACGTGCGCGTACTTCTCGGTCTCGGCTATCCTCAGCTGTTTTTTGCCCATTGCCGCAAGGTATTCGCCCAAAGTGTTCTTAAGTTCGGTCTTGGGGAAGGCTATGTCAACGTTTTCAAACTGTGCGTCGTACACGGTGAAGCAGACGTAGGTGGGGGCTATGAAGCCCGTCTTTCTTTCAAACGCCGTGCCCTTGGGTACCACAAAGGGATCCTGCGACATGGCTCTCGTCATCTCCCTCGCGCGGTCGGGGCGGAAGTTGAAGCAGATTATGCTGTCGCCCCTTTCAATGAGCCCCACGGGCTTGCCGTCCTCGAATACCTTTATGGGCTTTATGAACTCGTCGGTCACGCCCTCTTCATAGCTCTCCTTAACGGCAGCCACGGGGTCGGTGCATTGCTTGCCCGTGCCGAGGGTGAGCATGTCGTAGGCCTGTTCCACGCGGTCCCAGTTGTTGTCGCGGTCCATGGCGTAGTACCTGCCGACTACCGAGGCCACCTTGCCGCAGCCTATATTTGCCATGTGCTCCTCAAGCTCCGCAATAAAGCCGGCGCCGCTCGTCGGCGAAACGTCGCGGCCGTCCATAAAGCAATGGACGAACACGTCCTCAAGGCCTCTTCTCTTGGCCATATCCAGAAGGGCGAAGATGTGCGTAATGTGGCTGTGCACGCCGCCGTCCGAAACAAGTCCGTAGAGGTGCAGCTTTTTGCCGTTGTTTTTGGCGTTGTCCATGGCCTTGATGAGGGCGGGATTTTCAAAGAAGTCGCCGTCCTGTATGGCCTTGGTTATTTTGGTCAGATCCTGGTAGACTATGCGGCCTGCGCCCATGTTGAGGTGGCCGACTTCGCTGTTGCCCATCTGTCCGTCGGGGAGGCCGACCGAGAGTCCGCTCGCGCCGAGAGTGGCGGAGGGGTAGTTCTTTTCCAGCTCGTTTACGTTCTTGCTGCCGTCCAGCGAAATTGCGTTGCCCGCGCCCGCGGGGGCGATGCCGTAGCCGTCCATGATTATCAGTGCGTAGGGCACTTTCTTAGCCATAAAAATACCTCTTAAGAAAAATTATTTTACATATATATTATAACCCAAAACGCCCGCCTTAAGCAACTTAAATGGGGCGCATATTTTTTGCCTGTGCAAAAAATATGCGCCCCCGCGCGGCGGGGACGCCTTGGTTTTACTTATCGTAATTTACAATGGTGGCAAAGTCGAGCTTTAACGAAGCTCCGCCTATCAGGCCGCCGTCGATATCGGGCTGCGCCATAAGCCCTTTGCAGTTTTTGGCGTTCATCGAACCGCCGTACTGAATGATGACTTTTTCGGCGCACTTGGGGCAGAAGAGCTCGCCTATGGTCTTTCTTATAAAGGCTATGGTCTCCTCGGCCTGCTCGTCGGTGGCGGTGCGGCCGGTGCCTATCGCCCATACGGGCTCGTAGGCGATGACCACTTTGGTGACGTCCTCAACTCCTGCAAGGCCGTCCTTAAGCTGCTTGAAAATCACCTTCTCCGTAACGCCGCCTTCGCGTTCCTCAAGCGTTTCGCCAACGCATACTATGGGGGTAATGCCGTTCGCAAGCGCGGCGAGCGTACGCTTGTTTACGCCCTCGTCGGTCTCGCCGAAGTACTGCCTTCTCTCGCTGTGGCCTATAATGGCGTACTTAACGCCGTACTCGTTGAGCTGCGCGCAGGAAATTTCGCCCGTAAAGGCTCCGCTCTCCGCCCAGTGCACGTTTTCGGCGCCTATAGCTATGTTGCTGCCCTCGGCCGCCTTGGTCATGGCGGGGATGAGAATGGCGGGCACGCAAAGCGCTACGTCGCAGTTGGCGTCCTTTACAAGGGGCTTGAGCTGATCGATAAGTTTGGCGCCGCTCTCGGCGGTCATGTTCATTTTCCAGTTACCTGCAATCAAAGGTCTGCGCATAATAAACTCCTGTAATTCAAATTATTTAACAACAATATTATATCACACACCTCGGCTAAAATCAATTAAAGAGGGCGGATATATAATGGCCTTGCGCAATTTTTTTGCGTTTGCGCGTAATATTTCCGTCCGGTATATGGATGCGGCGGCGGAAACGCAAGGTTTCCGCCGCCGCCAAGGCTTAATACAATTCTATTTTTTGTCAAAGTTTGCTCCGTCGGATCGGGCGTAAATTATTTGACTATCACTTCTTGTCGTTGAGGCAGGCGATGCCGGGAAGCACTTTGCCCTCGAAGAGCTCAAGCGAAGCGCCGCCGCCGGTGGAGATGTGCGTGACCTTATCGGCAAAGCCGAGCTGCTGTATAGCCGCCGCGCTGTCGCCGCCGCCGATTATCGTGGTGCACTTGCCGTAAACGTCTGCAAGGGCCTGAGCAACGGCAATGGTGCCCTTTGCAAGGGTGGGATTCTCGAACACGCCCATGGGGCCGTTCCAGATGACCGACTTTGCGTTGTGCACGGCCTCGGCATAGAGCGCCCTCGTCTTTTCGCCTATATCCATGCCCATCTTGTCGGCGGGAATGGCGTTGGAGGGAACGGTCTCCACCTCAACGGGCGCGTCGATGGGATCGGGGAATGAGGAGGTGACAACGGTGTCTACGGGCAGAAGGAGCTGCTTGCCCAGCTTTTCGGCCTTGGCCATCATCTCCTTGCAGTAGTCTATCTTCTCCTCGTCGAGGAGGGAGGTGCCAACCTCGTAGCCCTTGGCCTTGAGGAAGGTGTAGGCCATGCCGCCGCCGATTATAAGGGTGTCGCACTTTTCCAAAAGGTTGGAAATTACGCCCAGTTTGTCGGCAACCTTGGCGCCGCCTAAAATGGCAACGAAGGGCCTCTTGGGATTTTCAAGGGTGTCGGCCATCACCGTCAGTTCCTTTTCGATGAGGAAGCCGCAGACGGCCGTCTTTATAATGCCGTATTCAACGATTGCGGCGGTGGAGGCGTGGCTGCGGTGAGCCGTTCCGAACGCGTCGTTGACGTAGATCTCGGCGTCGTATGCAAGGGCCTTGCAGAACTCGAGGTCTTTCTTCTCCTCCTCCCAATGGAAGCGGAGGTTTTCCAAAAGCACGGCCTCGCCCTCCTTGAGCGCGTCGCGCTTGGCCTTTGCGTCGGGGCCTATAACGTCGGTGGCGAAGGTAACTTTGCCGCCGAGCAGTTCGTTGAGCCTCTTGGCAACGGGTGCGAGGGTGAGCTTCTTGGGCTCTTCCTTTTTGGCCTTTTCGATTATGGCCTCCTTGGTGGTCTCGCCTGCCTCAACCTTTTTAAGATCCTTCTTGTTGAGCTTTACCTCGGCCGAGAAGATGGAGTGGGGCTTGCCCATGTGCGAGCAAAGGGTGACTTTGGCGCCCCTTTCAAGCAGATACTTTATCGTGGGCAGAGCGCCTATGATCCTGTTCTCGTCGGTGATGACGCCGTCCTTCATGGGGACGTTGAAGTCGCAGCGGACGAGTACTTTCTTGCCTTTGAAGTCTTTAATGTCTTTTACCGACATCTTATTCATAAGAAATGTCACTCCTTAAAAATAAATATTTTATTATCGGTATTTATTATAAATAATAAACTCGGCGTTGTCAATAGTTTAAAGCCTTTTTCGCCGCCTGTGCGGCCATTAAAAAGGAATTTTTTCTTTCACCTAAATTTAATCTAAAAAACATTGTACAAAATTGCCCGCTTGTGTTATAATATTTTTGAATATCGGACGTATCCGTTCAAAAAGGCGCAAGATATGGTAGTAGGAGTAGTAGGGCTGGGCCTGATAGGCGGCTCGCTCGCATTGGCGTTAAGGCGCGCAGGTCACATTGTTATAGGCAAAAACCGTTCGGCGGGGGCAATAGAATACGCTCTCTCCCACGGCGTCATCGACCGCGCCTCGGACGACCTTTCGGAGTGCGAGGCCGTATTCGTCGCTCTGCCGCCCCGCGCGACAACGGAGTATATCTGCACGGCGCCCTTTAAGCGGGGCGCGGCCGTGGCAGACATCTGCGGAGTAAAGGCCGTTATCGAGCGCGAGGTGCTCGCGCGCAGACCAAATCTTTGCTACGTCGGCACCCATCCCATGGCGGGAAAGGAGGTTTCGGGCGTTGAAAACGCCTGCGCCGACCTCTTCGACAGGGCCTCCATGGTAATTACCTCCAACGCCCGAACGGACGGGCGCGCCTACGAAACAATAGTCGGCCTCGTAAAGGATATGGGCTTTCTGCGCCTCGTCGAGTGTTCGGCGGAGGAGCACGACAAAAAGATAGCTTACACGTCGCAGCTTGCGCACATAGTTTCCAACTGCTACGTCAAGGACGGGCAGATAGACGGCTGCCTGGGCTTTACGGGCGGCAGTTTTCAGGACATGACGCGCATAGCCGGCGTTGACGAGAACGTATGGACGGAGCTCTATCTCGCCAACGCGGACAACCTTGCGGGCAACATAAAATTGCTCGCCGCCCACCTCTGCGAAACGGCCGCCGCCATCGAGCGCGGAGACGCCGAGGCGCTCCGCTCGCTGCTGCGCGCGGGGAGGGAGAGGTTCGAGGACGGCAAGAGCAACTCCTTCCAGGGCGAGCGCATCCGCACCACGCTTTTGAAGTGACAAGCGCATCCGCGCCCGTCATCCCGTGACAGACAGGTTGTCATTTCGGGCAAGCGTAAGCGCCGCTCCCTCGGACAGAGCCTGTCATTTCGACCCGAGAAATCTCCCCGGAAAAAGGAATGTCATTTCGACCAAGCGAAGCGCGCGGAGAAATCTCCTCGGTTCCTTTTCAGATACACTTCCACCGCAGCTTGTTCGTCGCTAACGCTTTGAGATGCCTCGACAACGCGCGCTCTCGCTTATATTGCACCCAACCATATCGGCGCGCTGCTCGGCATGACAAAGTGGGTGGTGAGGTGGCGTGCGCAGCCCGCGGCATTTAATTAAAAGACGCAAGCCTTTTCATCTGACGCACGCAAAGCGTGCAATCAACTGACTACTATGGCACTTTCAATTTTTAAAAACAGATACAGCGCCGACGAGGCAAAGATAATTTCCGACAAGGCCTTCTATCTCGTCGTCGCGCTCACGCTTCTCTTCGGCTTCGGCGTAAACGCGCTGGAGGTATGGCTGCTCGCCGACTACTTCGCCACATGGAACCCCGTAGCGTTCTATCTGGCCTATTTTGTCCTTGCGGTCATAGGCATATGCCTCAACGTATTCAGCCGCAACCCCGTGCTGAGCTTCATAGGTTACTGCCTCGTGGTGCTGCCCATCGGCGCGGTGCTCTCGCTGGCTCTGCCCTACTATTCCTACGGCGTCATCCGCTCGGCTTTCACCGTCACGGCGCTCATGTCGGTAATATTCGCGCTGCTCGCCCTGCTCTATCCCGACTTCTTCTATTCCATATGGAAGATACTCTCCGTCTGCCTGATAGTCGCCCTCATCTGGTCGATCATTAACATGTTCACGGGGCTTTCGGGCGTGGCCTCAACGTGGATAGATTGGGTGGTGGTGCTCATTTTCTCCTGCTATGTCGGATTCGACATATCCTTTGCAAGGAACCGCCCCAAGACGCTCGACAACGCCGTCGATTCCGCCTGCGGGCTCTATCTCGACCTCGTCAACCTCTTCGTGCGGCTGCTGGCCATATTGGGGCGAAGCAACCGTGGCTGAGTGCAGGCTGGCCATCACCTCGCGCGGGGAGGGGTGGAAGAGCGACATCATAGTCCCCGCGCGCGTCGAAACAGCTCAGGACAGCGTCGAAGCGTACTACGTTCTCGAAGGCGACGAGTGCGCCTTCACCTACTCGCACGGGCGCGCCGAACAGACGAGGAAGGGCTCCGTAAACATACGCATGTCCTTTGTCTGCGGCCGGCGCACGGCCTGCATCCTCGGCGAGGGCGGCCTTTCGGGCGGGTACCCCGTTTTCACCGACCGCCTCGACTGTCTGATAAGAGAGCGCGGCTTTATGGCCCGCATAGAGTACCGCTCGGGCGAGGACGGCGAAAGGGTGACCGTTTCGCTGCGCGCCCTGATCGGCGAAAATACATTGCGAAAAGATCCGGACGACTCGTCCGGCAAATAAATACAAGGAAAAGACATGAAAATCAATTATCTCGGACATTCCTGCTTCAAGCTGACCGAAAGCACGGGCATCAGCGTCGTCACCGACCCCTATGACGACAGCGTCGGCTACGCCATGCCCAAAGTCAGCGCCGACGCGGTGACCGTGTCCCATCATCACTACGACCACGACTGCGTCGAAAAAGTAGGGGGCCATCCCGTTGTGCTTGACAGCGAAACGGGCTACGTTTTGAAGGACAGCGTGGACATTAGCTCTATCATGAGCTTTCACGACAACTGCCGCGGCAAGAAGAGGGGGGAGAACATCATCTTCAAGTTCCGCATGGACGGGCTGGACGTCTGCCATCTCGGCGACCTCGGCGAGGACTGTTCGTCCGACCTCATCGAGATGATACTCCCCGTCAACGTCCTGCTCATCCCCGTGGGCGGCAACTACACCATCGACGCGGCCATGGCCAAGGAGTATGTCGACAGAATAATGCCCGACATAGTCATCCCCATGCACTACCGCGCCAAGGGCTGCAAGCTCGATATCGACAAGGTGGACGACTTTATCGACAGTTTCGACGGCCACAACGTCGTAATAGCCGAGGCCGGCGACGAGATCGACATCTCGCGCGACGATCTCGACGGCGAACAGACAACTATAATAATTATGGAGAGGCAAGAAAAATGAAACAGACAATCGAAAAGCTCCGCAAAAAACTCAATGCCTGCGGCATACACGGCCTTCGTCAGCTCGGCCGCGCCGTCGGCGTAAGCCAGCCCACCGTCAAAAAGAAGGACGCGCTCATCGACGACATCATGGCCATTGCCACGGGCATGGCTCAGCCCGTAGAGTTCAACCACCGCGGCGCTCCTCCCAAGTCGGAGGAGTTCAACAAACAGCTCCTCTCCGAGATAGAAGAGTGCCGCCGCTACCACGCCGGCATCGCCGAGGATGGACATGCGCCCGTCGAAATGGCGGCAGAGTCGGCGGCTAAGGAAGAAAGCAGGCAGTTTGTCGGCCTGCTCGACAGCCGCAAGGGCTATTGGTTCGTGCGCTCGGGCGAGGTCGACGTGTTCGTCGGCTCCTCCTTCGTGAGCGAGCTCGACCTCCGCCCCGGCGACCTCGTCGCCTGCACCGCCGTCAGAACTTCGGGCGACGCGGGCTGGTCGGCCTCTGTAGTGACGTCTGTCAACGGCGGAACTCCCCGCCGCGCCCGCGCGCGGTTTGCCGACCTCACCGCCTGCTACCCTGTAAGGCCCATGCTCCTCGGCGGCGAGGGCTCTGCCGTCGGCGCCGCTATAGACCTCTTCGCGCCCGCAGCGTTCGGCCGCCGCGCCCTCATCGTGTCGCACGGCGGGGCGGGCAAGTCGGCGCTCATAAGGGATATCGCCCTTTCGGTCGCCAAAAATCATCCCGAGGCCGTCCTCATTCTCGCGCTCATCGACGAGCGCCCCGAGGAGCTCAACGCCCTCCGCGCCGCCCTTCCGGGCGCGCTCATGGTGTGCACCTCCTTCGACGAGGACGCCTCCGCGCACATCCGCGCCGCAAAACTTGCCGTCGAGCATGCCGAGCGCATGGCCGAAGAGGGCCGCGACGCCGTGCTCGTATTCGACGGCTTTTCCCGCCTCACCCGCGCCTTTGCCGAGGCCGACGGCGACGACGAACTCACCGACCCCGAGGTCGTCATGGCCGCCAAGCGCCTGTTCGGCGCCGCCCGCAACACCGAGGAGGGCGCTTCTGTCACCATCTTCGCCGTCATCGACGACTACTGCCCCGTCGACGTCTTTTTCTCCATGCGCTGCGAACTCATAGACATGTGCGACATGCGTATAGAACTTCCCTTCCCCGTCTCGCCCGGCCGCAGAAAGCCCGTCATCGACGTCTCCGGCTCCTACGCCATGGGAGAGGAGAACCTGCTCTCGGCAGAGCAGCTGGCCGTCGCCTCCCGAGTCAGGGAGAGAGTGGACGAGTGCTCTCTCGGCAGCGTGCGCGTGGCGGCATGCGCCGCGTCTGCCGACTTAAACGGGTTTGTCGACGCCTGCAAAAGGTTGGTCGACGAGTCCTCGGACGATTGATATGATAGATAAGAACGTTTTTACCGACAGGGTGCGCATAACCGTCAAGGCCGGCGACGGCGGCGACGGTATGAACTCCTTCAAGTCTTATAAGGGCAAGCCCGCGTGCGGCCCCGACGGCGGCGACGGCGGCAAGGGCGGCGACGTCTACCTGCTCGCCGACAGGTCTATGAACGACCTGCTCTCCTTCCGCTTTACCAACAAATACGTCGCCGGCAACGGCGAGCGCGGCGGCACCAACAGGTGCTCGGGCAAGGGCGGCGAGGATATCGTAATAAAGGTGCCCGTCGGCACCGTCGTGCGCGACTACGAGAGCAAACAGCTCATCTGCGACATGTTCACCGACGGCGAAAGCCGCCTTCTTGCCGAGGGCGGAAGGGGAGGTAAGGGCAACGTCCGCTTCACCACCGCCCGCCGCCACGCCCCCAACTTCGCCCAGAAGGGCGAAAAGACCGAGGAGCACATTGTCCTGCTCGAGCTCAAAGTCATAGCCGACGTCGGCATAATAGGTTTCCCCAACGTGGGCAAATCGACGCTGCTCTCCAAAATATCCGCCGCTCGGCCCAAGATAGCCAACTACCACTTCACCACCCTTTCGCCCAATCTCGGGGTGGTAAAATATTACGAAAATTCCTTCGTCGCCGCCGATATACCCGGGCTTATCGAGGGCGCGGCGCAGGGCGCAGGCCTCGGCCACGACTTTTTAAAGCATATCGAGCGCACGCGCATGCTGCTGCATGTGGTGGACGTTTCGGGCGTAGAGGGCAGGGATCCCGTAGAGGACTTCAAAAAGATAAACGCCGAGCTCAAGGAATACTCCGCCGAGCTCGCCTCCCGCCCGCAGATAGTCGCCCTCAACAAGTGCGACATCTTCGGCGCCGAGGAAAACGTCGCCCGCTTCAGGAAGGCCTACGGCGGCGACTACGACATCTACCCCATAACCGCAATGAACGGCGGCGGCACCGAGGAGCTCATAAAGGGCATTATAGAAAGGCTGTCAACTCTTCCCCCCGTGGCTCCCATGGAGGGCGACGAGGGCTTTGCCTACCGCACGGGCGGCACGCTCGACTTCGACGTGTTCGTCGACGAAAACGGCGCCTATGTAGTCGTGGGCACGCTCGTCGACATGCTCTGCCGCAACGTCTCTTTAAACGACCCCGATTCTATGGCGTATTTCCAGAAGATACTGCGCGAAAAGGGGGTCATCGCCCGCCTCAAGGCCATGGGCGTGGAGGAGAAGGACACCGTCGTCGTCGGCGACGTAGAATTCGAATTCGTCAACTGATTTATAACTTACTTATATATAAATATAAAGGAACAACATGCTGACATCCAAACAACGCAGTAAATTAAAATCGCTCGCGGCCAACATACAGCCCATCGGTCAGATAGGCAAGGAGGGCATAGGGCCCAACATGCTCAAAAGCTTTTCCGACTGCCTCGACGCGCGCGAGTTGATAAAGGTGTCCGTCCTCGACAACGCCGAAGGCGATCCCAAGGCGCTCGGGCACGAGCTGGCCGAGAGGCTGGGCGCCGAGTGCGTCATAGTCATAGGCCGCAAGGCGGTGATCTACCGCCGCTCGCCCCGCAAGGACTTCGACCACATTTCCCTCGACTAAAGATTATGCGGGGCGCGGAGCGCGTGCGCTCCGCGCCCCGCAGGCGCTGTAGACGGGCTTTCAATCTCTCTTTCCGAATATCAGGCACAGGGCGGCCAGTACAAGCATTATCCCGCCCGCCGCTATGTACCATGCGGGAAAAAACGTAAAGTAACTGAAGGTCGTCAGCCACAGCCCGCACCTCAGCCATCTGCCCGCCGACGAGCGTCTGAACGCGCGGCTCAAAAGCTCCTTCGGCCCCTTTGTGCGCGGCGCTTTGGGCGGGGGATCGAAGGGACAGGTCTTAATCGCCTCGTAGGCATCGTCGCCCTGCGCCAGCTCGGCGCCGCACCTGCGGCAAAATTCCGCCGTCTGCTCCTCGGCCGCGCCGCACAGTATTATCTTTTTTAGCGGCGTTGAAAAGGTTGCCTCGCGGCACACCTCGTTGGGCGAGAGGGGGCGGGGCGTGAACTTCAAAAAGTAAAGTTTATCTCCGCTCTCTATGCCTCCTTCGGCCATTTTTCCGCCAAGGGCGGGCAGCAGCAGCTCGGCCGCGGCCTCGGGACAGATGCCGCTAAGGTGCTCGAACAGCGCCCTCTTTTTGGCGCTCTCCGCGCGCGAGCGCACCAACTTTCCCCGCTTGCGCCTCAGCCTTGCAAAGGCCGCCGCGCCGAACAGTATAAAGGCCGCCGCGCCGCAGATCAGCGAGGCCGCGCCCTCCTTTGTGTAAAACCTTACCGCCGTGAAGGTTATCATAAATGCGCACGCCGCCGCCAGAAAGCTGTCGGCAAACAGCGCAAAGGCGCTCATCTTCTTCATGAGGATGATTATTGCCTTTCCGTTCCCATTCCAAACGCTGAAAATCAAAAGATATGGTAATAATTCTGTACGGCGGGGCGTTCAACCCCGTCCACACCGAGCACGTCGCCCTCGCAAAGGCCGCCGTCAAAAAATTTTCGCCCGACAGGCTGATAGTCATTCCCACGGCCGTCAGCCCGCACAAGTCGGGTGGCCTTCTCGCCTCGGCCGAGGACAGGCTGCAAATGTGCCGTCTGGCCTTTTCCTCCCTGCCCTGCGCCGAAGTCAGCGACTTCGAGATCTGCTCGGGCGGGGTGAGCTACTCATATATCACCTGCGAACACTTCAAAAAGCAGTTCCCGGGCGCTGACATCTACTTCCTCGTCGGCGGAGACATGCTCGCCTCCTTTCCCTCGTGGCGCGAGCCCGAGCGCATCCTCGCCTGCGTCACGCTCATCGCCTGCGCGCGCGAGGACAAAAAGGCCCTCAAAAGGTCGCGCTCGGAGGTCGAAAGGCTGTACAGCGTAAAGGTCGAAAGGCTGAGCTACGTCGGCAGGGCGGTATCGTCCACAAGGGTGCGCGCCCTCGCTTGTCTGGGCGCCGACTTTTCCGTGCTCGTTCCTGCCCCCGTCGCCGAATACATGCGGCAAAGGGGAGTGTACTACAACGAGCGCCTCGCCCGCGCCTCGGCGTTCGAAAAAAAGTCGCGCTGGGCCCATTCAGTAAGAGTGGCGGCAATGTGCGCCGAAAACGCCTCCCGCGCGCGGCTCACAGAGGAGGCGGCCATAACCATGGCCGCGCTGCACGACGTCACCAAAAACCTCCCCAAGGACAGTCCTTATCTTTCGGGCTTTGTCCCCCCCGAGGGCGTGCCCTCGCCCGTCATGCACCAGTATTCGGGCGCATATGTGGCCAGGGAGTACTTCGGCGTGACGGACGAAAACCTTTTGAACGCAATACGCTACCACACCAGCGGCAGGGCGGGCATGTCGCCCGCGGAGATGCTCTTGTACCTTGCCGACATGTTGGAGGAGGGCCGCTCCTTTCCGGGCGTCGAAGGCCTTCGCCGCATATTTTATCAGGGCGACCTTTCCCACGCCATGCTCGCCGCGCTCGAACATCAGGTAGAATACCTCAACTCCGAGGGGGAGGAGATATATCCCCTTACAAAACAGGCATATCTGTATTTAAAGGAATTCCTTACATGACATCCAAAGAAAAATGCATAACAATATGTAAACTGCTCTCCCAGAAGAAGGCGGGCGATATCCTCTATATCGACGTCGCCGAAAAAACGTCGCTTTGCGATTACTTCCTCGTATGCAGCGGCCGATCGTCCACTCAGGTCAGGGCGCTGGCCGAGCATGTGGAGGAAAAACTCGAAAAGGACTTCGGCGAACTGCCCCGCCGCAAGGAGGGCGTGCGCGAAGGCCGCTGGGCGGTCATCGACTACGCCGACGTAATAGTGCACATCTTCAACGACGAAGAGCGCGACTTCTACAATCTCGAAAGATTGTGGGAGGACGGCAAAAATATGACCCGCTACCGCGACTGAAAGGAAAACCTTACTTCGCCTTACCGCCGTCCTTAAAGGTTATCTCGCGCGGGGCGGAGTAGGATGACTTCCTCGCCCGCTTCTTTTCAACTATGTAGTACACGGGCTGAACCTGCCTTTGGGCCTTCTTTTTTGGTTCGGGATCGGGCTCCTCTCTCTGCTCGGGCTTGGGTTTAAGGCTGTCTAAGCCTATTCGCGCAAGTTTTACAAGATGCACGAGGGTAAAACAGCATAAAAACATTAACAGCGTATAAAATGCTCCTGCAAGTGCCATGCTTTAATACTAACGCTTTTTGCAAGCAGTATTTTGCCGTATTTGGCATAAAGGAGTTGTTTTATGGAGAAAGACATGTCCGCCGCGCCCGTCGGGGCCGTGATGACGGAGGAGGAGCTCAGGCAGTTCGAACAGTTCAAACGCGCAAAACTTATCGAACAGACCAAGGCGAGGATAGCTAAAATGGAGCGCGACTGCCTCGAGCCCGCTCTCAGTTCTACAGAGCTCAAAAATATCTGCCGCATGGCAAACAACAGCGGTCTGGGCGGCGTGGTGGTCTATCCCGCCTTCGTGCGCGACTGCGTCGGCTACCTCGGCCCCGACCCCGTCTGTTCGCTGATAGCCGCCGTATCCTTTCCCCACGGCGCCGACAGCACTTCGGGAAAGGTTGCCGCCGTCAGGCGGGCCGTCAAGGACGGAGTCGACGGAGTGGAGGTGTGCGCCCCTGCATTTGCCGTCAGGCAGGACAACATGTCCTATGTCAGGCGGGAGTTCAAAAAACTTGTCAAGGCCTGCCGTCCGCGCGCGCTGCGCATAGTCGTCGACTGTTCCTCTCTCTCCGAAAAGGACGTCCTCCGCGTCGCCGTCTGCGCCGCCGAGTGTCGCGTGCACGCCCTTCGACTCGTGCGGCCCTCGGGCCCGTCGCAGATAGTTTCGGTGCGCTCGGCGATCAACGACGCCCCCGTCATAAAGGCGGAGGGGTGCTCGCTCGCCGATATGGAGGAGCTCGAAGCTTCCGGCGCGTCCCTCGTCGGCTGTCCTTCGGCGCTCGACGTCGCCTCGCGCCTGCTCGCCGCCGTCCGCAATATGTGATGGTAAAGTTATAAAATTATATTTAAAAATATTGCGGGCGCCGCGGCTGATTGCCGCGGCGCCCGCGTCCGTTATGAACACATTAAATAAAAACTTAACGAACCAATATTATCCTGTCCTTTGCCCGCGTCACGGCGGTGTACAGCCAGCGGTGGGCGTCCTCCTTAAAGGCGTAGCTCTCGTCGAAAACTATCACGCTCTCAAACTCCGAACCCTGCGCCTTGTGGCAGGATATGCAGTAGCCGTATTCAAACCTGTTCAGGGTGAACACGCTCGTCGGCTCGCCCTCCTCGTTGAACCTTTCAAAGTAGTCGCCGTGGCGGTAGCGGTATTCACCCGTCATGAATATGCCCGCGTCGAAGGGCAGAGCTTCGGGGCACATTTCGTCCAGAAAGTCGGGCTTGAACTGCATGAACCCCATATAGTTGGGCTCGTCGTAAAAGGGCTGAACGGCGCGGCCTATTATGCCGTTGACAAGGTTGAACTTCATCTCGCCGTCTATGTACTGCTCCCAGTTATTAACCGTGCATATCAGCTTTTCTCCGTCCTTAGGCAGTCCATTAAAGCCGTATATGGCCCTCATTTCGTCGTTTACTTTTGCCCTCGTCTTGTTCAGGCCGCATATTATCTGCTCGGCCCTCGTCATCAGCTTTGCCCGCCTCTGTCCCGTAAAGCACCTTCCGCTCAGCACAAAGGCCTTGTTGCCGTAGTTGCCGTAGGCTATGTGCTTTCCCTCGCGCGCGAGCGAGGCGAGGTGTATAATGGGATTGTCGCGCGCCTGCCGCACTATCTCCGTGAGCCTGAAGTCGGGCGAGCGGAGGTAGGTGTTCAGACCCTCCACGGGCGGAAGCTGCATGTCGTCGCCGCACAAAAGCACCTTTACGCCGAAGTTGAGTATGTCCGCGAGCATTTCGTCCGAAACCATGCTCGCCTCGTCCAGCACAATGAGTTTTATCTTTTTGTCAATGCTCTCGCGGCGCCTGAATGTAAGTTTGTCCACCTTGATCTTCTTGCCGTTGAGCTCTATTTCCTGAGTTTCCACTATCGACTGGTATATCAGTCTGTGCACCGTGCAGGCGGGAATGCCGCCCTTGATGAGCACGGTCGCCGCCTTGCCCGTCGGCGTAACAAAGGCCGCGCTCGAGTCGGGCACCAGCTCCAGCCTTTCGCACACGGCGTGGCGGATGAGCGCCGTCTTGCCCGTGCCCGCGTACCCCGTCAGCACAAAGGTCTGCCGGTCGGAGTGGTAAAACCAATGGGCTATTCTGTTTTCGGCCTCGGCCTGTCCCGCAGTCAACTCGTACTTCATAAAAATATTGTACACCCAAACATAAGTTTTTGGCAAGCGCTTTGCCCTCAACGCGGCATAAAAATCTTCCCATTTATTTTTACCGCTTCTGTTGACTAACCGCCCGCCATGTTATATAATATAGGGGAAATAAAAGCGGCAAGCCGCATAATCCGGAGGATCAAGATGGCATACAAAACCAAGGAATGGCGCAATTCCATGCGCGTCACCGTCGATTACAACTACATGATGTCCAACGTTCTGGGCGAAAGGGGAATAACGGACGATCAGCTCAAGGGCATGAAGTCCAAAGCGGAGGAGGCCTTCGAATATGTAAAGGCCAACCGCGGCAGGGACGATCTGTACATGGGCTGGACGGAGCTCCCCTACAATCAGGACGAAATAGTGGCCGATATCCTCGCCACCGCCAAAAACATCCGCAAAAAGTTCAAATACTTCGTCGTGCTCGGCATAGGCGGTTCGGCGCTCGGCCCCATCATGGTATTCAACGCGCTGTGCCATCTTCACTACAACGAGCTCGCTCCCTCCAAGCGCAGGGGCCCCAAATTCTATGTCGAGGACAACGTCGACCCCGTCCGCATGGCCGCCCTTTTGGACGTGATCGAGCCCGAAAAGACCTGCTTCAACGTCATCTCCAAGTCGGGCGCCACGTCCGAGACCATGACGCAGTACCTCATCATCTCTGATATACTCAAAAACAAGGGCGTCAACGTCGCCGAAAACATGGTGTTCACCACCGACGCCGCGCGCGGCAACCTCATTAAGATCGACGAGGCCTTCGGCGGCACGATAAAGAAGTACGTCCTTCCCGACGGCGTCGGCGGAAGATTTTCCGAGCTCTGCCCCGTCGGCCTGCTGCCCGCCGCCGTGCTCGGCATAGATATCAAGGGCCTGCTTGCGGGCGCAGCCTACATGGACGCCCTCTGCTCCAAGCCATCCATCTCCAAAAATCCCGCGCTCGCCTGCGCCGCGCTGCAGTACATAACCATGAAGGAGGGCAAGAACATTAACGTGCTCATGCCCTATTCGGACAATTTAAAGCTTATGGCCGACTGGTACTGCCAGCTCTGGGCCGAGTCGCTCGGCAAGGCCGTCGACTACGACGGCAACGTCGTCAACGCCGGCACCACGCCCGTCAAGAGTCTGGGCGTCACCGACCAGCACTCTCAGGTACAGCTGTATATCGAGGGCCCGTACGACAAGATAATAACCTTCATCTCTGTCGGCGAATACGCCACCCGCATGCCCATACCCCACGGCTGCGAGGACATACCCGACGTCGGCTTCCTCGGCGGCCACACCATGCAGGAGCTCATCCAGGCCGAAAACAAGGCCACGGCCTACGCCCTCGCCATGGCGGGAAGAATGAACTACACCATCAACCTGCCCGCCGTCAACGCCTTTACGCTCGGCCAGCTCATGTATATGCTCGAGCTGCAGACGGCCTACACGGGCGCCATGCTCAACATAAACACCTTCAACCAGCCAGGCGTTGAAAACGGCAAAAAGGCCACCTTCGCCCTGCTCGGCAAGAAGGGGTACGAGGATAAAAAGGCGGAGATAGACGCCGCCCCTCAGGCCGAAGATAAATACATAGTGTAAGTTAAGTACAACAAATGAAGCGGCGGGCGCTTTTACGGGCGCCCGCCGCAAAAATTTAAGGGGAATAAAATGCTCTGGTACTACATCCTTCTGATAGTCATAGCGGCGACTCTTTTGGCCGCGTGCGCGCTGCTCTTTGCTCTCGCCCTGTACGCCCATCTGCTCGTGTTCGGCAAGCGCATGAACCGCAACGTCAACTTAAAGTATTTCGAGCCCGCCGACTTCGGCCTCACCGTGCGCAGGCTGCGGGTTAACTACGGCAAAACGCCCCTGTACGCGGCCGTGTTCACAAAGGGGGAGGAGAGCGCCTGCCGCCGCGTCGTGCTCTTCTGTCACGGCATTGGGGCGGGGCATATCTCGTACACCACCGAGATCGCCCGCCTCGCCTCATACGGCTATGCCGTCGTCGCCTACGACAGCGTGGGTGTCGGCTATTCGCAGGGCAGGAACTGCAAGGGTTTCTATGCCAACGTCAAGAGCGCCCTCGCCGTTTGCATGGCGATGGAGGGAGACGAATTGCTGAGGGGAAAGCCCCTCACGCTCGTCGGCCACAGCTGGGGCGCCTACACGGCGCTCTGCCTCGCGCCCGTGGTCAACGCCCGCGCCGTAGTCGCTCTGTCGGGCTTCAACACGCCCGCAAGAATAATGTCGGACAGCGCTGCCTACGCAATGGGCCCCTTTCTGGCGCTGTTGTGCCGACCCATGTGGTACCTGATAAACGCCGCCGTTTTCGGCCCCAAGGGCAACACAAACGCAAAAAAATGCATACAGCGCTGCGATACGCCCGCCTTCCTCGCCTACGGCGCAAAGGACAAGACCATCCGCCCCGAAAACACTCCCGCCGTCACGGCACATGGCACCTTCATCCAGACGGCCGTCTACGACAACAAGGGCCACAACGTCTACGTCACCGTGCACGCGCAGAAACTGCTCGAAGATATCAACGCCGCCTTCTCACGCTTTAAGGACGCCGCAAAGCGCAGGGCGTACTTTGAAAGGTTTGACTTTTCCGCCGCCACCGAGGAGGACGACGAGGTCATGGAGGCCATCCGCTTCTTCATAGACAGTCATTGAGCCGTTTTGTGCCGCACAATAGCCGGCTTTTAAATTTGTTGCGCCCCGCCGCCCTGCCGAAGCAGGGCGGCGGGGCGGCATATATGCCCTTTGTGCGGTTGACAAAAGGGCGCGTATAATGTATATTATATATAGTCAATATTATTTATAAGGAAGTTGTATGAAAGTTTGTGTTTTCGGCGCGTCCAGCGCCCATATCGACCAAGTTTATATCAAAACGGTGGAGGAGCTCGGCGAAAAGCTCGCCCGCTGCGGGCACTCCCTCGTGTTCGGCGCAGGCGGCACGGGCCTGATGGGCGCGGCAGCGCGCGGCTTTAAAAGGGGCGGAGGGCGCATCACGGGCGTCGTTCCCACCTTCTTCCGCGACGAGGGCGTCGAACAGCTCTATTCCGAGTGCGACGAAATCGTCTACACCGAAACCATGCGCGAGCGCAAGGCCATAATGGAGGACTTGGCCGACATATTCGTCATCGTCCCCGGCGGCATAGGCACCTTTGAAGAGCTCTTCGAAGTGCTCACCTTAAAGCAGCTCAACCGCCACGACAAGGGCATAGTCATCCTCGATATCGACGGCTACTACGACGGCATGGAACTCTTTATGGAAACGGCCTACAAGCGTAAATTCATCACGCAGAAGTGCCGCCACCTCTACGAAAATTTCGACAATATCGCCGCCGTCGTCAACTATGTCAACAACTACAAGCCCGAAGGCACCCCTTGGCAGAAGCTCAAGCTCGGCGACTGAAATGATAACCGTAAGTTTTGTCTGCCTCGGCAATATCTGCCGCTCGCCCATGGCCGAAGCCGTATTTAAAAGGCTGGCCGAGGAGGCGGAAGTTGCCTCGTCGCTCAATATCCTGTCCTTCGCCACCTCGCCTTATGAGGAGGGCAACTCCGTCTATCCTTCCGCTGCCCGCACGCTCGCCGCGCACGGCATAGTAGGGTTTTCCCACCGTTCCCGTCAGATAACTCTTGCCGACATAAAGAATTCCGACTACGTTCTGCTTATGGACGGCCTCAACCTCCGCGATATCGTCCGCCTCACGGCGGGCAGGTACAGCGATAAAATAATGCTGCTGGGCGACTTTCTTTCTCCCCGCCGCGACATTGCCGACCCATATTACACCCGCGATTTCGAGCGCGCGTACTCCGATATCTTCGCCGCCTGCACGGCCTTCATGCAAAAGCTTCTCGCCGACCACGCCGAGGCCTTCGCCTACGACAGGCGCCACTCGCCATAATATCATTTTATAAACCGCAACGCGGCGGCGCCTTCGGCGCCGCCGCGTTCTCGATAAATTCGGCAATTATCCATTTTTATTCACTAAAACTTTGCATAAAACGCGATTATGCACTAATATTCGCAAATTACAGATAAATTACCCTCATTTATTTGACATATAACATTGCCGGGAGTATAATACTGAAAAAACCAAATCGGAGGGGATAGTTGTTTAAATCATTATTATGTATGGCATTATGCAGCTTAATTTCGATATCCTTTTGTGCATGTAATATCAAGTCCGGGTCTACCGAATTGTTCAGCGAGGAGGTGTTGCAGGAATTTGATATTCCATGGCTGATAGAGCCGCAGAGCTGTACCGATATAGTACAGAAAAAGAATAGCTCTTCGTATGAATTCACCTCATATATGGAGTCGGAAAGTGATTTCTACGACTATATCAATCATTTTTATAATGAACTAATTGAGCGTAATTATGTTGTTGCAAACTATTATAAGCAGTTCTCACAGGGAGATATATTTAATTTCGAGGTATATTTTCATATAGGATTTACTAACGAATATAGTTATATCATAACAAAATCCGATGATAGGGTAATATATCGTATATATTACACGGCCGAGTTGCTTGGTGATTACAACAGCGAAATTAAAGGTCGTATTGTCAGCAATGTAAATATTATCGACTTTATATGGGGAAATCAAATTAACGAGAATGGTTTGCATTATATGGAGATATCTGTCCAAAAAGCATACTCGGGAACAAATAATTATTTCTTAAATGAGATACCTGAAGCAGAGGAATAAGCTTAAAATTAAGATTGCCTATGAAAAAAATATTAAAAGCAGTAGTAGTTGTTTTGGGAGCACTTCCTTTAGTATTGTGTTCGTGCAATCTCGATCCCGACCGTACATGCAATATCAAGTCCGGGTCTACCGAATTGTTCAGCGAGGAGGTGTTGCAGGAATTTGATATTCCATGGCTGTCAAAGCCCGAGGGGGCAGCTAATGAAGTGCAATATAAGGACGGTGGCACATATTATTATGATGCAGCCATAAGTTCTCAAGAGCAGTTCACCTCTTATGTTGAAGATATTTTCAAGGAGTTTTCCGAAAGGAATTACACAATAGCAAATTATTACGAAACTATAATAAAAGGTGAAGCATGGTCAACGAAATATGGTTTTAATATCGCTTTTGATAATAGTAAGACATATGCGGTTTCACAGTTAGACGGTATTACTATTTTTACACTATACTTTGCCGCTCATCCGCTTGGTGAATATGATCCTGAAGTCTGTGGCAGAGTGGTTACTGATGTTAATATGTTAAAACTTACATGGCGTGATGATTATAACGAAAACTTATGTAATATAACCATTGATTTAAGGCTGCTTACAAGTGACTTATCTAATTACTTTTTGGACGAGGTGCCGCAAGAAGAGTAGTGCAAACAAGCAGCGCGGCGGGGAGGACTTTTGTCCTCCCCGCCGCGCTCTTGCATATTGAGAAATAATGACTTATCGTCAGTTGTTTTTCTTGAATTTTGCGGCAATATTTGCAATGTTTTTGAGCACGGAACTCTTTTCGGCGCGCGCCTTGCTTCTGTCGTCGCCCATAAAGAAGAGCGCCACCGTGCCGGGGCCGACGTGCGAGCCCGTGCATATGTCGTAAACTTCGATAACTATATCGTTTGCGCCCTTTTGGCGGAGGAGGTCGGCGAGGAAATTGGCGTCCTCCTCGCAGTCGGCGTGGCAAATGGAAATTGTCTGCGCGGAGGCGTTTACAACTTCCTCGTCAAATAGTTCGGCAAGCCTTGTCAGCGCCTTCTTTCTGCCGCGCACGGTTTCAAGCATCTCTATCGTTCCCACGGGGCCGGCAATAAGAATTGGCTTTATGTTGAGAAGGGTGCCGGCTATCGCCTTTGTGGCAGAAATTCGCCCGCCCTTTTTAAGGTATTTCAGGTCGCTGACGGTGAACACCGAATGCATGTTGAGCCTGTTGGCCTCAACAAAGTCGCGTGTCTCCTCAAAGGTCTTGCCCTCTTCGCGCATGCGCGCGGCATATACCGCAAATAGTCCCTCGCCCATCGAGGCGTTGTATGCGTCGAAAACGTGCACCTTCAGGTCGGGATAGCGCTCCATGGCCGTCTGCGCAGCCTCGCACGCCTGCTTATATGTGCCCGAAATGCCCGAAGAGAGGGTGGTGATCAGCACGTCCCGTCCGTCGTCGAGCGATGGCTTTATCGCCTCAAAAAATCTTTCGGCGTTGATGAGGGAAGTGGAGGTCTGGCACCCCTCGCGCATGGCGGCGTAAAATTTCAGGGCCATCTCGCGCGAAGGCCTGCCCTTTTCGTAGCAGGGCGTCTCCACGCCGTCGATATTGCACATAAAGGGCACAACGTTAATGTCGTAACGTTCGCAAAGCTCGTCGGGTATATTGGCGCCCGAATCAACATAGATATCAAACTTTTTCATGGTTGCTCCAAAAAGAATATGTCAACGGCGGCCATTGCCTCCGTCGTGTTAAAATATAGCAAAGAATTTGCCCCTGTTCGCAACAAGGATGTCCTTTTGAAAGGTCTATATGCGGAAAGAAATTTTTGTTTACGAGTTTGATTTCTCTCCCCGACTATAAGGATGTCATTTCGACTAAGCGAGGCTATTAAGCCGAGCGCATGGAGAAATCTCCCCGATTACTTTTCAGATACGATATATCCTTATTATAGCCTCCCCTTCGCATGGGGAGGTGGCCGCACGCGCGAGCGCGCGGACGGAGAGGTCGAAAAAAAGAACGCCCCCTCAGTCGGCAACAAGTTGCCGCCAGCTCCCCATAACGACGGGGAGCCATAGCGGGGCATTTTGCCCCATTTGTCCGTCGCTGTCGCGATGAGATGCCTCGGCGACGCGCGCACTTGCACTTTTTGCATCCAACTCTTTCGGCGCGCTGCTCGGCATGACAAGGGGGGGAGTATGGGTGCATTGCCCCCTCCTCGGGCAGAGCATGTCATTTCGGGCAAGCGTAGCGCCGCTTTCGCTTGGAACGAGAGCAATTATGTTGAACGCGAACAAGACGCGAAACCAAAGCACACGGAGTGTGCGAAGCGGAGAAATCTCCCGGGCTACTTTCAGATACACTTGTTCCTCATAATTGCCTCCCCGTCGCCATGGGGAGGTGCCACGAACGAAGTGAATGGCGGAGGGGGCGGGCAAGGGCGAATTTGCTTTCACGGAGTGCAGGAATTTTAACCACAGCCTCGCGCAAAACTGTAGTATTTGCGCGAAAGAGGAGCCGCAGGCGCTAAAGGCGGACAAGGCGAGTTTACTCGGCTTGTTGCAAAACGCGCCTTGCGACGAGGCGCGAGCTGCTCGGCATGACAAGTGGTGGGGTGTCCGTCGCACTCTCGGAATGGACTAACGCCCCGACTCATATACTTAATTATATAACTATCCCGTCCTTTTTTCAACAACGACAACTCTATTGTTGCTAAATTTGTGTAAACAGACATAAAAATCAACTCTACTTCAAAAAAATTCTTCTCTACCGTCGGTAGAGTTGTACATTTGTATTGATTTTTGTTGTTTAATGTGTTACAATAGGGACATGAAAGACTTGAAAGAAGTAATTGCAGAAAATCTCGTGCGCCTGCGTCAGCAGGCGGGCTTGACCCAACTCAGGCTCGCGGAAATGCTCAACTACTCCGATAAAGCCGTGTCAAAGTGGGAGAGGGGCGAGTCCATCCCCGATATCCGTGTGCTCATTCAGCTGGCCGAAATTTATCATATCAAGGTCGACGATATAATTTGCGAACAGCCCGAGGGCGTTGTAAAGCCCAAGATAAATCTGAAAAAAAAGCGCCTGCTCATAGTGCTGCTCTCAGTCGGCCTCGTGTGGTTCGTGGCCACGGGCGTGTTTGCGCTGCTGTATTTTTGGAGCGCCACCGAAAGTTATGCGTGGCTCTCCTACATAGTCGCGCCCTTTGCGTGCGCCGTCGTGCTCACCGTCTTTTCGGGCATATGGGGCACAAAGCTCACCAATGCACTCGCCTGTACGGGCATACTTTGGTCGCTTGTCGCCATTTTCCATGTATTCTTCGCCGTGTTTGCTCCCGCCGACGACAAGTGGTGGCTGTTCTACGTTGTGGCGGCGCCCTTTCAGGTGCTGATAATTTTCTGGTTTTTCTTCCGCAAAGTCAAATGAAAGTCCTTCGGGCGACCCGCCCTCTGCAGCCGTTGTTTGCGGCATAGTAGCGGGGCAATATAAATTTTGTTATCAAATTTCAGGAGAGAATATATGTATAGATTATTCTGCGACAGCAACTGCGAACTGTGGTACAAGACGGTCGACGAGCTCGGCCTCAACGTCATAAAAATGCCCTACACGCTCGGCGAAAAAGAGTATTTTTACGACATGGGCCGCGAGACCGATTTTGCCGCCTTCTTTAAGGCCATGCGCGAAGGCGCCGTGCCCAAGACGAGCGCGCTCAACGAGTATTCCTACATTGAGTACTTCGAGCCCGTGCTCGCCGCAGGCGAGGACGTGTTCTACATAACCTTCTCGCACGCCATGAGCGCCACCTTCAACGCCATGGAGCAGGCCATATCTCAGCTTAAGGAAAAGTATCCCGACCGCGTCATCCGCACCGTCGACACAAAGACCATTTCGCTCGGCGCGGGCTTCATAGTCTACTATGCCGCCCTCAGATACAGGGAGGGCGCCACCATGGATGAGCTCGAAGCCTACGTCAACGAGCTCGTGCCTCACACCGCCACCTACTTCGCGGTGGAGGATCTCACCTATCTCTACAGGGGAGGAAGGGTTTCGGGCGTATCCAAGGTGTTTGGTAACCTGCTCGGCATCAAGCCCATTCTCTGCTTCGACGGCGAAGGCAAGATAGTCAACGTAGAAAAACAGAAGGGCTTCAAAAAGGCCATGGCCGCGCTCAGGGGCTATCTCGAAGCCAAGGGCAGCGAGCTCGACAAGTATAAGATCTTCGTCCTGCAGGCCGACTGCGAGGACGCCGCAAATTCCTTTGTGGCCGACATAAAGGCCGCCCACCCCGAGGCCGACATTGTCGTTCAGCCCGTAGGGCCCGTTATAGGTTCGCACTGCGGCCCCGGCACCATAGGCCTCATCTTCCACGCCAAGGAGAGGTAAGTCCGGGCCCGTCGGCAAACTCTACAACAATTCAACTTTAAAACTCAATGCAAAACAGAGGGCGGCGCCGCATGTTTCCATGCGGCGCCGCCCGTGCGTTTGTTTTAAGAAAAAATATTAAAGATTTTTGAACTGGTATTCGTACAGCTCCTTGTAAATGCCGCCGAGGGCCAAAAGTTCCTCGTGCGTGCCGCGCTCGGCAATGCCGCCGGGGGTGACTACTATTATCTCGTCGGCGTTCTTTATGGTTGACAGTCTGTGCGCGACTACTATGGTAGTCCTGCCTACCGACAGCGAGTTGAGTGCGTCCTGTATCTGCATCTCCGTGGCGTTGTCCAAAGCGCTCGTCGCCTCGTCTAAAATGAGTATGGGCGGGTTCTTCAAAAAGGCGCGGGCAATGGAGATCCTCTGTTTCTGTCCGCCCGAAAGCTTTACGCCCCTCTCGCCCACGTTGGTGTCGTAGCCGTCGGGCAGGGTGGTTATGTAGTCGTGTATGTTGGCCCTCTTTGCGGCCTCTATTATGTCCTCGTCGCTCGCCGAAAAGTCGCCGTAGGCAATGTTTTCCTTTATGGTTCCGTTGAACAGGAACACGTCCTGCTGCACGATTCCAATGTTTTCGCGCAGCGAGCGGCGGGTGACTTCGCGTATGTCCTTGCCGTCTATGGTTATGGCGCCCTCGTCTATCTCGTAGAAGCGGGGGATGAGGTGGCAAAGCGTGGTCTTGCCTCCTCCCGAGGGCCCGACAAGCGCCACCGTCTTGCCCGCGTCTATCCTGCAAGTGAAGTCGGATATAACCTTGTTGACGTTGTCGTCGTTTTTATAGGCAAAGCTGACGTGGTCGAAGAGTATGTCGCCCTTCAGCCTGCCGCAGTCGGCGGCATTTTCGGCCTCGGGCTCGACGGGCCTGTCCATAATGTTGCAGAAGCGGTTGAAGCCCGTAAGGCCCTGCTGTATCTGCTCGTAAATGGTCGTCAGCGTCCAGATGGGGTTGGAGAAGGTGGTAACGTACATTATGAAGGCCGAAAACTCGCCCGCGTCTATCTGCCCGTTGAAGAAGAACACGCCGCCTATTATTATCACGGCGAAGTTCATAAAGTCGAGCATGAAGCGCATGGAGGAGTAGTACTGCCCCATCACCTTGTACTGTCTGCTTTTGCAGCGGGCGAACGACTCGTTGCCGCGCTCGAACTTCAGCTTTTCGTGCGCCTCGGCGGTATATGCGCGCGCCACTCGTATGCCCGAAACGGCGCTCTCCACGTCGCTGTTTATCTCGCCCTGCACAACTCTCATCTCGTCGTACACGTCCACAAAGCGCTTGCGCATGAAGATGGTGTAAATGAGTATCATGGGCACGAGCGCCAGCAGGATGAGGGCGAGCCACACGTTGTAGGTGAACATTATCGCCACGGCGCCTATCAGGGTGACCACCGAAAGCAGCACGTCCTCGGGGCCGTGGTGCGCGAGCTCGGATATCTCGAACAGGTCGTTTGTCAGCCTGCTCATTATCACGCCCGTCTTGTTCTCGTCGAAGTACGAAAGGGGCATCTTTTCAAGATGATCGAAGAGCTCGCTCCTCAGCGACTTCTGTATGCGCACGCCCACAACGTGGCCCCAATACTGCAAAAAGTAGTTGAGCCCCGCCTTAACAATGTAAAATGCGAGCAGCGCAAAGCCGCAGACGAGTATCATGTTCATCATCTTCTGCGGCACGAATGTGTCTATAATCTCCCCCGTAATGTAGGGATAGATGAGGTTGAAGGCCGAAATGAGCCCGGCGCAGATAATGTCTGCGATAAACAGTTTGAGGTGGGGGCGGTAGTAGGGTATGAACCGCCTCACCAACCCTTTTTGCAATCTTTCCTTTCCGTCCGTTGTTTTCATAAGGGGCATTATACCAAACGCCGCAGCAAAAAGCAATAGTTTATATATATAATGTGTCAAAATTTATACAAAAACTTCATGCCGCCCCGTCAGCCTCCCCAAACGGCCTTCAAAATTATGCCGAACACAAACGTCGCCACCGCCCCGAGCAGCGCCAGGGCTATGCGGTACACCGCCTCGCGCGAGCGCTGCGAGCGCGCTCTGCGGAAGTTGAGCCCGCGCTCCTTCAGCGTTATGACGTACATCTTCCTGCCCGCGCGCGAGGAGGATATCAGCTCGAAGTATCCGTCCCTCTTGAGGTCGCAAAGCGCCCTGTCCACGCCCTCGGCGCCGACCGCGCTCCCCCGCCTCATGACGGCCATTATCTCTGCCGCCGAAACAAGGCAGCCGCCCGCCCCGTCGCACAGCCCGTACACGGCGTCCATAACGGCGCTCTCCAATTTAGACAACATGAAATATTATCCCGCAGATCAGGCTGCCCGCGGCGCCTCCCGCGGCGGCGGCGAGTATGACGGGCAGGACGGGTCGGGAGGGCGGAGGGGGATCCTGCACGGCGGGGGGAGGGGGATCGTCGGGGTATCTCTTCGCAATGGCCGCGCAGAAGGCGTTGCCGCGCGCGTACTTTACGTCGATATACCCGTCCTCCTTAAGTTTTATCATGGCCTCGGCCGCGGCGCCCCGCCCGCGTTCGCCCTCGGGCAGGGCGTCCTCCAGCTCGTCCTCGTAGAACACTCCGTAGCCCCCGCCCGCGCCCTCGGCTATTGCTCTGTATATCGCCTTGCAAATTTCTTCCACACAAAAAAGTGTGTGCCGTCCTCAAAAAAATATGCGCCGCGCTTGGCGGCGCACGGCGCTATTTTATCCTCTCGCCCCTCATGGGGTCTGGCGTGACAATTATATTGCTGTAGTCGGTGTAGGTGACGAAGCCGGGCGCCGACTTTGAGGGCTTTTTAACAAATTTCCTCGGGGCGTAGTCTACGGTCACCTTGTCCCTTCCGCGCGCCTCCGAATAGTATGCGCACGCCGCCGCGGCCTTGGCTATCACCTCGTCGGGCACCTTTCTGCCCTCGCAGATTATGCCCGCGTGCGAGGAGTGGTACCTGTTGACGTGCAGCCACACGTCGTCGGGCGAAAGGCTCTTTAAAAGCCTGTCGTTCTGGGCGTTGTTCCTGCCCACCAGTACGCGGAAGCCGTCCATCTCGTATTCCCTCAGCGGCGCGGGGGCGTCGGCCTTCTTCTTTCCCTTTTCGGGCGGCCTCTTTAAAATTCCCTCGGCGGTCAGCTCGTCGGCCGTCTCCTTCAAATCGTCGGTGCATTCCGCCGCGTCTATGTGCGCGGCTATCGAGTTGAGGTAGTCCAGCTTGACCTCGGTCTCCTCCTTCTGGCCCGAGAGCGCCTGCACCGTCCTCTTCATCTTGGCGTATTTTTTGTAGTACTTCTGCGCGTTCTGCGCGGGGGTCAGCTGCCTGTCCAGCGCGATCTTTATCTTCCTCGGCGTCTGGCTGTAGTAGTCGTCGGCCTCAAAGCTGTCCATGCCCCTCTCAAGGCGGTAGATGTTGGCCGTTATCAGCTCGCCCTTGAGCTTTATCTCCTCGGCCGAGTCGCACTCCAACAGCTTACCGTTTATCTGCGCCAGCCTCTTTTCGGCCTTTTTTATCGCCGATCTAAGCGCGCCCGTCAGCTTGCGCCTGCCGTCGTCGAAGGTCTTTTTAACGTAAATATAGTCGTAGTACGCCGTCTGCGCCTCCAAAAGTGTGGGGTAGAGCTTTCTGCCTGCAGCCTCCGAGCGCACCTTAAAGTCCTGCGGCTCGCCCCTCTCGTCGAACACCACGCAGGGCTCGCTGACGCCGCCGTTGACGTAGTCGTACAATTCCTCCGCCGAAACCGGCCCGCCGTAGTGCGCGCAAATCTCCGCCGCGGTGGAAAAGGCTATGCCCTCTACGTTGGCCGAAATGGCTCTCTCGTCCGCCCTGCCCTCGCCCATAAGCTCCGCGAGCGCGGCCCCGTCGGTGGGGTCGGCCTTGCCCTGAGGGGGAGGGAGGGTGTACTTTGCGCCCGAAAAGAGCACTCTCTTGGCGTTCTCCTCCAGCGTGGTCTGCTTGAGCGCGCCCAAAATTACGCCCTTTTCCACGAGCACCATGTTGGAGTACTTGCCCATTATCTCGCAGTACAGCGTCAGCGAGCTGAACGAAAAGTCCGAAACGCAGTCGAAGTCTATCGCCACTATCCTCTCGAAGCCTATCTGCCTCACCGCCGTCACGGTCGCGTTCTGCAGGTGCTTTCGCAGCAGCATGCAGAAGTTGGGCGCGTTGGCGGGGTTGGGCTTGTCCCGCCCGCCTATGCTTATCCTGTTGTACTTTGCCGAGGCGGATATCTCCAGCCTCACCGAGCCTGAGCGCGGCGTGTAAACAATCAGCGAAAGTTCGTCCTTTTCGGGCATGTTTATTTTTGATATCTTGCCTCCGACAAGCAGAGCTTCAAGCTCGCCCGTCACGGCTCTCAAGGTAAATGCGTCCTGCGGCATGTGCGTAGACCTCTGTAATAATGGTTATTAAATACACTAAGTGCGTTTTAAAAAGTTAAATTCATTATAAACTAAATTTTTTTGAAAGTAAATTATTTAAAGCCTCGTCAAAACGCTTTTCAAAATTATCGGGTTGTGCTAAAATGTTAAAGTTGAAAATATAATATAAGTTTTTTCAGGAGAACAAAAAATGAAGTACACAACTGCGGCGGGCGAAAAGAGCACCGTAAAAATTACAATCGACTTTTCCAAGGAAGAGTGGGAGAACGCCATCTCGGAAGCCTACAAAAGGACGCGCGGCAAGTACGCCGTGCCCGGTTTCAGAAAGGGCAAGGCTCCCAAGCCTGTCGTAGAAAGATACTACGGCAAGGCCGTATTCTTCGACGAGGCCTTCAACGTACTCTATTCCAAGCACTATCCCGAAATTCTTTCCAAGGAGAGGGAAAACTTCACCGCCGTCGGCGATCCCGAACTGTCCGTCGACGAGCTCAACGACGAAAAAGTCACCCTCACCGCTACCGTGCCCGTCAAGCCCGACGTAAAGATAGGCTCCTACAAGGGCCTCGAAATTAAGAAGTACGAGTACTCCGTCACCGACGAGGAAGTTAAAAAGGAAGTTGAAAAGATCTTGGAGCGCGAGGCCAAGACCGTCGACGTCACCGACCGCGCCTGCGCCGACGGCGACACCGTCAATATCGACTTCTCGGGCTCGGTCGACGGCGAAAAGTTCCCCGGCGGCACCGCCGAGGGCTACGACCTCGTTCTCGGCTCGGGTTCCTTCATTCCCGGCTTCGAAGCTCAGGTCGTCGGCATGAAGATAGGCGAGGATAGGGATATCACCGTCAAATTTCCCGAGGACTACCAGGCCGAAAACCTTCGCGGCAAGGACGCCGTTTTCGCCATTCACCTCAACTCCGTAAAGGGCCGCGTTCTTCCCGAGCTCACCGATGAATACGTTAAAAAGCACACCGGCAACGAGACCATTGCCGACTACACCGCAAAGGTAAAGGACAGGCTCGTAAAGCAGGCCGAAAGCCGCGGCAGGGACGAAACCGAAAACTCCATAATAGAGGCCATCTCCAAGACGGCCGAGTGCGAAATTCCCCAGGCCATGATAGAGACCGAAACCGACAGAATGGTGCAGGATTTCTCCTACCGCCTCATGTATCAGGGCCTCAAGCTTGAAGATTATATTAAGTACATGGGCCAGACCATGGAGCAGTTCCGCTCGCAGTTTGCCCCTCAGGCGCACACCCGCGTGCTCGCCCAGCTTATAATCGACAAGATAATAAGGGAGGAGAAGATAACCGCCTCTCCCGAAGAGATCGAAGCCAAGATAGCCGAGCAGGCCGCTTCCGTCGGCAAGACTGCCGAGGAGTACAAAAAGAACCTCGATCCTCGTCAGCAGGAGTATATCGCCAACGACATAGTCATCACCAAACTCTTCGCCTTCCTTGAAGAGAACAACAAAATGATAAAGTAAAGCCTAAGTTATTTAAAAATAACATTTTAAAACCATGCGGGGCGGGTCTTTAATTGTATATTAAAGCCGCCCCGTTGTCATAACCGCATATTTTTAAATATTTATATAGTACTATGTCACGCATAAAGAGATTATTTGCCATTATTGTAGCTGCGCTTGCCTTTGCGGGCGGGGCCCTGTTCGCCTCCTCGTGTGCGGAGGACGATACCGAAAAAACTTACGACGTGGCCATCCGCGTCGGTTGCACAGACGGCAAAACTTACGAATTCCCCGTTGGCACTAACGAGTTGTCCTATGAAATACCATATACCGGAAAGGGGCGCGATTTCACGGTGGAAGAATATCAATACGACGGCCGTCCCGGTTTCGAAGATTTATGGATCACCCCTAATATGTACCGCGGCGATTTTTCGGTTGATATTTTATTTTATGTTGAAGATGAAGGGTATCTAAATATTGATTTATTAGGTATAAAAGAGCCGATTGAACGCGGCAAGTATATTTTGAAAGTGTACACAAAAGCGCCAATATTAGATAGGGTAAACTTTAGTGAGTGGACTCTAAATTTTATAATTTATTAAGAATTATTTAAGGAGCGGAAAATATATGATAGGCGTAAAAAGGGTAATAAGCATATTAGCCGCAGCGGTGATAATATCGTGCGGCGCGGTATTTGCCTCCTCGTGTGCGGAGGACGATACCGAAAAAACTTACGACGTGGCCATTCGCGTCAGCTGTACAGACGGCAAAATTTACGAATTTCCCGTGGGAACTAACGAGTTGTCCTATGAAATACCATATACCGGAAAGGGGCGCGATTTCACGGTGGAAGAATATCAATACGACGGCCGTCCCGGTTTCGAAGATTTATGGATCACCCCTAATATGTACCGCGGCGATTTTTCGGTTGATATTTTATTTTATGTTGAAGATGAAGGGTATCTAAATATTGATTTATTAGGTATAAAAGAGCCGATTGAACGCGGCAAGTATATTTTGCAGGTTCGTCCCGGCCCACCAATATTAGATAGAGTAAATTACAATGTTTGGACTCTAAATTTTATAATATATTAAGAATTATTTAAGAAGATTTTTTGGAAAAATACTATGAAGAGTAAAAAGCTTAGCCTGTTTCTTGTACTATTTGTTTTTATTGCTGCTGTTATGTTTGGCTGTTTATATATAAAAGCACCCAAATTAACTTTTGCCGATACAAAGAGCCCTTCTTTGGAAGAGTACACGGATAGTGATGAATTATTAAATATAAACGGGGATAGTTCAAATAAAACAATAGAGGATTTTGCAACTGAAGTTAATAACCTTGACGAGGGTGATGAGGTTGAAGATTTAATAAGAGTTGTGCCGATAGAATATGTAAGATTTATTGAGGATGACTATGTTTTTCAATATAGCGGAAGGGAATATGGCTTTTTTGTTTTTCATCATAAACTTGTCAGCACAAAGTTAATAGATTTTGTGTTGATAAATTTTACATATGAGTATAATGATGTGCACTGTTATCTTACAATAAAACTATTATTACAGGTAACGTTACAGTATAATAATGACAACGGTAGCGAAACGTGGACAATTTTTGAGGAGAAAGAGAGCAAGGCCTATTATATTGCAAATCCGAGATTTGCTTCTTTTTTGCAAAATGAGAATTCATTGAATTATGGCGATCAGGGATATTCGAAAAAGGATGATATGGGAACCATAATTGAACAGGCAAATCTTTACTATAACGGAATAGTCACTATAAAGGACGGCGTTACTCAGGACGAAGGTCTTATGATTGCACAAAGCGTTGCTACGGGGTTAATAGATTTATTCTTTAATTTGATCCCGGGTGGGAATACGGCAGGTGCAATTTATGGCACGATAACAGATATCACTGATATTTTGAGTTCTGTAGATGAGGCTACCGGGTATAAAGTAGTTGAGCTCAATCAAGGTAGTGACGGACAAGTATTTTATAAATCTCGCGCAGCGCAGGAACAAGAGCCTGAAAGTGTTCCATTTACAAGGTGTATAGCTACGTCCTCTACCAATGATATTTTATTAACAGATGATTCGTCCTCTTATATTGCATGCGATACCATTATTAACGATTCGAATAGCAGAAGCAGAATAAATCAAGTCGTGCAGTTCGATATTTTGCAAACAAGCGAAGATAGTCCTACAAAAAATAAGGTTTACATGAATAACGTTGACGATAACGGGAAAATTATTCCATTTGTAGCATATCGTGAAAATATTCTGTTTACTGAAATGGAGCCTTATTTTAATATCTCCGGCGATAATATCGACGGCAAAAGCGTGCCCGTATATCTTCTGCCGGAAGGCGAGCAGACAATAACCATATCTCCCAAATATTCGGGGAATTACAGTTTTAGTGTTCCTTCCAATGCGCAATTCAGCATAAACAATACCTCTGTAAATAACAATCAATGCTATTTAGAGGGCGGCGTAAAATATACCATAAAACTTTCTAATTCTTTAACTTCTCAGAAAATCATATCCGAGTTAACTTGCCGCTTGGCGGATGAAATTTCGCTTGGCAATAACACCCTCTCTTTAAAAGGCAACGCAACACAGATAGTTAAAATCTTACCGAATAAAGACGGGTTCTACGAAATATCGCTAAATAGTTTAAACGCAGTTATCGTAAATGGTGACATTTTATCCGGTAATAAATATTCGGTACATTTTGAAAACGGTGTTACAAAATACCTGCTTTTAAAAAATAATTCTTCGCAGAATATTGATTTAAGGTTGACTGTTTCGGAGCCTCAGTTAATCGGAGAAAGCGTTCAACAAAGCTTTTCTGCCGGAAAGTATTTAAGAAAGTTTATAAATTCAAACGACTACACTTCAAGATTCAAACTTACATTTTCAGGCTCGGACAACACTAATTTTGTTTTGGTCAGTAATTCAGACGATGAATTAGAAAGTACGCCTTCATATATCAATGGTAATTCGGTATATACTTTTGCATTATCGCCATTACAGGAATGTTATGTGTATTTTGATTTTTCATCTTCGACTGAATTTAAAATAGAAGAAGATGACAGTCAATGGGTATGGGTTATCGACGGAAGAGTATATGTGGATAACATTATCGAATTGGCTCGTGCGGACGAATATGAATTCTATATGGGCTGGGTCGATTTAGATGGCTCTGTTACAAAGGTCGAGGTCAATTATGATAGCCTTATTAACGACGCCGATAAAAAGTATATTAAAGTAATAGGTCAAACTATAACCATATGTGCCAATACTCAAATCGAAAGGATTGGGGAAGACGGAAGCGTTGCTCAGACGACCTTTTATATCGCGTCCAAAGCCTGCTATCCGTCATTGACGGTCAAAGTGGTAAAAAATGAAATTAAAACTTTGTATTTATACAAGAATTTAAACAAGCTGCAGGGTGCTACAGCCATAGAAGTCGAAAAAGGGCAGCCCAATATTTTTGAACAGCCCGAAGCCGCAGGATACACGTTCAATGGTTATTACTCTTCCTCCGATAATATCAGTCTGAACAATTATTATTCGGGCTTTATTTACAAAGATTCTTCGGGAAGAGTGTATGAGCTTTCGTCTGGTTCTTCCAACCCCAAACCTTCAAAAATAATCGGCGGTTCGGGCATTAAATATTTCAACTCTGACATGAAGCTTATAGAAGAGTTCGAACAGATAGAAAACAATACCTATCTGTACGCCTGTTGGGTTCCCAACATGTACAAAGTTACATTTGATAAAAACGGCGGAACGGGCGGCGCAGATTATGCGTATTATTTCTATTCATGTCAGATGAGAGGCCCCGATTATCCTTCGAAGGAGTTGTATTGGTATGACCACTATAAAGGGCCTGACGGTAAAATGTTCTTTGTTGTCGGCCCCGGGGTGTCTATGCATCCATATTATTCGTATTCTTATTTGGAAGATGTGACGTTTGTTGCTCAATGGCGACAAAAAGATATGTATGTCGATTTGGATATAGTCAGTAAACAGGGCGGAACTTGGACGATTGAAATAACAAGTCATCTCGATGAGGATCTTACCGTATATTACAATTCAAAAATGTGTAATTACGGTGATGCCGAAAATTGGACGGGTTTAAAGGACGTCAAAAAGATAGTGCTGGAAGCATTTGGCTCCACAACCATAAAAATAAGCGAGAATTGGTTCGCAACGACCATTGCGGTCAGTTGGGTCATAGACGGCACGAGGTACATATCGTTTGCCGATCAATTATCCACAAACGGAAGTTTATCTATTCACCACAGTACCGTACAGGCATAAACAATTTAAAACTCATTTAATACCCCAAATAGTGCGCGCATTGTTTAAGCGAGTGCGTAATGTGGTTATATTTTAAGTTATAGGAGGATAGAATTATCATCATGAATACTCAAAGAGCGGCACTTGTGCCCTATATAGTAGAACAGACTTCGCGCGGCGAGCGCTCTTACGACATTTATTCCCGCCTTCTCGAGGACAGAATAATTTTCCTCAGCGGCGAGATCGACGACGCCACCGCCAACACCGTTGTGGCCCAGCTGATATATCTCGAGGCCAAGGATCCTTCCAAGGATATCTCGCTGTATATCAACAGCCCCGGCGGCTCGGTTTCGGCGGGACTGGCCATCTACGACACCATGAACTACGTCAAGTGCGACGTTTCCACCATCTGCATAGGCATGGCGGCCTCCATGGGCGCCTTCCTGCTCTCCAGCGGCGCCAAGGGCAAGAGGTACGCCCTGCCCAACAGCGAAATAATGATCCACCAGCCCCTCGGCGGAGCTCAGGGACAGGCCAGCGACATAAAAATAGCCGCCGAGCACATTTTAAAGACCAAGGAAAAGCTCAACAAAATACTTGCCGAAAATTCCGGCAAGCCCGTCGAGACCATCGAAAGGGATACCGACAGGGACAACTTCCTCTCCGCCGAGGAGGCCCTCAACTACGGTCTCATCGACAAAGTGTTTTATAAAAGATAATTTAAGGTAATATATAATCGGGGCCGCCACTGCGGCCGAATACAGGAGGTCATGGCTGATCCATGAAAAACGATCACAGGTACTGTTCGTTCTGCGGCAAGCCCGAGGACATGGTAAAACGTCTCATTTCGGGGCAGAACGGCGCATATATCTGCAACGAATGTGTTGAGATCTGCGAGGACATGATAAAGGACACGGAGGAAGAGGAAGTCACCCCCGTTCCCCTTAAAAAGCCCGCCGAAATAAAGGCCGAACTCGATAAGTATATCGTCGGTCAGGACGAGGCCAAAAAGGTGCTGTCCGTAGCCGTCTACAACCACTACAAGCGCATCAACAATCTGGGCAAAAAGGAGGAGAGCGAGCTCGCCGACGTCGAGATCGAAAAGAGCAACATTCTGCTGCTCGGCCCCACGGGCTGCGGCAAGACGCTGCTTGCGCGCACTCTCGCCAAAATACTCAACGTGCCCTTCGCTACCACTGACGCCACCACCCTCACCGAGGCGGGCTATGTTGGCGAGGACGTTGAAAACATCCTCTTAAAGCTCATCCAGAACGCCGACTACGACATTGCGCGCGCCCAGCGCGGCATAATCTATATCGACGAGATCGACAAAATAGCCCGCAAGAGCGAAAACGTGTCCATCACGCGCGACGTGTCGGGCGAGGGCGTGCAGCAGGCGCTTTTAAAGATAATCGAAAGCACCGTCGCCAACGTTCCCCCTCAGGGCGGCAGAAAGCACCCCCAGCAGGAGTGCCTGAGGATAGACACCACCAATATCCTGTTCATCTGCGGCGGCGCCTTCGTCGGGCTCGACAAAATAGTGCGTGCCCGCAGGGACACCACAACTCTCGGCTTCGGCGGCGACGTAAAGAGCGACGAAAACGAGGGCGTCTACGAAATGCTCGCCGACGTCAAGCCGCAGGATCTCACCAAGTTCGGGCTCATTCCCGAATTTGTCGGCCGCGTGCCCATCGTCGTAGCCCTTCATCCCCTCGACGAGGACGCGCTCGTCAACATACTCACCACGCCCAAAAATGCCATCATCAAACAGTATCAGAAGCTCCTCGCCCTCGACGGAGTAAAGCTGACGGTGGAGGAGGGCGCCGTGCGCGAGATAGCAGGCACGGCCATAAAGCTCAAAACGGGCGCAAGGGGCTTGAGGACTATAATCGAGGGCCTCATGACGCCGGTGATGTACAAGATCCCCTCGGAGAACAACGTCGAAGAGGTCATCGTCACCCGCGACTGCATAGCCGGCAAGGCCGAACCCGTAATAGTCTACAAAAAATCGGCTTGAAATCAGGCGCGTAAGTAAAGGGGGGAAGGCGGCACGGCTTTCTCCCTTTTGCGCATTAAAGCCCCCTTGTTTTGTCCCTTCCGGGACGGAGAAAACCATATGGCAAATGAAAGACTTCAGCTGCCCCTCGTCGCCCTTCGCGACAGGGTAGTTTTACCCAACATATCATCAAGTTTCGACGCCGGCCGCACGGCCACGCTCTACGCCATCAAGTCGGCCACGCAGTCTGACAGAACGGTATTCCTCGTCGCTCAGACCGACTCGACCAAAAAGGACGTCGGCGCGGAGGATCTCTACGACGTGGGCACCGTCGCCATCATAGAGCGCGTGGCGCCCATCTCCGAAAACAGGCTGCGCATTACCTGCCGCGGGCTGTACCGCGCCCGCACGCTCTCTGTTTACGAGCAGGACGGCAGCTTCTGGACGACTATTGAAAAGATGCCCGCAGGCCGCACCGATCCCATGTTCGAGGAGGCCTATTTCCGCACGGCCAAGGGCATTTTGCGCGATATCTCTCAGTCGGACACCCGCTTTTCCAAGGAGGCCGCACAGCGCCTCGAAGGCTGCAACGACGCCGAGCAGTTCATCTATCTCGCCCTCGACGGCCTTCAGCTCAAAAGCGACGCCGTGCAGCAGATCTATTCGCGCACGACGCTCGTCGAAATGTTTTCCGACCTCGACAAGCGCCTCAACTCCGAGCTGGAGATAGCCCGCCTCGAGCGCAAGATACAAAATTCCGTAAGGCAGAGCATCGAAAAGAACCAGCGCGAATACTACCTCCGCGAACAGCTCAAGGCCATCCACGGCGAGCTGGGCGACAACGAGGACGAAAAGAGCGAGCTCGAGCGCAGGATAAAGGAAAAGCACATGCCCGAGGAGGTGGAGGAAAAGGCCTTAAAGGAACTGTCGCGCATGTCGCGCATGCAGACCTCCTCGCCCGACTACAACGTGCTGAGAACTTACCTCGACTGGCTGCTCGACCTCGAATGGAACTCATCCACCGAGGACACGGGCGAGCTTGCCGAGGTCATCCGAATGCTCGACGAGGATCACTACGGCCTTCAGAAGATAAAGGAGCGCATAGTCGAGTACATAGCCGTGCTCAAACTTACGGGCACGCTCAACGCTCCCGTGCTCTGCTTTGTCGGCCCTCCCGGCGTGGGCAAGACGTCCATAGCCACATCCATAGCCCGCGCGCTCGGCCGCAAATTTGTCAGAATGTCGCTCGGCGGCGTCAAGGACGAGGCCGAAATACGCGGCCACCGCAAGACCTACGTCGGCGCCATGCCGGGGCGCATAATAACTGCCTTAAAGAACGCGGGCTCCGTAAATCCCGTGTTCCTTCTCGACGAAATAGACAAGCTCTCCTCCGATTCGCTGCGCGGCGATCCTTCGAGCGCCCTTCTGGAGGTGCTCGACCCCGCCCAGAACTCCACCTTCCGCGACAGATATCTCGAAGTGCCCTACGACCTCTCTAAGGTGCTGTTCATAACCACCGCAAACACGGTGGAGGGCATCCCCGAGCCCCTGCTCGACAGAATGGAGCTCATCCGCCTCGAGGGCTACACGCAGGAGGAGAAGATGCAGATAGCCCGCCGCTACCTCATCCCCAAGCGCACGGCGGCCAACGGCCTGAGGGAGGACGACATAGTATTCGACGACGGCGGCATAGCCGAGATAATCGACGGCTACACCCGCGAGGCGGGCGTCAGAGAGCTCGAGCGCCGCATAGACGCCGTCTGCCGCAAGGCGGCCGTGGCCAAGGCGGGAGGGCGCAAGCGCAAGGTTAGGGCGTATGCCGACGGCATAAAGGACTTTCTCGGCCCCCGCCGCTACGAGCGCGACGCCATGCTCGACAGCGATCAGGTGGGCGCGGCCACGGGTCTGGCGTGGACGGCCGTGGGCGGCACCACTCTCACCATAGAAGTTTCGGCCATGCACGGCAAGGGCGACATAATCCTCACGGGCAAGCTGGGCGACGTCATGAAGGAGAGCGCCCGCGCGGCCATAAGCTATATCCGCTCCAACGCCGACGAGTACGGCATACCCATGTCCGAGTTTGAAAACACCGACATACACATCCACGTTCCCGAGGGCGCCACGCCCAAGGACGGCCCCAGCGCGGGCATAACCATGGCCACGGCCATACTTTCGGCCTTCACCCACAAGCCCGTAAAGCGCTCCATAGCCATGACGGGCGAAATTACGTTGCGCGGCAGGGTGCTGCCCATAGGCGGCCTCAAGGAAAAGTCGCTCGCCGCCTACCGCATAGGCATACACGACATAATAATCCCTCAGGACAACGTAAAGGACCTCGAGGACATCCCCCAATCGGTAAAGGACTCCGTCAGGTTCATACCCGTCTCCGACGTCGACGCCGTGTTCAGAACGGCCATAGTAAACTTATGAAGATAACCAACGCGCAGTTTATCACAAGCGCCGCCTCAAAGGAGGGCTTCATCAGGGCGGGCAAGCCCGTCATAGCCGTCTGCGGCCGCTCCAACGTCGGTAAGAGCAGTTTTATAAACATGCTCGCGGGGCGAAAAAAGCTCGCCCGCGTCTCCCAGCAGCCGGGGCGCACGCGGCTCGTCAACTATTTCGATCTCGGTCCCGTGCTCCTCGCCGATCTGCCGGGCTACGGCTACGCGCGCGTAAGCAAGCAGGAGAAGGCTAAGTGGGCAAGGCTCCTCGACGACTTCTTTGCCGACCCCGCCAACACCTCGCATGTGTTCACGCTGTGCGACATACGCCACGAGCCTACCGCCGACGACAAGAGCATGGTGGGCTATCTCTATTACCACCGCATACCCTTCACGGTAGTCGCCACCAAGGCCGACAAGCTCTCGCGCTCGCAGACGGACAGGGCGCTCACCGCCATAGCCGCCGCCTACAAGTGCGGCAAGGGCGACATAATAGCCACCTCATCGGTGACAAAACAGGGGCTTGACGCCGTGCTCGCTGTGTTGGACGGCGTTGTGCAGAGGGCGTCCGCTCCCGCCGACGAAGATGATGAAGATTAAGGCCCTCGCGCTCGCCGCGCTGCTTCTTTTTTCGGCGTCGTGCTGCATGACGGCTCTGCCCGTCGACGACGGCTCCGACGGTACTCCGCCCACGGTGCAGACCCCACCAGAGGAGGAAACCCCGCCCGTGGAGGAAGTGCCGCCCGTGGAGGAGACCCCACCCGAAGAGGAAACCCCACCCGAGGAGGAAACTCCTTCCGAGGAGCAGACCCCTCCCGAAGAGGAAGTGCCGCCCGAAGAGGTGACCCCTCCCGAGCAGCAGTACGGGGGAGGGCGGTACGACTTCGCCGACTGTTCGGCGACAGTCATCGCCGAGGACACCGTCCTCTTTGAAGGGTGCACGCTGTGCGTCGGCTCGTCGGGCGTGGCCGTAGAGGACTACGGCAATTCGCTCTATCCCCGCCTCGCCGTGCTCGAGGAGGGAGGGGGATATATCCGTTTGGAACTTCCCGCCGAGGCGGTGCTGACTATCCGCGCCGCAAAGCTGTCAGTCCTCGGCACGTCGGCGCTGTCGCTCGAAGGCGGGGACGGCGCCTGTGAGCTCGTCCTCACCCCGACCGACGACAGATACGGCTATTGCACGTTTACCCGCGTCCTTACGGCGGGGACGTATGTGCTGAGATGCTCGTCGGGCAGAGCGGGGCTGCTGTCTGTTTGGGCCTCGCCGTCCGCAAAAAACTGACGGCTTTGGGAAAACGCCTTCAAAACGCTTGACAGGCTCCCCGCACGGATATACAATATAATAGAATTTAAAGCTAATTCTTTGGGGCGGGGTGCAATTCCCCACCGGCAGTGATGGCGCGCTTAAGCGCATAAGTCTGCGACGAAGGCTTTTGCACATTGTGTTTGGCCTTCCCGACTCGGGTGAGAATCCCGGACCGACGGTATAGTCCGGATGGTAAAAGAATGGTAGACCGTGTTTTTGCGCGCCCCGAAAATTTTTTCGGGGCGCTTTTCGCGTATAAGCGGAGAATAGCGGCGCACTTGGCAAAGAATTACTTTAAAAATAAATTTTTTTAAGGAGTTCTTTTTATGTCGCAAAACAACACCAACGCGCCTCTCCCCGAAGAGGCTCACACCGACCGCACCGCCCCCGCCGAAATACGGCCCGAGGCAGGCGGAGCAAAGAGGGCGGTAAAGGAGTACTTCACCGCCACAAGGATAGCCTACCTTGCCATATTCACCGCGCTGGCCTTCGTGCTCAGGCTGCCGCCCTTCGAGTTCGTAATCTTTCCCGCGGTAGAATTTCTAAAGATAGACTTTTCAAACACCTTTGTAATGATAGCCGGCTTTGCTCTCGGCCCCGTGGCGGGCATAATAGTCGGCGTGCTCAAGGAAGTGCTCTACGGCCTCATGTTCTCGCAGACGGTGGGCATCGGCGAGCTTGCCAACATACTCTTCATACTCACCTACGCGCTCGTGCCCTCGATAGTCTATGTAAAGCACAAGGGCATAAAGACTGTCATTGTCACGCTTGCCATAGGCTGCTTTCTGCAGACGGTGCTCTCCGTGCCCATCAACTATCTCTTAAATTTCCCCTTCTACTTCACCATGTTCAGCGGGTCGTGGACGGACGGAATGGAGTTCTACCTCCAGGTATGGTACTGGGCTGTGCTGTTCAACCTCGTCAAGGCCGTGCTTATAACGGCGGCAACGCTCATACTCTATAAGCCGCTCTCCCGCCTCATCAAGGCCACCGCGGCAAAGTTCGATTCAAAAAAAATTAAAGCGCCCAAAAATTGACGGCCTCATAAAGTTGATTTTTGCTCCCCGATGGTGTATAATTGAAGAAATTATACCTTTGGGGAGCATAAATTATGTATAAGCCCAAATTAGACCTCATGCAGACGGAGCGCGCCATCAAATTCTTGAAGGGCAGGTTCGAAGCCGAGCTCGCCTCCGCGCTCAACCTCACGCGCATAAGCGCGCCTCTCTTCGTCACCCGCGAAAGCGGCCTCAACGACGACCTCAACGGCGTGGAGCGCCCCGTCGCCTTCGACGTAAAGGCCCTGGGCCGCACGGTGGAGGTGGTGCACTCGCTGGCCAAGTGGAAGCGCCACGCCCTCGGACAGTATGGTTTTGCCCCCTATACGGGGCTGTACACCGACATGAACGCCATCCGCCGCGACGAGGACATGGACGCTTTGCACTCCATATACGTCGACCAGTGGGACTGGGAGGTGGTCATAGAGCGCGCCGACAGGAATATAGCATTTTTAAAGGACACCGTGCGCAAGCTCTACGCCGCCGCAAGGGCGGCAGCCGCAAGCGCGCGCGCCGAATATCCCGTGCTCACCGATTGCCTCCCCGAGGAGATAACCTTCGTCACCGCGCAGCAACTCGAGGACGAATATCCCTCGTTAACTTCCAAGCAGAGGGAGAGGGAGCTCGTCAGGGGCTGCGGCGCGGCCTTTGTCATAGGCATAGGCGGCAGGCTGCGCTCGGGCAACAAGCACGACGGCCGCGCGCCCGACTACGACGACTGGCAGCTCAACGGCGACATGATATTCTATTATGCCCCCCTCGACTGCGCCTTCGAAATATCCTCCATGGGCATACGCGTCGACGAGAACAGCTTAAAGACCCAGCTTGCCGCCGAAAACTGCCTCTCCCGCCTCGAACTGCCCTTCCACAGGGCGCTCGCCGAGGGCAGGCTGCCCCTCACCATGGGCGGCGGCATAGGCCAGTCCCGCCTGTCCATGTTCCTTTTGGAAAAGCTGCACATAGGCGAAGTGCAGGTCTCGGTGTGGGACGACAATACTCTCGACTATTGCCGCCGCAACAACATCCCCCTCATGTAACGCAAATTGTATGGGCGGGCAGGAGCGGAAAAATGCGCCCCCGTCCGTCAGTTTGTTCAAAATGATTGCAAAATGCCGCCGTACGCTGTATAATGTAAGCGTATGGCAGTATTTTTATCCCGCAGCGCGGAGCAGACAATGCAATTTGCGCGCGACTATGCGCGCACGCTCAAGGGTGGCGACGTCGTCCTTCTCGAAGGTCAAATGGGCGCAGGCAAAACGGTGTTCGCCAAGGGCGTGGCCGCAGGACTGGGCATAACCGAGGAGATAACTTCGCCCACCTACTCCTACATGAACGACTACGGCGGCAGGCTCTATCACTACGACTGCTACCGCCTGACTTCGGGCGCGCAGGCCGAGGCGCTGGGGCTTTGCGATTATTTCTACGCCGACGGCGTCTGCTTAGTCGAGTGGGCATCAAACATAGCCGACGTGTTGCCCGCCGCCTGCAAGAAGGTGACCATAAAAAAATTGTCCGGGGAGGAGAGGGAGATAGAGTATGACATATAATTTTCTCGCCGTCGATACCTCGTCAAAATATCTGACGGTGCTTGCGTGCAAGGGCCAAAGACAGGTGCTCCGCCACAGCGAGGAGTGCGCCATGCGCCACTCGGTCATACTCATGGACGAGATAGAGGCCGCCATGGACGAGGCCGGGCTCGCCCCCGCCGAGTGCGACTTCTTCTGCGCCGTCACGGGCCCGGGCTCCTTTACGGGCATCAGAATAGGTCTTTCCACCATAAAGGGCATGTGCCTCGCCTGCGGCAGGCCGTCGCTGCCTGTGACCTCCTTCGAGCTCGTTGCATACAATGTTAAGTGCGGGGGCGACTTCGCCGTCGTCATCGACGCCATGCACGGCATGTACTACTGTCAGACCTTCTCTTGCGAAGGGCAGCCTCTTACGCCGCCGTCGTATATAAGCGGCGGTGGAGTGGCCGCACTCGGCCTTCCGCTCTTCGGCTTCGAGGAGCTGCCCTTGGAAAATTACACCCGCCTCAACGCGGGCAGCTGTCTGCCCCGCGCCGTAGAGCGCGCTCTCGGCGGAGGCTTTGCCCCCCTCGGCGCGCTGTATGTGCGCAAGAGTCAGGCGGAGGAGGCGGCAAGTGCTCGTCCGTGAATGGAAGTTCGAGGATATCCTCGTCCTCACCGCCCTCGAGGAGCAGTGCTTCGAAACCGACAGGTGGAGCTACCGCACCTTTGCCGCCTGCTACGAAAACGCCGCCTTCCGCGGCGTCGTCGCCGTGGAGGGGGATGAGATAATAGGCTACGGCGGCATGACCATAGCCGCCGACAGCGCCGATATCGAAAACGTGCTCGTCGCCGAGCGCTACCGCAGGGGAGGCGTGGCAAGTGCCATAGTCGCCGCCCTGGCGGAGCTCGCACGTGGCGAGGGCGTGGGCGATATGTTTTTGGAAGTGCGCGTGTCCAACGCGCCCGCAATGTCGCTCTATTTAAAATGCGGTTTTTCAGGCGTCTACGCCCGCCCGCGCTACTATTCGGACGGCGAGGATTGCCTCGTGATGAAGCGCACGCTGTAAAAGGAGGTTGGGAGCCATAATCTTGAACGGCAGATATGTCGCCGTCACGTCGGCGGGCGAGGGCAGGCCCCTCCTGATGCTGCACGGCTACATGTCGCAAAAGGAAAGTTTTTACTATCAGATAAAATATTTTTCTGATTCAGGCTTCAGAGTCGTCGCGCCCGACTTTCCGGGCTTCGGCCGTTCTGCGCCGCTGACTTCCGAGTGGTCGGTCGGCGACTACGCCGCGTGGCTGTACGACTTTTCATCCTCCCTCGGGCTGGAGCGGGCCGACGTCGTCGCTCACTCCTTCGGCGCGAGGGTGGCCATAAAACTGCTCTCCCGAAGGGAGCTATACAACAGATTGCTTATAACGGGCGGCGCGGGGCTCGTAAAAAGGCGCCCGCCGTCGTACAGGATAAAGGTGGGGGCGTACAGGGCGGTAAAAAGATTTGCGCCCTCCTTTGCCGAAAGGGTTTTCGGCAGCGCCGAATACCGCGCCCTCGGCCCCGTTATGCGGGGCAGCTATAAAAAGATAGTCAACGAAGATCTGCGAAATGCCGCGGCGCAGGTAAAAAATACCGTGCTGCTCGTCTACGGCAGGGATGATACCGTCACTCCGCCGTCGGAGGAGGGGCGTACGTTCGCCTCTCTCATCCCCAAAGGCAGGCTGGTCACCGTGGAGGGCGACCACTTCTGTTTCTGCCGCCATCCCGCGCAATTCAACGCCCTCGCACGGGCGTTCTTCACGGAGGAATAAATGGGTATATTCATTTCCGTTCCCAAAACAATAGAATGTATCGTCATAGCCGTATTCTTTGCCTTCGCCATGCTGTTGTCGTCGGCAAAGCTTTTGGGCATACTTCAGTCGTGTACATACTCCAATAAAAAACTGTTGGAGTGGGCGCGCAAGAAGTGCAACATGACGCTCGGCAGGCACCTCCTTCTGGCGCTGTGCTGCGCCCTCGCTTCGGCCGTCATATCGCTGGCCTTCTCCTTTGCGGGACAGTGGTCGGCCGTCATAGGCCTGTCGGCTTTCGTCATCTTTTTCGCCCTGTTCGTAATAGCCGATACCCGCCTTTCGCTGCGCAGTCCCGCAACGCTCACTCCCCGCTTCGGAAGGCTCATGCTCGCCGTATGGCTGGTCAACGCCATAGTCATCTACTTTGCGGTCACCCTCCTCAACTTCGGCGACCATCTATGGGGCAACGCGCTCTTTTCGGCGCTCAAATACGTCTGTCTGGCGGTATTCCCCCTGTGCATACTGCCCATGGTCTGCCTCTCCAATCTCATTATAAAGGCGTACGAGGTGCCCCGCAACGCCCGCTTTGTAAGTGAGGCGGGCAAAAAGCTGGCCGCCGCCCGCCCGATAGTGGTGGGCATCACGGGCAGCTACGGCAAGACGAGCACAAAGACCATCCTCGCCGCCATGCTCTCCAAAAAATTCAACGTGCTCGCCACGCCCCGCTCGCACAACACTCCGCTGGGCGTCGCCAAGACGATAAACGAGGCCGACCTCGCCGACACGCAGATATTCATAGCCGAAATGGGCGCGAGGCATGTGGGCGACATAGCCGAGCTGTGCGCCTTCTGTCTGCCCGACTATTCGCTCGTGACGGGTATCTGCCCCCAGCATCTCGAAAGTTTCGGCAGCATCGAAAATATAGTAAAGGCCAAGGGCGAAATACTTGAAAACACCAAAATAAAGGCCTATATCGCCCCCGACTGCTACGAACTCTTCTCGTCCTACGGCTGCGTAAAGGCCTCGGGCGACTGCGTTTCGGATATCGCCGCAGGTTGCGACGGCGTAACGTTCACTCTCACCCTCGGAGGCAACTCGCGGCGCGTGCACACCCGCCTTCTCGGCGAACACGCCGCCCGTAACATAGGTCTGTGCGCCATGTGCGCCCTCGAAATGGGCGTGCCCTTTGCCGACGTCTGCGAGGCGATAGAACAGCTCGACTTCGTAGAGCACCGCCTTCAGCTTATAAAGAGCAACGGCGTCAACATTATCGACGACGGCTACAACGCTAACATAAAGGGCGCCGAGGCCGCGCTTGAGGTGTTAAAGACCTTCGGCGGAAGAAGGATAGTCGTCACCCCCGGGCTGGTGGAGCTTGGCATACTCGACGAGAGCGAAAACGCCGCGCTGGGCGCCAAACTCGTCGGGTTCGATAGGGTCATCCTCGTCGGCGACACCCTCGTCGGCTATGTAAAGGAGGGCTATCTCAAAGCCGGCGGCGACGACGGCAAACTGACTGTCGTTCCCACGCTTATGGACGCCGAAAAGGCCCTTTCGGGCATCATTGCCAAGGGCGACGCCGTACTGTTCTTAAACGATCTCCCGGGCATCTATGCCTGAGGGCCCATAAATACATGCGAAACACCAAAGCGAAAAATATTTTGCGGAGGTGTTTTTTTGTGTGTAAAAACGTCATCGTATTCTTCGGCGGGCCGTCGAGTGAAAACGAGATATCCGTCATAACGGGCACGCTCACCGTAAACCTTTTAAAGAGGGGCGGCCATGTCGTCATGCCCGTATTCATAACTCAGAGGGGCGACTATCTCTGCGGCGAAGCTCTGGCCGACATAGCCAATTTCCGCGGCGGCCCTCCTGCGGCGCCCTCGCCCGTCTTTTGTAGGGGCGGGCTGTATGTGCCCTCCAAGAGGGGCAGGCTGAAAAATTTCTTCCGCGCCGACTGCGCCGTCAACTGCTGCCACGGCGGATGGGGAGAGGGAGGCGGCATAAGCGGACTGTGCGCTGCGCTCTCCGTTCCGCTCGCCTCGGCGGGGATATTCGAAAGCGCCGCATTTATCGATAAATACATAACCAAAATAGTCTTAAGGGGGCTCGGCGTGCCCGTAGTGCAGTTCAGATATCTCAGGAGCGCCGACGAGGGCGGCGGCATCGACGCCTTCCCCGTCGTTGTCAAGCCCGCGCGGCTGGGCTCGAGCATAGGCGTGGCCGTCGCGCGCAACAAGGAGGAGCTTTCCCAAAGCCTCGCCGCGGCCTTCGAACTCGACACCGCCGTGCTCGTCGAAAGGTATATTTCGCCCAGAAGGGAGATAAACTGCGCCGCGTGCATGTGCAGGGAGGGGCTGCGCATATCGCCCTGCGAGGAGGTGTTCGGCGGCGATCTGTTGAGCTACGACGACAAGTATTCGGGCTCGGGCAAAAGGGTGTGCCCCGCCGACCTCTCCCCGGCTCTCGCCGAAGGCATGCGCGATATTGTTCGCACCGTCTACCTTTCGCTCAACATGAAGGGCATAGTGCGCTTCGACTTCATTTTGGAGGGCGACGATATCTACGTCGGGGAGATAAACACCGTGCCGGGTTCGCTCTCGCACTATTTGCTCGCCCACGGCTACAACGATTTTGGCCTGCTGCTCGGCGAACTGATGAAGGCCGCCGCGGCCGAGGCGGAGAAGGAGGGCTCCAAATTGCTCGTCAACACGGGTATCGTCAACAATTTTGCCTCAAACGCTTGCAAGATAAAGTCATACATAGTAAAATAATATAAAAAGTATTTCGGGAGATAAAGTTATGCCAAAGATTGCCATGAACGTGCCCGTCGTCGAAATGGACGGCGACGAGATGACCCGCGTGCTGTGGGGGTGGATAAAGGAACTGCTCATCGAGCCCTTCGTCGATCTCAAAACGGAGTATTACGACCTCGGTCTCGTCAACCGCGACGCCACCGACGACGCCGTCACCGTCGCTTCGGCCGAGGCTACAAAAAAATGGGGAGTGGCCGTAAAGTGCGCCACCATAACTCCCAACGCGCAGAGGGTGGAGGAGTACGGCCTTAAAAAGATGTGGAAGAGCCCCAACGGCACCATCCGCCGCATTCTCGACGGCACCGTGTTCCGCGCGCCCATCCTCGTCAACGGCATAATGCCCTATGTGCCCGGCTGGACTAAGCCCATAGTGCTCGCCCGCCACGCCTACGGCGATATCTATAATTCGGTCGAGGCGGCCGTAGAGGCGGGTCAAACGGCCTATCTCGTTGTGGAGGACGGCGAGGGCAGGGAGCTCTCAAGGCAGGTCGTCCACAAGTTTACGTCGCCCGGCATAGTTCAGGGCGTGCACAACGTCGACGAGTCGATAGCTTCCTTTGCGCGCAGCTGCTTCAACTACGGCCTCGAGCACAAGCTCCCCGTGTGGTTCGGCGCAAAGGACACCATCTCCAAGACGTACGATCACCGCTTCAAGGACATTTTCAACGACATATACGCCTCCGAGTACGCGCAGAAGTTCGAGGAGGCGGGCATATACTTTTTATATACTCTCATCGACGACGTCGTCGCCCGCGTCATGCGCAGCAACGGCGGAATTCTGTGGGCGTGCAAAAATTACGACGGCGATGTGATGAGCGACATGGTCGCCACCGCCTACGGCTCCCTCGGCTTGATGCGATCGGTGCTCGTGTCGCCCGACGGCAAATACGAATTTGAGGCCGCCCACGGCACGGTCACCCGCCACTATTACAGGCACCTCAAGGGCGAGGAGACTTCCACCAACTCGGTTGCCACCATCTGGGCGTGGACGGGCGCGCTGGCCAAGAGGGGGGAGCTGGACGGCAACGCCGCCCTCACCGATTATGCCAAGAGGCTCGAAAGGGCAACTTTGCAGACCATTGAGGAGGGCAACATGACGGGCGACCTCATCCCGCTCTTCAGAAGGGAGGGCGTAACGCCCGTAAAGCTCAGCTCGAGGGCCTTCCTCGAGGAGATAGCAAAAAAACTTTAAAAATATGCGCGCGGCGCACGGAAAAATTTCCGTGCGCCGCGCTTTAAAATGCGGACATAAATTTTGTTGCAATATCTATTATTTTATTGATAAATTTTTATTTATATGATAAAATCAAAGTGTTATATCACGACTTGTTCTGCATATGAAAAAGGAGGTCAAATATGAAAGAGTGTAAGGGTGCATGCGGCACGCCCGAACAGGCGGCAAAATTAAAGGCCGTCATCGAGGAGTCGCGCTCCGTGCCCGGCTGCCTCATGCACATTTTGCAGGAGGCTCAGGCCATCTACGGTTATCTGCCCATGCCCGTACAAAAGACCATCGCCGAGGGGCTCAACATCTCCCTTTCGGAGGTCTACGGCGTGGCCACGTTCTATTCGCAGTTTTCCTTAAAGCCCAAGGGCAAGTACCGCGTCAGCGTCTGCCTCGGCACGGCCTGCTACGTCAAGGGCTCGGATAAGATACTCGAAAAGGTAGAGGAGGAGCTGGGCATAAAGTGCGGCGACAGCACCGACGACGGCCTCTTCTCGCTCGACAGCTGCCGCTGCGTCGGCGCGTGCGGTCTCGCGCCTGTCATGATGGTCAACGAGGACGTTCACGGCAGGCTCAAACCCGAAATGGTCAAGGGCATACTTGACGGCTACAGGAGGAACGAGCAATGACCATAAAGGAATTAGACGTTATCCGCGCCAAAAAGAAGGCGCTCATCGACGTAAGGCGCACCGTGCGCGAACAGGGCGAAAAGCTCGCCAAACAGACGGGCTACAGAAAGCAGGTGCTCGTCTGCGGCGGCACGGGCTGTACGTCCTCCCATTCGATGAAGGTCATCGAACAGCTCGAAAAGTCCTTAAAGGAACTCAAGATAGACGACGTTCTCGTAGTAAAGACGGGCTGTTTCGGACTTTGCTCGCTCGGCCCCATAATGATAGTCTATCCCGAGGGCGCGTTCTACGCCCAGATGACTCCCGAGCACGTCAAAACCGTCGCCGAAAAGCACCTCGTAAAGGGTGGGGAGATAGTAAAGGAACTTCTCTATCAGGGCACGGTCGCCAAGGACGGCTCCATCATCCCCTTTGCCGAGACGCCCTTCTATAAAAAGCAGATGAGGATAGCGCTGCGCAACTGCGGCGTCATCGCTCCCGAAGATATCGAGGAGGCCATTGCCGCGGGCGACTATTCCGCCCTCGAAAAGGTGCTCACCTCCATGACTCCCGACGACGTCATCAACGAAGTTTCCGCCTCGGGCCTTCGCGGCCGCGGCGGCGCCGGCTTCCCCACGGGCAGAAAGTGGTCGTTCGCCAAGGCCTCGCAGGGCGACATCAAATACGTCGTCTGCAACGCCGACGAGGGCGACCCCGGTGCCTTCATGGACAGGTCTGTGCTCGAAGGCGATCCCCATTGCGTGCTCGAGGCTATGGCCATAGCCGGCTATGCCATAGGCGCTCATCAGGGCTACATATATGTCCGCGCCGAGTACCCCGTAGCCGTCGAAAGGCTGCGCATAGCCATCAAACAGGCGCGCGACTGCGGCCTGCTCGGCAAAAATATCATGGGCAAGGGGTTCGATTTCGATATCGAGATCCGCCTCGGCGCCGGCGCGTTCGTCTGCGGCGAGGAGACGGCCCTGCTCACTTCCATCGAAGGTCACCGCGGCGAGCCCCGTCCCCGCCCGCCCTTCCCCGCCGTAAAGGGCCTCTTCGGTAAGCCCACCATAATAAACAACGTTGAAACGTGGGCCAACATCAACCCCATTATAAACAACGGCGCCGCGTGGTTTGCGGGCATAGGCACGCAGACCTCCTCGGGCACCAAGGTGTTCGCCCTCGGCGGTAAAATAACCAACGTCGGCCTCGTAGAAGTGCCCATGGGCACCACGCTCCGCGAAATAGTAGAGGAGATAGGCGGCGGCATCCCCAACGGCAAAAAGTTCAAGGCGGCCCAGACGGGCGGCCCCTCGGGCGGCTGCATACCCGCCGAGTGCATAGATACGCCCATCGACTACGACAGCCTCATAGCCATAGGCTCCATGATGGGCAGCGGCGGCATGATTATCCTCGACGAAAACGACTGTATGGTCGACATCTCCAAGTTCTATCTCGAGTTCACCGCCGACGAAAGCTGCGGAAAGTGCACGCCCTGCCGCATAGGCACCAAGAGGCTTTTGCAGCTCCTCACCAAGATAACCGAGGGCAAGGGCGAGCCCGAGGATCTTGTAAAGATAGAGGAACTCGCCTCCCACATGAAGCAGTCGTCGCTGTGCGCTCTCGGCCAGTCGGCGCCCAATCCCATTTTGTCCACTCTGCGCTATTTCCGTCAGGAATATGTAGACCATATCGAAAAGAAGCACTGCGACGCAGGCGTATGTAAGGCTCTCCTTACTTATTCGATAGACCCTCAGAAGTGCCACGGCTGCACGCTGTGCGCCCGCAACTGTCCCACGCACGCCATCACGGGCAAGGTGCGCGAACCGCACGTCATCGACAAGGATATCTGCATAAAGTGCGGCCTGTGCATGTCCAACTGTAAGTTCGGCGCCGTGGTAAGGAATTGAGGTAAGGAAAATAAGGTGAATTAAAATGGCAAAAGACGTTACTTTAAAGATAAATAACATTTCGGTCACCGTTCCCGAGGGGACGACCATTCTCGATGCCGCCAGAAAGGCGCACATAGTCATTCCCACGCTGTGCTATCTTAAGGATGTATCCTGCGTCGGCTCCTGTCGTATGTGCGTCGTCGAGGCGACGGGCGCGCGCGGCCTCGTCGCCGCATGCGTCTATCCCGTTGCCGAGGGAATGGAGGTGCGCACCAACACCCAAAAGTGCCGCGAGAGTCGCAAGATGACGCTCGAGCTGCTCCTTTCCAAGCACAAAAAGAAGTGCCTTTCGTGCGAAAGAAACCACAACTGCGAGTTGCAGAAGCTTTCGTTGGGGTACGGCGTAGACGAGGACAGGTTCAAGGGCGAGGACTTTGTTCTGCCCATAGACGACTCGGCGCCCTACGTAGTCCGCGACAACGACAAGTGCATTAACTGCATGCGCTGCGTTTCGGCCTGCCGCAAACAGCATGTCAACGCCATAGGCCCCATCGGCCGCGGCTTCAACGTGCATATCGGCTCCGCCTTCGACATGCCTCTCGCCGAATCGGTGTGCGTGGGCTGCGGACAATGCATAGTCGCCTGTCCCGTCGGCGCCCTCAGCGAGCGCTCTACCATAGACGAGGTGTGGAAGGCCTTTGCCGATCCCACCAAAAAGGTGGTGTTCTTCACGGCGCCCTCCATACGCGCCACTTTGGGCGAAGCCTTCGATATGCCCATCGGCACCAATGTAGAGGGTAAAATGGTCGCCGCCATACGCAGGCTCGGTCAGTGCGAAGTGTTCAATATGGACGTAACTGCCGACCTCACCATAATGGAGGAGGCCAGCGAGCTCATCAACCGCATTAAGACGGGCAAGACCATGCCCATGTTCACTTCGTGCTGTCCCGCATGGGTCAAGTTTATCGAACAGAGCTACCCCGAATTCATTCCCAACCTTTCGTCGTGCAAATCTCCCCAGCAGATGTTCGGCGCACTACTCAAGACCTATTGGTGCGAAAAGCATCACATCCGTCCCGAGGATCTGTTCACCGTCTCCGTCATACCCTGCACGGCCAAGAAGTACGAGTGTCACCGCCCCGAAATGGAGGGAGAGGTCAACGCCGCAATCACCACGCGCGAGCTCGCGCGCATGATCAAGACGGCGGGCATAGAGTTCACCAAGCTCCCCGACGAGGAGTTCGACAATCCCTTCTCAATTGCCACGGGCGGCGCAACCATATTCGGCGCCACGGGCGGCGTAATGGAGGCAGCGCTCAGAACGGCCGCTCACATGCTCGACGGCTCCTTTGAAGTGCTCGATTTCTTCGCCGTGCGCGGCAGCAATCCCATAAAGGAGGCAACCTACCTCGTCGCGGGTCACACCCTGCGCGTAGCCATCGCTTCGGGGCTTGAAAACGCCGTAAAACTGCTCGAACAGATAAAGTCGGGCGAAAAGAAATACGACTTCGTGGAGATAATGGCCTGCCCCGGCGGCTGCGTCAACGGCGGCGGTCAGCCCACTCTTTCGGACAGCGTGCGCAACGACGCCGAACTCAAGGACACGCGCGCCAAAGTGCTCTATGTGTCCGACGGTCACAACGACTTCCGCCGCTCCTCAAATTCGCCCGTAATGGATATGCTGTACGAAGATTACTTCATCTTCCCCAACAGCCACAAGGCGCACGAGGTGCTGCACACCACCTATAAAAAGGACAAACGCATTTAAATTATATACTTTTTGCCGCGCGGAGGTACTCCGCGCGGCAATTTTTTAACCTCGGTATAATTTATGCTCAAATTCCTTGACAGTGCCCGTCGGTTTATGGTATGCTAAATACATAGGAGGAATAAAGCATAGTGGACGACAGCCCAAGTAGCGTGCCCCGACATGCGTGCAGCTCAATACTTGACTTTGCGAACATAACTTTTCCGCAACCAAGGGCGGAGGGGTTGTGTTTTTTGTGTTGTAAAAAAGCAGGGACAAAATAAATTTTCCCCGTTTTCTGCTTCCACAGCGCGCGCAAAGCCTACTGCGCGCCGTATGCTAAAAAACATGAACGCAGGCGAAATAGTTCTCGCGCTCGTCTTGCAGGTGGTGCTCATCTTTCTCAACGCCATCTTTGCCAGCGCCGAGATCGCGGTAATTTCAGCCAACTCAACCAAAATGGAAAAACTTGCCGAGGACGGCAACAAGCGCGCCAAGCGCATTTGCAAACTTACGCAAAACTCCTCAAAGTTCCTTTCCACCATACAGGTAGCCATAACGCTCGCTTCGCTGCTCGGCTCGGCATTCGCCGCCGACTCGTTCGCCGACCCCCTCGCAACGGCCATAGTCGGCGCCAACAGCAGCTATTTCAACGTCGTTTCAACTATCTGCATGATAGTCATCACCCTCATACTTTCCTACTTCTCCATAGTGTTCGGCGAGCTCATCCCCAAGCGCATAGCCATGCGCAACGCCGAAAAACTTTCGCTCATCCTTTCGGGCATACTCAACTTCGTGTCCTATGCCTTCGCGCCCTTCGTGTGGCTGCTCACCGTGTCGGCTAACGGCATACTCCGCCTTATAGGCATCAAGCCCGAGGACTCCGGCGAGGAGGTCACCGAGGAGGAGATAATGCTCATGGCCGAGGCGGGCAGCGAAAAGGGTTCCATAGACGAGAAGGAGAACGAGTTCATCCAGAACATTTTCGAGTTCAAGGAAAACGACGTCGGCGAGGTCTGCACTCACCGCAAGGATGTCGACTTCCTCTTCGAGCGCGACGATCTGTCGGTGTGGGAGGAGACCATCAAGCAGTCCAGCCATACCTACTATCCCGTGTGCGGCAAGGACGTCGACGACGTCATAGGCGTGCTCAACACCAAGATATACTTCCGCCTTGCCGATAAAACAAAGGAGAACGTGCGCGCTCAGGCCGTCATGCCCCCCGTGTTCATCTCCGAAACAATGATGGCCGACGACCTCTTCTACAGAATGAAGACCACCCGCGAGTACTTTGCCATAGTGCTCGACGAATACGGCGGCATCAATGGCATCATCACTATTCACGACCTCATCGAACTGCTCGTCGGCGACCTTCACGAAAAGGGCGAAGCCCCCGAATACGAGATCATTGCCCTCGGCGGCGACGAGTGGGAGGTGACCGGTCTGGCACCCTTCGACGAGGTTGTGGAGGCCATAGACCTCAAACTTCCCGAAGAGGAGCTCGAGGACGCCGACTACGAAACCTTCGGCGGCTATGTCTGCGAAATGCTCGGCGAAGTGCCCGACGACGGCGAGACCGCCGAGTGCGAAAACGACTACATAAAGGTCAGGGTAGAGCTCGTCTCCGAGCACCGCATCGAAAGGATGCGCATAACCAAAAAGACCAAGCCCGTACCCGAGGAGGACGGCGACAAAAAGCCCCGCCTGTTCAGAAGGGCTGACGACGAAAGGGAAAAGAGGGAGGACAGGCCCGAAGAGAACGCCTCGGCCCCTTCGGACTCGGCCGACGCGCCCGCCCCTTCCGACGAAGGCGAGTGGAACGACTGACGGGCCCTTTCCGCAGATAATACCCGATCAAAACGGCCGCCCGCGGACATTGCGTCCGCGGGCGGCTTTATCGTTAATATTTAAATGGTTCTGAAGCCTCAGCCTATTACCTCAAAGGGATTGTCCCTGCCTTCGCCGAAGAGCGCAAGACTTTTGAGAGCGCACTCAACCATGGCGGAGGTGGCCTCCTCGGTAAAGAAGGCATAGTGCGAGGTGAAGATGACGTTAGGGAACTGTTTTAAATAGAACAGGTCGCGCTTGTCAACAATCCTCGCGCGCAGGTCTATATGGGCGACGCCCTCCTCGGCCTCAATGGTGTCCAGTCCCGCGCCGCCTATCTGCTCGCTCTCCAGCCCGTCGATGAGCGCGTCGGTATCTATCAGCCCGCCGCGCGCCGTGTTTATTATCAGCACGCCCCTCTTCATTTTGGCGATGGCTTTGCCGTCGATCAGGTGCCTGTTTGCGGCCGTCAGCGGAACGTGCAGCGAAATTATGTCGCTCTCCTTCAAAAGACTGTCGAGGTCGGTGAATATGGCCCCGTCGGGGCGCTCCTTGGCGTAGGGGTCGTAGGCCAGTACCTTGCAGCCGAAGCCGCTCAGATTTGATATTACGGCCCTGCCTATCTTGCCCGCGCCTATAATGCCCACTGTCAGATTTCTCATCTCCCTGCCGCACATGCCGTCGAGCGAGAAATCGTTTACAAGCGCCCTGCACACCGATATCTTGGCCTTTCTCAATAGCATGAGCATCAGCATTACCGTAAAGTCGGCCACGTTGTACGGCTCGTAATAGGCGTTGCTCACGCGTATTCCCAGCCTCTTCGCGGCCTCGAGGTCTATGTGATTGAAGCCCACTGTCCTCGTGGCAAGGTATTTTACGCCCATTTTTTTAAGCTCTTCGAGCACGGGCGCTGTGAGGTCGCTGAATCCGAGCGTCGTTACGCCCTCGCAGCCCTCGGCGAGGCGCACGTTGCCGGCCGTCAGGTTGTCGGCGTGCAGGTCGGCCTGCAGGCCGAAAGACTCTGCCCTTTCAAAGTCGCCCAGCTCATAATCTTTAACTTCAAAAGCCGCTATTTTCATGTAACACGCTCCTTGTGTCTTTACCATATTTTAGCATTTATACTGTATAATGTCAATCTATGCATGATAACTTTAACGTTTATTCTGTATATAAATTTTTGTTGTACCTCAAAAAAATTTGCATAACGGCGCGCTATCTGCTATAATAGGAGCGTATGAATTTAGTCTTTTTCGATATCGAGTGCGCCAGCGTCAACAAGAACATGGCCAAGATATGCGCATTCGGCTACGTCGTCTGCGACGAGTCATTCAACATAATAAAAAAGGAGGACATCCTCATCAATCCCAAGGGGGGATTTCACCTCACCGACCGCAAGGGAGAGAGGGGGCTTGAACTCCCCTACGACTATGCCGAGTTCAAAAAGCATCCGCCCTTCCCGGCCGTATATTCCTTTATCAGGGAGCTGTTGGAGGATAAAGACAACCTCGTATTCGGCCACGCCATATTAAACGACGTAAAGTATCTCGATCTCGAAACGCGCCGTTTCAAACTGCCGCCCTTCAACTTCGAGTTTTTGGACAGCCAGATAATGTACATGACGCACATAGGCGACTTTTCCCGCCAGTTCGGGCTGGAGTACATAACGGCCAACCTCAACGTTGAATTCACGCCCCACCGCGCCGCCGACGACGCCTACGCCACCATGAAGATAGTCGAAGAACTCTGCCGTCTGCACGGCGTGTCGCCCCTCGCGCTTGCCGGGGAGCTCGGCATAGGCAAGGGCAGGATAAAGGGACACAATATCGTAAAGCCCACTTCTGTCGGCTTTGAAAAGTATGTGCGCGACAGAGACGCCGCCCGCGAGCGCCGCAGCCGCAACCGCACAAAGTTTTATATCTACTTAAGCCGCCGCAAAAAGAAGAACGGAGGCAAGCTCTACGGCCAGATCTTCACGTTCTCCCGCAATATAGAGGATGACGTCGACCGCTCGATACCCTATGTCGGCAAGATATACGAAGAGGGCGGCATGTATTCGCAAAAGCTCAGCGACAGCACCGTCTACGTCTGCGAGGAGGACGACAGCACCGTGCGCACAAAGAATGCCAGACAGCTCGGCGACATGCACATTATAGACATTGCAGGACTGGAGGAGTTACTCGGTTGACGGCCCTTCCAAAGCAGTTTATCGAGCGCATGCGCCTTCAGCTCGGCGACAGGGCGGAGCAGTTCTTCGCCTCCTACCAAAGGCCGCCAGTCAGGGCCGTGCGCGTAAACACGCTCAAGACGACAACTCAATTTTTTAAGAGCGTTTCGCCCTTTTCCCTCGAGCCCGTCCCCTGGGAGGAGACGGGTTTTTACGTTGAGGACGAAAAGCCCGGCAAAACTGTGCTGCACGCCGCGGGCGTCTACTATGTGCAGGAGCCATCTGCCATGTGCGCCGCGCCCTTATTGGGCGCAGAAGGGGGCGAGCGCGTGCTCGACCTCTGTTCCGCGCCGGGCGGCAAGGGAACGGCCCTTGCCGCACGCATGGGCGGAAGGGGAGTTATCGTGCTCAACGAAATAAATTTTTCGCGCGCAAAAATACTCTCGTCAAACGTCGAGCGGCTGGGCATAGGCAATGCCATAGTCACCTGCGCGCCCCCCGAAAGGCTGGCGGACGAGCTTGGCGCCGTGTTCGACAGGGTGCTCGTCGACGCCCCCTGTTCGGGCGAGGGCATGTTCAAAAAGGAGCCGCTCGCCATACCCGAGTGGAGCCCCGAAAACGTGGCTATGTGCGCGCGGAGACAGCGCGACATCCTCGCCTCCGCCGCCCGCCTCGTTGCGCCCGGCGGCAGGCTGGTTTATTCCACCTGTACCTTTTCCGCCGAGGAGGATGAGGAGCAGACCGCACGCTTTTTGCGCGAACACGAAGATTTTTCGCTCGTTGAGGAGCACAAGCTCTGGCCGCACGAGGTGCGCGGCGAGGGCCACTATGCGGCCCTGTTTATCCGACAGGGCGGACAGCGTTCGGATATCCGTCCCCTTACGCCCCGCGCCGACAGCCGCGCCGTCGCGCTCTACCGCGCGTTTGAGAAGCAGTTTTTGTCCGTCACCTTTACCCGCCTTCACAGAGTGGGCGACAGACTTTACAGCCTGCCCGAGGGCGCCTTCGACTGCGGCGTTCAGACGCTGCGCGCGGGCGTCTGCTTAGGCGACATACTCAAGGACAGGTTCGAGCCCTCGCACGCGCTTGCAATGTACTTAAAGAGGGGCGAGGCGGCCTTTTTCGAGCTCGACGAGCCCTCAGCCGTAAAGTACCTCTCGGGCGCCGCGCTGCCCTGCGAGGGCCAATCCGGGTGGGTCGTCGCATCCTATATTGGCTTTCCCCTCGGCTGGTGCAAGGTGTCGGGCGGCATGGCCAAAGATCATCTGCCCAAGGCGCTGCGAATATAGGCCGAGGCCTTACGCGGTTGAAGATAACATCTTAATACGTTTATATCATATAAGGG
>CALVRO010000004.1 GCA_944358655.1 uncultured Clostridia bacterium | reverse complement strand
AAAACCGTGGCTTTTGCGCGAAAGAGGAGCCGCAGGCTATAGAGCAAACAAGCAAAGTTTACTTGGCTTGTTGCGAAAAGCGCCTTGCGGCGACGAGGGGAGGTGTCCGCACGCATGAGCATGCAGACGGAGAGGTCGAAAATTTTAATAATATATTCCTCATTGTCATCCTGAGCGACAGCGAAGGATCTCTTTGTCGGGCTGCTTCAAAGCATGGGCAGAGATGCCTCGGCAACGCGCGCTCTCGCCTATATTGCAACCAACTATATCGGCGCGCTGCTCGGCATGACAAGGGGGGTGCGCAGCCTCGCGAGCACCCTCCGAAAAATATAAGCAAACGAACTTGAAGCCGTGCCGCAACTTTAGTTGCGGCTTGCAAAGGTGAGTTTGCGTTTCGCGCGGAGTGCAGGTATCAATTCCGCAGCCTCGCGCTTTAGCTTAGTATTTGCGCGAAAGAGGAGCCGCAGGCTATAGAGCAAACAAGCAAAGTTTACTTGGCTTGTTGCGAGGTTAGCCTTGCGGCGACGATGCGGCGACGATAGTTCCCCTATATTGTGTCCGACGGCGCCGCGCGGGACAATATAGGGACTTTTATGCATAATCGCGAAGCATAAATGCATAAAAACGTCAGTCTGTGACAACTATAAGGTGAGATTATGGAAGGTATATTCATTTTTTTATCACGACAATGTCATAAATTGTAGCCAAACGTTTGACATTTTCAGGCGCGCATACTATAATAAATGATAATTACATATAGTTTATCGCGGTAAAGCGGTAAACGATTGTATAAAAACTCGAATAATTATGAAGGCCCCAGCCGCGGAGCGGGCGGGGCAAATAATTTCAACGGAGGGAAAAAATGAAACGCAACAAAAAAGCAGCGGTAGTAATGGGACTTCTGATGGCCACAACCGTGTCTGCCGGCGCAGCCATGCTCACCATGACGGGCTGCGATCCCGAACCGCCTGTAACGACTACGCACACTCTCGGAAACGGCGACTACTATCAGGACGTCAACGGCGTCGAGCACAAGCTGACTATAAACGGCAGCTCGTTCGTCATGGCCTTCGGCGCCGAGGAGCGCACGGGTACATATACATACGACGGCGCAAGCGCTATAACATTCAAGTTCTCCGACGACAACACCACCGTCGAGGCTTCGTACGACGATGGCTCCATTTCGTTCACATATAACGGTGTGGCCTACGAGCTCATCCCCATGACGGAATTCACCGTCACGTTCGAGCTCAACGGCGGCACGGGCACGGGCGAAGTCAAAGTAATAAACGGCAGAACGATTGAAAAGCCCGCCAACCCCACCAAGACTGGTCAGGTATTCGTCGGCTGGTATTCCGACGCGGCCTTCGCAAAGGCCTTTGATTTTGAAAATACTCCCATAACGGGTAATATCAAGCTCTATGCCCGCTACGTTGCGCGGGCGGAGGGCGAATTTACGCTGTCGTTCGACGCCGCCTCGGCAGGACAGACCATAGCCGACGTAAAGACCGCGGGCAAGCAGGTGTTCGACTCCATGCTCCCCGTTCTTGAGGCAAAGGACGGCAAGCAGTTCCTCGGCTGGTGGACGAGCGACTACGAGGACGGCACAAAGCTCACCGCCGAAGTGGCCGACGGACAGACGGTAGACGAGAACATGACGCTCTATGCCGTATGGGAGGGCGACGTTCCCGCCCTTTCGGTAAACGGCACGGGCATAAGCTGGAGCTCTGCCGGCGTGGGCGCTCAGTACCGTCTGACGGTCACCGGCCCGGACGGCGACAAGATTGTCAACGACCGCGCCGAATCGGGCACGAGCATGGCGCTCGACTTCTCTGCTCAGGCCGCGGGCGACTATGTCGTCACGCTGACGGTCAACGGCAAAACGGCCACGGCATATTATAAGAATAAGGGCCTCGCAAGGGTCTCGCTCTTCAGCGTAGAGGGTTCCGTCCTCACATTCAACGAGGTCGCGGGGGCCACCGCCTACTATATCAGCGTTGATTGCGACAACCCCGCTCACAACACCAACGAGATCTCTCTCGAGGGCGCCGCATACGACTTCTCCGAGTGCAATATGGAGAGCGGCCCCATAAAGTTCACCGTCAGGGCGACGGCCGAAGGCTACGTCGACTCTGTCGCCGAGTACTCCTTCGAGCGCACCCTCGGCACAACTGCGGTGAGCGTGGACAGCGCCACGGATAAGCTTACATGGACGGCAGTCGAAAATGCCGAAAGCTATAAGGTCACGGTCAAGAGCGGCGATGCGACGGACTCTGTCACGGTCAATGCCAATCAGGAAAACTCCGTAGATCTTTCTAAATACTACGGCGAGCTCGAAATTTCGGTCACGCCTTATAATCACGGCTGGCTCTCTCCCGAGGCGGCTCAGACAACTTATAACAAGACAAGGCTTGCAACGCCTTCCAACATCCGCGCCTCGGGCAACAGCATCGTCTGGGACGAGGTCGAGGACGCCATAAGCTACACCGTCACCATAAACGGCAAGGTACAAACCGTAACTTCCGCTTCGATAGACCTCAGCGGTCAGGAATTAGACGATATCGTCGTCACCGTCCAGGCCGTCGCCGCCGACGCGATAAATTCTTCCTTCAAATCCTCTGCGCAGACCATAGCCCGTGCAATTACCGGTCTGGAGTATGACGGAGGGGCGATCAGCTGGAACTCGGTCATAGGCGCTGTTGAATACGGCGTAAGGATAAACGGCGGCGAGATAGTTAACGTCGGCAATGTAGTTACATGCCCCGTAACGCTCACCAAGGCAGGAACCAATACTATCGAAGTCGGCTTCTACGAGGACGACAAGATCACCGCGTGGGAAAAGATAACAGTCAGTGCCGAGACGCTGACGCTCGATCACGGCGACGGTATAAACAAAACAGAGCTGTTCTATGTCGCCGGCGACACCATCACTCTTCCCGAAAAGGTCGATCGCACCGGATACACGTTTGTAACGTGGGCCACCGCCCTCACGGGTGGTCAGGCCGTGACGTCCGGCGGAATTTTCGACGGCGATACTACCTACTATGCGCAATGGACGGCTAACCAGTACGAAGTAAAACTCGTCGTTCCCGCCGAAGAGGGCGCGTTCAGCGACGGCACGAACACGATCACCATCAAGGTAACATATGGTGAGGAGTTTGAGTTTGCCGTTCCGAACAGCGCTATTGCCGAAAAGGCCTTCAACGGTTGGAGAGTTCAGGGTAACGATACTTTGGTTTCCGACCCGGACGGCAACGGATTGTTCGTGTGGGATATTGCAGAGGCAAGTACTCTCTATGCCACATGGATCGATGCATACACATTCAGAGAGATAAATCATCCTACGGAAACGGGTAAAAAGGCCTATGCGGTCAGCCAGGGCGCAGGTTCCAGGATGATGACGAAAATGCGCGTTCCCGCCGTATATAACAATTTGCCCGTAACCACGGTTGAGGCGGGATGCTTTGCCAATTGTTCCAACCTTCAGACCGTAGAGATCCCCGACAGTATAGTAAGTATAGTTGTCAGCAGCGAGGGTTCAAGTTCATCGGGATCTGCGTTCTATGGATGCAATAATCTTAAGTCGGTTGTTATCTATAACGCAAAGGATGAGATGGGGACCGAAAGACCCTACGAGGTCTATTACAGCTCGTCGGACGACGGCTTGCTTATCCGCGAAAAGGATATTTCCAATGTAAACGCTGGCGTCGAGTTGGTGTTTGTTCCTCGCGGCATAAAGGGTGAAGTGCACATTCCCGAAGGCGTGCAGATCATTCCTCAGTACGTATTTAAATCTACCGAGGTCTCCACTATATATATCCCCTATACCGTTAAGGAGATAAGGTACAGGGCGTTCGCCAGCGACGCGATAACTTCGGTCGTTTTCGAGGAGACTCCCGAAGATAAAGAGGAAGTGCCTCTTACTATCGCCGACGAAGCGTTTGCGCAGCTTCTCGGCTCTACGAGTTCGACTTACAATTACGAACATGTGGCTTCCATAACCGAGCTCACTCTGCCCTCGCGTATAACCGAGATAAGAGACGCGATATTCCAGGACGTTGTAACGCTTAAAAAGCTCAATATCTCCGGTGAAGGCGGCAAATACACTTCCGAGGACGGCATGATACTCACCGATAGCGGTAAGACGCTGTTCTATTGCCCCAGATACCGCGATACGGCCGTTATTATTCCCGACAGCGTCAGGGTAATAGCCGAGAGTGCGTTTTACGGGTGCAAGAACATCACAAGCGTAGAGATCCATGCCGAAGTTCAGGAAATTGGCAAGGAAGCTTTCCGCGGTTGTTCGGGCATTACCAAGCTTCTTTTCGAAGACGATGCCGACGGCGCAGACCTTATTATCCGCGAATATGCCTTCTACAGCTGCACCGGCCTTAGCGAAGTCGTTCTTCCCGCCAACCTTGTCACGCTCGAAGCGCATGCTTTCGGCGCAACATCCCATCTCTTCACCGTCACGGTAAACGCTTCGAGAGAAGAGATAGATTATGCCGACGGCGCTTTCCTTACCGATGCCGACGTGGGTACCGGTTATGTAAAATCGCTTATCATAGGGCCGAATGTTAAGGAAATAAACATCATAGCTATCTTCGGATCTTCCAATCTTAATAGCGTTGAGGTCGATCCCGCAAACGATAACTTCGTCAGCAGTGACGCTCTGCTCAGCGCCGACGGCAAGAGACTTCTCTATTATTTTGACGATCCTCAAACAACCAGCTATACTGTTCCGGATACTGTCGAGGTGATCAGTACAGGCGTTTTTGCGGCGGCTGAGAACCTTAAAACGGTGGTTATCGGGCCGAATGTCAAGGTTATAGAGGATAATGCTTTCTATAAAAATGCAAGTATAGAGGAAATTATCTTCACCGAAACTCCCGCAGGGGCTCAGCAGGTAGAGCTGACGATAGGCGACCGCGCATTCTACGGAAACGACGCGCTTACCTCCATTACTCTGCCCGAAAGGACTGTAAGTATAGGCGCCTATGCATTCTATTCCTGCGACGGGTTCACTTCCTTTGTTGTGCCCGAGGGCGTAAAAACAATAGGCGATATGGCGTTCGCGAATTGTTCGCGTCTCAAAACAATAACATTGCCTACAACTTTGGAAGAGGTCGGCGATGGGTTTGAAGATATCTCTACCATGTCGGCTTACACCACGGCAATAAATATCTTCTATAACAGCGAAAATCTTGCCGAGATCAAGATGAATGACGGAGGCAAGAAGTTCGGCGTCGTTCAAAACGTCCTCTATGAAAAGGACGACGAGGGCGATTATTCCGTGCTCGCATTCTCGCCCTACCTCAATGAAGGCGAAAACGGGGTTATTACGGTGCCCGATACTGTATCTTCCACAAGGGACGCGGCGTTCTTTAACAGCTCCCGTATAACCAGAATAGTATTCGGCAATCTGGAAGAGGGCAAGAAGTTCACTTTCGGCAAGGCCGTGTTTGCGACCGATTACTCGGCCGAATCCGCTTTGGAATCTTTAAGGCTTCCTCAGGGTCTTACCGAAATACCCGATAAGATGTTTGCCGAAACGCTTATCAAGGAGATAACTATCCCCAATACCGTAACCAAGATAGGCGTTCAGGCTTTCTATAAGTGCCTCTATCTTGAAACCGTCACGTTTGAGGACGGCGGAACGGCGCCCCTTGAAATTGCCGACGGCACAATGTCAAGCGGCACAGGCTTTACCACATATTATGGCACCTTCTCGGGATGCGTTTCTCTCAAGAGCATAGTTCTTCCCGAAAGACTTACAAAAATAGGTGCGTATGCCTTCAGTAGCGGCAATGCGAAAAGCGGAACGCTGCAAGGCTTCGAGGATATTATAGGAATCAAATCTATCAATATCCCTTCGACGGTCACAAATATAGGGCAGTATGCCTTTGTCGGCGCCGTCAACCTCACCGAGGTCAAATTTGCGCAGAAAAACGCCAACGGCCTTGTAATATCCAATAATGCGTTTGTCAATACCTCTTTAGGCGATGTCGTGCTTCCCGAAGGCACTACCAAAGTAGGAGTGCTCGCTTTCTCGGAAAGCACAATCACCAGCATATATTTCCCTTCATCGCTGACCACGTTAGAGGCCGGTCAATCCACATGGGGAGTGTTCTACGGTTGCGACAAGCTTACTACCGTAACGTTTGCCGAAAATTGTCAGTTGACCGAAGTACCGGACTACTTGTTCAACGGTTTAAAGACGCTTAAATCTGTCAATCTTGAAAATTGCGTCGTCCTGACGGGCATAGGGCAGATGTCGTTCTACGGGTCTGGTATTACCTCTATAAAGATTCCCGCCACGGTACAGACGCTCGATTTGGTAGCGTTTGCTTCCTGCCGCGATCTTACAACGGTGGAGATGCTCACTAAGGCCGACAAGGACGGCGTTCAGCGCAGCGATCTCACAACGATGGGCAATCGCGTCTTCGAGGATTCGGCGATAACCTCCTTCAAGTTCCCCGAATCGACTGCGGAGACCGTCAAGTTAGGCACAACCATTTTCAACCGCTGCTACGATCTTACCAAGCTTGAGCTCGCCACATATATCGAAAACTTGACTGCCGTACTTTCGGGCACAAGCTTTATTACCGAACTTGTAATTCCTGCTACGGGAACAGACTTCAAGCTCGACCCCAACGGATCGCCCCTCGTCCTCGATATCGACGGTACCACCATTTACAGCGCTTACGGCTATGTTCTCGGCGAGAACAGCGACGGCACATATCGCATACCCGAGGGTATAACGGCAATAGCCGCCTCGGCCTTTGCCGGGCAGAATACCATAAAGACGCTCGTGCTTCCCGCTTCGCTCAATCAGATAGGCGCCTATGCCTTCGAAAACTGCCGCAGCCTGCAGACCATTCAGTTTGCAAGCGAGGCGGATATCAAGGCGTATGCGGAAGCTCATCCCGAAGTCAAGGAAGAGGATCTCGGTCTTAAGTCGATCGGCAACTATGCGTTTACCTGCTGCAGCTACCTCGGCGCGGTAACTATTCCCGACACCGTAACGTCCATAGGTTTACAGGCGTTCTCATATTCGGGTATTACCGAGGTGACCATTCCTTCATCTGTCACAACGATCGGCAATAATTTGTTCTATAACTGTGTGAATCTGACCAAAGCAACGATCAATGCAACGTATTCAAGCGGCGGATCGACTCTCTTCTCGGGCTGTACCGCACTTGCAGAAGTCACGCTCGGTCAGGCCTTCGGGCAGATAACTTCAAGTATGTTCAAGGGATGCACTTCGCTCAAGAGCATAGATGCAAGGTATGTAACCAAGATAAACGCCAATGCTTTCCAGGATTCGGGGCTTGAAAGGATAGTGCTCGGCGAGCGCCTTGAAGAAATAGGCAATACGGCTTTCGACGGATGCCTCGCGCTCACAACGGTTGGGTATTACACCAACTCCAACAAGACGATTGTCGGTGAGGACAACGAGGTCGTGCTCCCTGTTTCCGTGGTTAAGCTTGGTAATAGCGTATTCCAGGAGACGGCTATAACCAAGGTCACTCTCGGCGAAAATCTCACCTCTCTCGGAACAAACCTGTTCAAGAACTCCAAGGTGCAGGAGGCCTACCTCAATCTCAAGGGCGTGACAAAGTTGTCCAATAACATGTTCGACGCCTGCGCAAGCCTTAAAAAGGTGGTATTGTCGCAATATATTACCGAAACCGGTACATATGTGTTCCGCGACTGCCTTGCGTTAAAGACCGTTCAGTATTACGGCGAAAAGGATGCTGTAGTCGGAGAGGAGAACGTGGCAACCATACCCGCGTCGCTGACTACTTTCGGTAACTACACATTCTCCGAGACAGGTCTTGAAAAAGTTGTTATTGCAAACAATGTTGATAAGTTTGGAACCTATGTGTTCTCGGCCTGCGAGCAGCTTAAGTATGTCGATCTCACCGGGTGCGCAGCCGAGTTGGGTAACTACATGTTCAGGAATTGCATTTCGCTTACCGAGGTGATAATGCCCGACATTACGGCTATAGGTACCGCGGCATCTGCATATACATTTGCCGGCTGCGAGAGCTTGCACAGAGTAGTTCTCGGCAGCAGCCTCACCGAGATCAACAATTACGCTTTCCAGAACTGTGTGTCGCTGTCGATAATTGACATAACAAATAACGGCAACACTACGCGCAACGAGGAGGGTGTATTCTCGCTGCCTTCGTCGCTCACAACTTTGGGCAACTATGCTTTCCAGAATACGGCCGTGAAGGAGATAACGCTTCCCGCAAGCGTCACCAAGATAGGTACGGCCACAAACGCTACAACAACAGCTTCCACGTTTGCCGATTGCTTGCTGCTTGAAAAAGTTGTGCTTGGTAATTTGATCACCAATATCGGTAGGAGCGCATTCGACGGATGCATAAACCTCAAAACGGTGCAGTATACCGATCAGGCAAACAATATCTATGGTGAAGAGGGCGAGCTGACGCTGCCTGCGTCTGTTTCTACGCTCGGTAATCAGGCATTCTACGAAACGGCGTTTACAAGAGTGGTCGTTCCCGCAACGGTCACTACAATAGGTACCAACGTGTTCGGATATTGCGATCTGCTTACTTCGGCCGAGTATCTCACCACGGCAACCAACACCGGAACGTTTACCTACTGTACGGCGCTCAAGTCGGTCGTCATTCCCGCAGAGCTTACTTCCATACCTGCAAGCATGTTCTCGCACTGCGAGGTGCTCACAACAATAGGCACATATTCCGCAACAAACAAGACATATGACCTCGAGGACGGCAAGGTTAAGTTGCCCGCCGGTATCACAAGCATAGGCGACAGCGCATTCCTCGCCACGAAGTTGATAACCGAACTCACTCTGCCTGCCGGTCTCAAGACGATAGGTTACCAGGCGTTCCTCAACTGCGGTATCGACAGCCTCGTTATTCCCGCATCTGTCATAACAATAGGCCAAAATGCTATAAATTGCGGCTCTGTCACCGTTGAGAGCGGAAATACGGCGTATTTCACTCAGCTCGGTGCGTTGGCTTCTGCGGGCGGTGTTGTTACCTATATCCCCGGATCGATTGGCGGAGAGTTTGATTTTACTCAGTTTGTCGGTGCGAAGATCGGCGGATATGCGCTCAATACCAGCAATATAACAAAAATAATTCTCACGCCCGATCAGCTTTCGTCTAACTGCTTCACATTCTTCGATGGTGAAATAGTCATCAAACCTGCCGCAGACAGTGAGGAAACACTGCTTACGACTTCGCGCTTGTTTGCGGGATACGAGGGCACAACGATAGTTCTTCCCTATAACCTCACCGAGATAGGTATATCGGCATTTGCCGATTGCGCAAATCTTACAACGGTTAAATATATCGACGCCGACGGAACCATTCACGGCGAGGACGGCAAGGTCACTCTTCCCGAAAGCTTAAAGGAACTGCCCAGTTCTTTGTTTGAAGGTTGCTCGTCCATCACGTCGATAGTTTTGGGCGAGAAGACTATACTTAAAGCCTACGCCAGTTCGATCTTCTCGGGGTGTAGTTCGCTTAAAGAGGTTACAATTCCTGTCGGAACTACATATATAGGCGGCTATATGTTTGAGGATTGCTCGTCGCTTGAAAGCCTTGTCATTCCCGAAGGTGTTACGAGTATAGGCAATAATGCGTTTGATAACTGCACATCCCTCAAATCGATATCTCTGCCTTCAACTCTTACAAGCCTCAGCAGTGCGTTTAACAACTGCACGGCGCTCGAGTCGATAACCATACCCGAAAACGTCACTACGCTCTCAACGATCAGCGGATGCACTGCGCTCACTAAGGTAGTTTACAATGCGATAAATGTTACTACTACATACAGCAGCGGCTATCCTCTGTTTAAAGATTGCGGCGCCATTACCGAATTGGTCGTGGGCGAAAACGTCAAAAAGATTCCTCGTGCCGCATTTATGAATCAAACCAACCTGAAGAAGGTTACGCTGCCCGAAGGGCTTACCGCCATAGAGGGTACTTCGTCGGCAGGAGCGTTCGCGAACACCGGTTTGACGGAAGTAGTTATTCCGACAACTGCTGTCGGCGGCGGCTACTACGATTTCTCATATGCTTTCGAGAACTGCAAGGATCTTGTGACCGTCTACATTCCTTCTACGCTTACATCGTTGGGTACACATATGTTCTCAGGCTGTACCTCGCTCAGAAATGTGTGGGTGTATGAACTCGATGAAAACGGCGAAATGAAGATACTCAGCGAACAGAAGCAGGGTCTTGTCGATCTCAGCTATATGCCCGACATATCCGATGCAACGAACTGTTTTGAAAACTGTTCTTCAATAGAGTCTGTGCTGTTCAATGATGCGATAACTCTTATTCCTATAGTTATGTTTGGTAATTCCGGATTGAAGAGTGTAACCATTCCCGAATCTGTAACGAGTATCACTTCGGCGTTCCAGGGTTGCACGCAGATGGAATCTATCACTCTGCATGCAAGGATAATAACCGTATTTAGCAGCGCTTTCACGGGGTGGACCGAAGATCAGAAGGTCATCATCTATATGTATGCCGCCGATTCAGGCACCGACTGGAGGACTGGTTGGATGACGGGCTGCAATGCACAGATAGAGTATCATATCGTGTATGGCGGCGACATTTACGGTAATCCCGAAGAGGAGGAACAAGGCGAATAAGATAAGTATATCTTATAAGCAGTATAACTAAAAAAGTGGGGGCGTTCGGCGTGTTTTTACATGCCGAAGGCCCTCCTTTGCTCTTTATCGCTTTACTTTATGAAAATTTAGTGATATAATTGATTATATAATAGTATATAGATTGATTATATAATCATATAAAGGAGGAAAACACTATGCATGAACTTATGAACAAGTACCGCGCACAGCTTGTGCTCGAAGGATGGATAAGATCTTTCCTCTATGCTGTGCTCGCCGCGCTCTGCTGCGTGGCGGTTTCGGCCGTTGTTTTCTGGATGGTGGGATTCGATATGGTATGGCTGTTGGCCGTCATTTTCGCCGGCGTTGCCGTCGTTACCGCCCCCGTGCTGTATTTTGTCTTGTTCCGTCCCACCGAAAAATCGGTCGCGAGAAGGGTCGACAGAGAACTCGGCCTCGACGAAAGAATGGTCACCATGCTTGAGTTCCGCGGCAGCGAGGACGTTATTATAAGCGCTCAGCGCGCCGAGGCAGTATCTGCCCTCAGAGGCTCGAAGGGGAAAAAGATTTCGTTTGCGGTTGCTTCAGCCGCTTTGGTTGTCGGACTGTCGGCGGCCTTTGTTATAGGCGCGGGCACCACTACCGTCTCCGCGCTCAGCGCGAACGGCATAATTCCCAGCGGCGCCGAGCTGCTTGCAGGTGAAGAAGTTCCGCCCGATGTTTATACCATTACCTATAAAATCGAAGGCTCCGGTACCATTCAGGGCCTTGATTTTGATGAGAATGGCGAGCTCATATTGTCGCAGCAGGTAACCGAGGGTACGACAGCCGGCGCTGTTCGCGCCGTTCCCGTAACGGACGAAGAGGGCGAATGGATGTTTGCCGGTTGGTCGGACGGCGTCGATTCCGCCTATCGTGCCGATAAGGGCGTGGATTGCGACAGAACGCTTACTGCCGTGTTTATCCTTGTCGAAGAAGACGGCATCGAGGCAGAGCAGGATGGGTCGGGTAAATTGCCCGTCCCGATCGGTGATGGCGGAAGCGGCCCGGGCGGCGATCCCGGTAAGCCCGGCGGCGATGGCGAGGAGGGCGACGAAGACGGGGACGCTCCCGGCGATAAGGAGCAAGATCCCGGCGAAGGCTCCGGCGGCACGAGCAATCCCGAAAATCAGGTCATCGACGGCAAGATCTACTACGGCGATATGTACGACGACGCCTATGGCGCGGCCCAGGACGAGATAAGCGGCGATACCGGGATCTCCGACGGGGTTATCGGCATCATCGAAGATTACATGGATATAATCAAACGTTAAAAAGACAAAACCAAAACGAGAGGAAAAAATATCTATTATGGTTACTGAAAGCAGTATCGAGCAATTTTGCAAACAGTGCAACAATATTTTTGATCAGATAGCAAGGGACGTCATTGGTCAGCACGAGGTCGTTCAGGACGCGGTCATCGCCATGATCGCGGGCGGCAACGTCCTCCTCGAGGGCGTGCCCGGCGTCGGCAAGACCCGCCTCGTCAGGTCGCTCGGCAGAGTATTCAACCTGCCCTTCTCGCGTATCCAGTTTACGCCCGACCTCATGCCCGCGGACGTCACCGGCACCAATATCATAGTCAAAAACGAAAAAGGCAACTCGGAATTCAGGTTCCAGCCCGGCCCCATTTTCAGCAATATCGTCCTCGCGGACGAGATCAACCGCGCCACTCCCAAAACTCAGTCGGCGCTGCTCGAGGCCATGCAGGAACATACCGTAACCGTAATGGGTGTTTCCCGTCCCCTCGAAGAGCCCTTCTTCGTGCTCGCTACCCAGAACCCCATCGAGCAGGACGGCACATATCCCCTGCCCGAAGCTCAGATGGACCGCTTCATGTTCAAGGTCAACGTGCCCAATCCCGGCATAGACGAACTCGTTCAGATAGTCGACATGACCCAAAAGACCATGGCCGAGGTGGCCGAGTGCGCCTGCGACAAGGAGACCCTCCTTCAGATGCGCGAAACGGCCAACCATATCCCCGTTGCAAGCGAGGTGCTCAAGTACGCCATGATCCTCATCTCGGCAACCCATCCCGACGGCGAGTGCGCGTCGGAGGCGGCCAAGAAGTACATAAGGATGGGCGCCAGCCCCCGCGCGGGCCAGTCGCTCATTTCGGCGGCCAAGGTAATGGCCCTCATTAAGGGCAGGCTCAACGTGGCATATGCCGACATCAACGAGCTCGCCTTCCCCGTACTCCGTCACAGGATAAAGCTCAATTTCGAGGCCGTGGCCGACCGCGTCACCCCCGACGACATCATCGCTCAGGTGGTGGAAGAGGTCAGAAAGAAGTATCAGGGCAAGGACTGATCGGCCCGATCCCTCGGTTGATTTTACATGAAAGGAACTTACTTAAACGACAAGTTTTTCAGTCGGCTCGAGGCGCTTGCCTTTAACCTGAAGTCCAACCTCACCGGTTACTTCGGCGGCAAGCACCTCGTTACGACGTATGGCCAGACGGTAGAGTTTGCCGACTACAGGGAATACCAGCTCGGCGACGATATCCGCCGCATAGACTGGAACCTATACAGCCGATTCGAAAAACATTTCTTAAAACTGTTTACCGACGAAAGGCAGATGCAGGTGCAGATCTTTCTGGACTGCTCGGGCTCGATGGGTAAGCAAAATCCCGCAAAGGGAGAGTACGCCGTGGCGGCAGCCGCCGCCATCGGCTTTTTGGCCGTTCACAACATGGACAAGGTCACCTTCAATCTGATGAGGGGCGACCGCGCCGAAAATCCCTTCGGTACCATAGTCGGCAAAACGGCCTTCTTCAGGGCGATAGGCAGTTTGGGCGAGGCCGTGTTCGATGGCGATACGGACATAGAGGCGTGCATCGCCAACTGCGCGGACACGGGCACCAAGAACGGGCTGACGGTCATCATCTCCGACTTCTTCACGGACAGCGACTGGAAGAAGGCGGTGGACTATCTGCTGTATAAAAAGAGGCAGATAATGCTCATTCAGGTGCTGGCGCCCGACGAGATAGACCCCTCCTACGACGGCAGAGTGCACCTCATCGACGCAGAGGCGGGGGACATTTCCGACCCGAGAAACATGAAGATAAAGATAACATCGAGCATGTTGAAGGCGTATGAGGAGGCGCTCGGCGGCCTCATAAGCGGCATAAAGGATTATTGTACGAGGCGGGGCGTGGACTTCATATCGGTATCTACGCAGGCCGCTATAGAAAAGGTGCTTTTCGGAGAGTTTTTCAGAACAGGTATATTGTCATGACGTTACTCTTACCCCTCGGCCTGTTGGCGCTGCTTTCGGTGGCGGTGCTGTTGCTGATATACATAATCAGGCCCAACTATCAGCAGAAATACATTTCCAGCACATATGTGTGGAAGCTCAGCTTAAAATTGAAGAGAAAGAGAGTGCCGATCAGCAAGTTACGCAATTTGCTGCTCATTTTATGTCAGATACTCTTTCTTGCGGCCTGCGGCCTCGCCATAGCGCAGCCTGCCCTTGTCACTCGCGCGATAGTCAGCGAGCCCGAAGTCATCGCCGTCATAGATTCGTCCGCAAGTATGCGCGCGGGAATAGACGACGAAACGCGCTTCGAGCGTGCCGTTTACGGGGCAATGGATCTGGCGGCCGAAACGTTTGCGGCGAGCGGGTATGTGACTGTGATAGTTGCCGGCGACGCGCCCGAGGTGCTTGAACAGAGGATCACCTCCGAAAGGCGGGAGATCCTGAATGAAAAACTTGAAGAACTGCTCGAAACTGACAGCTGTTCCTACGGCACGGCGGATATCGACGCCGCAATGGCAAAATGTGAGGAGATCGTTCCCGATAATCCCAATGCCGAGATATATTTATATACCGACACAGAATACAGCTATATTCCGGATGGCGTGGAATGTGTCGACGTGAAAGAGGAGGGGGAGTATAACGCAGGTATTCTCGATGCATACGCAGTACTTGAGGACGGCTGGTATTCCATTTATGTTGAAGTGGGATATTATGGGGGGATGGATGACCTTGTAACTTTGACGGCAAACGTAAACGGCGCATATTCTTCCGGCGGCAACGGAGTCACTTCGGATATCAAGCTTACTGCGTCAAACATAAGGTGTTTCAGAGATCAGACAACTACGATAATATTCAGAAGCGGCAGCGAAGAGGATGACGCTTTTGAGGACGTTGACAATATCAATATCATTCAGATAGACAGTTCGACCCGCTTTTATGCGTTCAGCGAGATACTGCTGTCTATTGACGGGCAGGACGCGTTCATGCTCGATAATAGTTTTTCTATTTTCGGCGGACAAAGACCCGTTGTTGACGTAATGTATGTCAGCAATCAACCTAATACCTTTTTCCCTGCCATAATAGCCGCTCTTACCAATTACTATAATGATATTGGCGCATGGGATATTGTGCTTCACGAATACAATTCAAGTTCGGATACTGCTAATATGCCCGTTTCCGGGTATGACGTATATATCTATGAACATATAATGCCGTCCGTCATGCCCGAGGACGGTGTGGTGATTTTATGGGACGCCGAGAACGAGTTTCCCTCGGATTCGGGTTTAAAAGCGGGCAATTATGAAAATTATATCGGCTCGGGGGACGGAGGACAGGGGCTTCCCCTTCAGGCAGAACAGCCTGAACATGCTTTATTAAAGAATATCGTTCCTGCAAATATCACGGTCTCGCTCTATCGCAGCCTGCTGTCTTATGATGGAAGCTATGATACGGTACTGAGTGCCGGCGGCGATCCTCTTATGCTTGTAAAGAATGAAGGCGCATCGAAGGTTATAGCGGTAATGTTCAGCGTTCACTATTCCAATATTACTATTCGATTTAAGGACTTCTCTTTGTTGTTTTATAATATCATGGAGTATTTTATGCCGGCCACGGTTTCGGGTAATGCGTTTTCCGTATACGAAAGCGTATCTCTCAGATCGCGCGGCTCCTCTCTGACCGTTACGGGCGGAGGCTTGGACGAAATGGGCACTACCTTCAATCAGTTTCCTGCCGAACTCGAACTCGATCTGCCCGGCACATATACGCTTACTCAAGTCACCGACTTCGGTGAAACGGTGGTCGAAAAGATATTTGTCAAGATCCCGTCGGCGGAAAGCAATATAGCGCGCGTGGCGGACTCCTTCTTTAATCCCCTGCTGCAACAGCAGGAGTACGAGTATTACGATGATCTGATACTGTATATTGCGTCGGCGTTCGTCGCTTTGCTGTTTATCGAGTGGTTGCTGCAGTATAGGGCAAATGTCTGATAGCGGAGGATAAAAATGTTAAATTTTTCCATACAATTTACATATCCGCTGCTTTTGCTGCTCATTATCCCCATAGTCGGCATTGCGCTCATCCTTCATTTCAGAGTAAATAAAAGGTTCAGGCGCAACCGCAACAGGATAATTTCCCTTGTTCTGCATTGTATAACCGGCGTGTTGTGCGTTGCCGTGCTTTCGGGAATGCATTTTGATTATCAGATCCCCAACGACTCCAACGAAGTTATCTTTTTGGTCGATGTGTCGAACTCCGAGGATGAGGACAGCTCGGCCGAGAGAGACGCCTTTCTGTCGGACGCGTTGGCCGTGGGCAGGTACGACGGATTCAGGATCGGCGTAGTTTCCTTTGGCTTCGATCAGATATACTCCGTTCCCCTTACCTACGAGGTAGATGAAATATACAATAAGTATTTAAATGCCGATCTGCCCGACGTTACGGGCACGGATATAGCTGCGGCACTGACCTTTTCCGCAGAAAAATTTGAAAATCCCGCCACGGCGAAAATCGTGCTCATCACCGACGCAAAGGAGACGGACGAGGAGGCGCGCGATGTCATTAAAGGTATTGCGGCGCGCGGCATAAGGGTAGACACCGTTCATATCGGTTCGTCCTTTCCTGAAAGCGACGCTCAGGTGATTTCGGTAGAATACCCCGATTATCATTTCGACGTCGGTGAAGAGATAACCATAAAATACACGGTTAACAGCGCCGTGCCCTGTTCCGCCGTTCTCAGAGTGTACGACAACGATGCGGAAGAGGCCGCATCGCAGCAGATAGAGCTGGTGGAGGGTACAAGAACTTTCGAGTTGCAGTACACTTTTGCGGATACCGGGTTGCATGAGTTGTTGTTCGATATCGAGAGTGTAAACGACGAACTCGAAGAAAACGACGTATTCTGTTCATATTACTACCTCGACACATTCAACGACGTTTTGCTGGTAGAGGATACTACCATCACGGGTAACACCGAACAGTCCACCGATCTTATCGAACTTCTCAAATCCGAAGGATATACCGTCAACAGGCTTGATTTTGGCGATGACGGGGCGGAAATCCCGCAGAACATATCCGAATTGTGCGCGTATGACGAGGTCATATTGAATAATATCAATCAATATGATATGCCCGACGGCTTTATGGATCTCCTATATTCATATGTCTACGACTACGGCGGAGGACTTCTGACCGTTGGCGGCGACGATAAGGACGGAGAAGCTCATGCCTATAACAGGACGGACATGTTTTCCACTACGCTGCAGACAATGTTGCCTGTTGAGGTAATAAATTATACGCCGCCGATAGCCGTAATGCTTTTGGTCGATACTTCGGGCTCGATGAGCGGCGAATTGAATGACGGCACGATGCTGGACGCGGCGAGGAGCGGTGCGTACGCTTGCCTCGACGCTCTCGATTACAGAGATTATGTAGGCTTAATGACGCTCGACGACAATTACACATTGGTCCTTCCGATGACGAGCCGTACGCGCGACGCCGAGATAAGGCGCGCCATTGCCGGACTCACCGATTACGGCGGAGGAACAGTCTATACCAATTCAATAAGAAGGGCCATAGACGCGTTGTCGGCGGTAGAAAATGTGGCGCGCAGGCATATTATCATCATTTCCGACGGTATAGTTCAAGAAGATCAGGAAGATGAGTATCTAAGCTATATAAGAAACGCGCATGAGAATATAGGCCTGTCACTGTCGTTTGTCGGCATCAATGTTGAGGACGGCGGCAAAGTAGATCAGCAGATGCAGAGAATGTGCGATGCCGCCGGCGGCGAGGAATACGGCAGCAGGACATATTGCGTTTACAGCGGCGCCGATCTTACAAACGAGATACAAAGCGATCTCAGTTCCGATGAGATAACCGCGATAAACGATGAAAAGTTCAGACCCGTGGCAAATGATAAGACCTCGAACCTGTTGAAAGATATAACTTTTGTCAAGGAAGAGCAGACGGATGACGAAGGCGGGACTACGGAAGTCGAAACCAATGTAGTCGACATGTATGTCGGCGGTTTTTACGGCGGAAGGGTAAGAGATGAGAGTTACCTCGTCCTTTCGGGCGAATACGATGTGCCCATCTACGCTCAGTGGAACTTCGGCGCCGGCAGAGTCGGGTCGTATATGAGCGATCTCGGCGCGGGCGAGTGGTCGTCGGAGGTGTTCGGCAGCGCCAACGGACGAACATTTATCCTCAATATGCTTAAAAGCATAATGCCGATATCCGATATCGGCATACCGGATTTTGACGTAAGCATAAGTACGGGTAACTATATCAATAATTTAAGCGTATTTGCCGACCTCGAAGAGGGGCAGACCGTCAAGGGCACTATCACGTCGACGGACGGGCGGTCTGTTTCGTTGAATGGCTTGCCCGAAGGGCAAACGGCTTTAGAGGGCATATATGTTACCGAATTTCTCGGCGAGTCAAACAAGTACAGCCGATGCACGTTTGTAATAAAGGAACAGGGCGTATATCTGCTCGAGTTGGACGTGTGCAATGAGGACGGTACGGTCGTTTCGTCCTATGAAAAGTATATATCGTTCTCGTACTCTCTGGAATACGACCCTGCGTACGAGGCCGACGTCGAGCCCGACGAACTGATGGAGATTTTGGCGGTCGACGGCAACGGACAGGTTATTTTTCTCGACGATCCGAGCGCCATATTTATTGATTTCGTTACCGCTATAGATATGACGTACGATCCCAGATTGGTATTGCTTATCACAGCTATCATCCTCTTCCTTCTGGATGTGGCCGTAAGAAAGTTCAAGTTCAAGTGGCCGCATGAGATAATCAGGGAGAGAAAGATGGCTAAAAGCCAAACGCGATCCGAAGAGGACGACGTACGCAAGTGACCGATGGTTAACGGGCGCATTTAGAAGTCTAAAGGAATAAAGATGAAAAAGATAGTAGCAACAATAACGGCAGCGGCGGCTTTGGCGTCGTTGGTTATGGTATCCGGATGCGGCGGGCAGAGGTTGGAATCGCCGAAAGGCCTCTCTCTCAACGCCGATTCTCTGGTGTTGTCGTGGGCTGCGGTCGACTTTGCGCGCGGCTACGAGGTGCGCATAACCAAGGCGAATTCCAACGAGGTCGTCGCCGAAGATGACGGAATACGCAGGACGACATATTCGCTCGAGGGTCTTGCCGAAGGGGATTACGACGTGTATCTCCGTGCTACGGCCGATGGTACTTCCTATGGCGAATCGGAATGGGTCAGTTATCCTTTCGAGCGCGAGGCCGAAAACGGATGCCTGTACAGGCTTATAAACAATGATACCGAGTACGAAGTCTACAGCTACGGCATTTCCTCGGGGGATGTCGTATTGGGCGGTATTTACAGGGGTAAACCTGTAACGCAGGTCGCCGAAAAGGCCTTTCGCGGCAGCAATAGCGCCAAAAATATTGAGATCACCGATACCGTTACAAAGATATGCGACAATGCCTTTTTCAGCTGTACCGGATTGGAATCCGTGACGATCGGCGGCGTCGGGACGGAACTTGGCGTTTCTGTATTTCAGAACTGTACCAAACTTACGGATATTTCCCTTCCCGCAGAGCTGAAAAGTATTCCCGACTATGCGTTTAACAACTGCCGTTCGCTTGAAGAAATAGATCTTGGCGAAAGCATAACCCATATCGGAGAGGCTGCGTTTGTCAATACCGCCATTAAATCTATAGTAGTGCCCGACAGCGTTCAGACATTGGGGGACGGTAGCTTCAGGGATATGGATGAGCTGACCGAGGTGACTTTGGGCGCCGGCCTCGAGGATATGGGCAAACAGGCATTTATGGAGGACGAGGCGCTTGAGACCGTAAATTTTGCGGAGGGCGGAAAGCTTACAACATTGGGCGAACAGGCATTTATAAACTGTACTGCGCTCAAGGAGATCGAGCTCCCCGCGGAAATGACGCAAATCGGTTCCAACGCCTTTTACGGCTGTTCCGAACTGCGCGATGTTACGTTGCCGGAAGGCCTTACCGGTATAGGGCAGTATGCTTTCGTGTTCTCCGGGTATTATAACGACGCGTCTGAAAACGGCGAGACTTATGTTTTTGTCGATGATTGGCTGGTAGAGACTGTTTCCGCAAAAATGAGCGATATTGTAGACGTGGGCGGCACAAACGGCGACAGTACGCTCGAGGACAGAAAGATAATCGGAATGGCTGATGCCGTATTTGCCAACTGTGAGAATTTAAACAGATTTGTCGTTCCCTCTACATTGAAATATCTCGGAGGCAATGCGTTTACATACAGCGGCATATCTGCATTTACGCTTTCTTCCTCCCTTGGCAATTCGCTTGAAACAATAGGCAACAGGGCCTTCTTCAAGTGCGAAAATCTTACCCGCGTGAATTTAATGGACTGCGAAAACCTCAGGTCTATAGGCGATTACGCGTTTTATGAGTGCGAAAAGCTTGAAAACAATGCGCAAAACGCCGAAGATCTGGTGCCTGCCTCGGTGGAGCATCTCGGAATGATGGCGTTTTACGGAACGCAGCTCTACGGCACGGCGGACGCGTCCGGTGTGATTTATGCCGGCGATTGGGCGGTAGGATACGAAGGGTTCGACTATGGCGTAGCCTATATGTACTATAGCGCCGAAGGCGACTTCCTCAATGCTATGGCTGCGCTTTCCGAGCTTATGATGGTCGCGAAATCGAACGTTCAGCTCAAGGAAGGGGTGCGCGGTATTGCCGATTACGCCTTCTACGGCAATGTGATGCTTGCCGAAATAACCAACTTCGATAACGTCCTCAATATCGGTGAGGCGGCTTTTTATGGCTGCGAAGCACTAAAGAGCGTCACCTTTAATAACAGGGTAGAGTCGTTGCCCGATTTTGCATTCTATGGCTGCAAGGAGCTGAGTCTGACTTCCCTAAACAATATTTCCGTCATCGGACGCTCTGCTTTTTATGGGTGCACAGGTATCACAAGTCTTGATTTCGGCGGAAACTTTAACGACGGCGTGACCTCCGTCGGGCCGTTTGCATTCTATAACTGCATAAACCTCGCGGAGCTCGAAATGGGCGACGTGCTTACCGATATTGGCAGGTATGCGTTCTACAATTGCGATGCGCTCAAATCATTGTCCGTCCCCGACAGCGTTGTGTCGATAGGCGACAGCGCCTTCCGCAGCTGCAGCGGCCTTACGGAGCTCTCTCTCGGGGCCGGCGTTGAAAGGATAGAGGACTTCACTTTCTTTGATTGTTTCGAGCTTCGGAGCATACAGCTCGGAGAGGGTATAACGGCGGTGGGCGACTATGCCTTTTACGGATGCCGCAGCGTGACCTCCGTATCCCTTCCCGAAAGTCTTGTTTCGATAGGCGACTATGCCTTTGCGCGTCTGATAAACATAACTTCGCTTGTATTGCCCGCAAACCTTGCGGAGATAGGTGATTTTGCATTCCGCGGATGTACCTATCTCGGCAGCGTAATTCTCCCCGACAGCGTTCAGGTCATTGGTAAACATGCCTTCTTCATGTGCAGTTCGGCGATAATATATGCTCAGGCCGAGGGCCCCGCAGCCGGTTGGGATTCAAATTGGAACTCTTCGCGGTTGCCCGTGGCGTGGGGCACTGTGCTCTCTGCTGACGGTAAATATGTTGTGTCGGTCCAAAGCGGCGGCGATAATTTTGACGCGTTTGCTATGGGAGCAACGGGCGATCCCGTCCGCGAAGGGTACGAATTTGCCGGTTGGTCTACCGCAGAGGGCGCGTCCGAGGGCGAGATCTCCGCAGAGGAGATAGCTCAATTGCCAAGCAATACTACCATATATGCGATATGGAAACAGAACGCCCTCAATTAACGAAATATGTGCCGCCGCGCATGTCAATCATTTGACAGCGCGGCGGTGTAAGTGATACAATATTTATTGTGATTTACTACAGTAAAGCAACGGATAAGGAGAATATTTTTCGATGAAAAAATTCCTGCTCGCTCTATCCTTGGTGCTGTGCGGCGCTGCGAGCTTCTTCGCCGCGTGCGGCCCCAAGACCTATACGTTCAGCTTCGACACCGACGGCGGCAACGCCATCGACGCCGTCGTGCTCGAGGAGGGCAAGTCGTACGACGAGCTGCCCACTCCCCAAAAGGAGGGCTATAAATTCCTCGGTTGGTATCTCAGCGAGGATCTCTCCGGCGAGCCCGTCGATGGCAGCGTGACTGCCGACGGCAACAAGACCTTCTACGCCGCATGGGAGAAGCTGGGCGTCATCACTCTCGACCTCAACGGAGGCACTCTGTCAGGAGTGGACGGCAACACCCTCTATTGCGAGGTCGGTTCGGTCATTTACGACTTCATGTCCGACTATGTTCCCGTAAAGAACGGTTCCGCCGAATTCGGCGCATGGTTCGTGGGCGACAACGAGCTCGGCCATAACGACGAGATGACCGAGGCCGTTACCCTCACGGCGCAGTATAAGTATGGTTATACCATTGAGGTATGGCTGCAGGACGAGGATCTCGACGGATATACCAAGAGCGACGAGGTCATCTCGGGCAGCGACTATGTCGGCGCAAAAGTTGTTGCCGACGTCGACGTGGAGGGCTATACTCAGGTCAGCCACGAGGGCGAGGTGCTTGAACTCACGCTCACCGAAAATGCCTCCGCAAACGTGCTCAAGGTCTACCTCGACAGGGAGACGTACACCGTGGCGTTCGACGCCAACTATCCCGGCGGGGAGTCGGCGGAAATTGTCACCGAGGACGCCGTTTACGGCGTGGGCGTAAAGCTGCCCCATAACTATACCTATGAGGGATATTTCCTCACGGGCTGGGCGGAAACTCCCGACGGCGAGGCCGTTTACGGCACGGGATATATCGATTCCATAGTATATAATTCCGACGGCGGGGCAGAGGAGGAGCAGCTCTTCTATCCCGACAGGAACTGCACTCTCTACGGCGTTTGGGAAAAGGGATATGAGGCTGTCGATCTGACAGCCGGATATTCCTGCGGCGACTATATATATCTGTTCGACGAGGCCGGCGAAGATATCTATCTCTGCAGGGGCGACAGATACTTTATAGGCAGGTACAACAACAAGACGCAGACTTTTGCATTCTTCTCGGAGGAGTGGGACGAGACATTCCAACTCAACGGCGTGCTCGACCTCGTTAACAGGACATTCATATATGTCAATGAACAGAGCGGCAACTACTCGGCTGTCTATTATTCGGTGGGCGGAGGCGTCAATGAAAAGATAAGGCTGCTCTTCGACTTTACCGATTATGTCGGGATCGTCTACCGCACGATAGATGAAGCGGGAAATTATAACGATTCTAAGGGTACTTACGAGATAAATGAGGACGGCGATTACGTTGTAACCTTCACCGACGGCGATCTCACCGGCGAAACTATGACCATTCGTCTGGTCATCCTCACCAATACGAGCACCGGCGAGACCAGTAACGGCTTTATGGTACGCAATGAGGAGGAGGCCGAAATAGGTCAGGTCCTCAGGGCGGCCGTAAACGACGAAGGCGACGTCGTCTATTACAGGGGCTACTTCTCTGTAGAATTCGACGGCTTCGGCAACGTGGAATACGGAACGGGCTCGGATACGACCACAACATACAGCTATGTGATGGACGAGGACATGGGCGGCTTCCGCGTAATAAGCGGCAGCACCGTGCAGTTCACCGCAAAGTTCGTCAACGTCAACGGCACCCGCTTCTATGTGGTGTATGACGAGGATCACGACCGCACATATACCGCCGAGGACGGCTCCACGCTGACCACCGACGGCCTCTTCAACGCCACATATACTCCCGCGAACGGACAGGCGGCCGAGGGCTACTATACCCTCGTTGCGGGCTCCGTATTCGGCGGCGAGATAGTTTATTTCTATTCCGAGGGCGCAGAGTATGCCTTCATCGTCGACGAGGTCATAACTTCGGGCAGCGTCGGTGAGGACGGCAAGGAAGAGACGGTTTACAACTACACTCTCGAGAGCAGGCCTGCGGGATATATCGAATATACATATTGGACTCCCGACGAGGCCCGCAGACCCGCGCCCCTGCTCGTCCTCAACGACAGCGCTTCGGGCAGCGCGTCGGCGTACGGATATAACGAGGGCACGGGCAAATATGTAAAGGTATCTTCGGGTACATACACGTTTGACGAGAACAGCGGCCGCTACAGCTACAACGCGGTCACCGTCGACGCCGACGCCGATATCGACGTCGGAGAGGACGAGCCCGACCTCAGAACGGTAAAGAGCGTTGTGTTCGGCACGGGCGTCGTGTCGTCCTCGACGGCTTCATACAACGTCAACTACTGGTACACCGCCGAAATTGAGGACGGCTCGGCCATCAACTATTCGCGCGTGTACACATCGGGCGAGGATACGCTGAGCATAACGGCAAGCTTCGCCACGATAGAGATAGACGGCAATGCGGCTCAGACGGGCGTAATTTCGTCCTCGGCCGAGGACGGCGCAGTGCTGGCGATAGGCATAACCGATCAGTTCAGCGGCACCACCACATACTACTATGTCCGCCTCAACGAGGCAGACAATACCTTCACCCTGCTCGACCAAATGCCCTATTCGGCGTCGCGCGTCACCTTCGACGGCATGATAGACGAAGAGGAAACTCTGGCTTTCGACGGCCTCAAGGGCGCGGTATATACCGCCGACGGGCAGGAATATGCGGGCACGTTTGCCGACAGCGGCGAGCAGACTTCTGCCGGCTACGACATATATAACTTCTCCGCAGACGGCAAGACCTTCAAGTTTATCCTTCTCACCAACGGCACGACCGTCTACTTCGAGATATACAACGATAGCCTCCCTGCAGGCATGTACGTCTCCTCGGGCGACTACGGCAGGCTGCAGATAGACGGCTTCGGCGCGACGGCCGTTTACACCGACGCCGACGGCAACAGCTACGAGGGCCTCTATTCGGTGGCCGACGGCGCGCTCACGCTCTACACCGAAAACGGATATATCTACTTCGACCTCATCTCCGAGGGCGGCAGCTATACCGACTTCAAGGTCAGGGGCGCCGAGTACGGCAACTATGTGCTGCTCGACAACCAGTACGCTCAGAACCTCTACTTCGAGCTCGACGGCTACGGCGGACTCAAGGTGTTCACTGCGGAGAACAACGACGAGGGCGAGACCGAGCGCAACTATATCGACGAAAACGGCAGCTATGTCAGCGACGACGAGGGCGTATATACGCTGTCCTACACTCAGGGCGGCGCGGCCAAGACGCTCGAGGGCACGCTGGGCGTGTACAATCTCGGCAGCGGCAGCGGTCTCAGGGTGTTCGTCGTCGGCTACGAGGACATAATCGCCACTTATATTGACCCCACCGACTGGTCTATCCTCATCCTCGACGCCTACGGAAACGTAAGGCGCTACGATGAGTACGGCAGCGCCGAGTACGGTTCCTACACGATAATCACCGACGACCTCTTATACTATGTAAATACCGCGGGCACGGACGCCTCTCTGTACGAATACGATACGGCCGCGGGCACCATAACCCCCGTGTCGCTGAGGGCGAGGAGCTACTACACCATGGAGCTCGAGTCGCTGCAGTTCACCGAGTACGGCTTCGCCATCTTCAACGGCGACACCCGCTGCTACTACGAGGTCGGCGCCAACAACAACGTCACCATCTACACTCAGGAGCCCGACAACGTCAAAGCCAACGAGTACGGTTTTGTCGCCTCCGACTTCGGCACCTTCGGCAACACCAAGGAGTACGAGGGCAAGACCTACTACATGAACGACGGCTACAGCCTGACCTTCGAAAGGAAGGAGGCCACCGCCGACAAATATCCCGTGCTCGTCAACACGGGCTCGGGACAGGATCCCGTCGAGGCCAAACTCAAAGATCTCGTGTTCGTGCCTTCGGGCGGCACCGAGTTTACCGCAACGGCCTCCGTATCGCTCAGCGGGCTCTCGCAGTCCCTGCGCGGCACGGTCGTCAGGGAGGCCGACGGCGAGGGCGGCTACGACACCTACCTCAAGCTCAGCACTTCGGGCGGCGCATACTTCCGCATGGATATCACGCTCGAGTATGCCGGTCTCGAGGTCGGCGCTGTCAGCTCCTACGAAATACTCAATATGTCGCTCATAAACAACACCACCTCGGCGACATATCAGATGATGTACTATCTGTACAGCATGTTCGGCATGCAGGCTCCCGAAAACACCTACGGCTCGATAGACATGACCACCGTCTACAACGAGGACGGCGAAGCGGGCGATCCCGTGCTCAACGCCTCCTTCGGTCAGTCGACGGGCGCGTACTTCCTCGACGGCACTCTCATCTCGGTCGAGGGCATAACCTACGTCACCGACGAGCTTACGGGCTATCTGCGCGCCGACTTCGAGGGCCCCGACGGGTACGCCTACTCCATCTACTTTACGATAGGCGGAGGATATCTCGGAACTTACGCCTACAACCTCGGCGCGATAGTGCGCTGGGAGCAGCTCACAACGGAGGACGGCATAGAGGTCGAAATAGGCCGCGTCGTCGGCAGCGAGGGCGGTCAGCTCGGCGCCATATTCGATATACGCCTCACCACGGCGGACGACAAGAAAGTCGAAGCCGACAGCATAAGGTATATCGGCGAAGACCTGTACGTCATAGCAAGGGAGTACGAAAAGATTGCCGTCACCGACGGCAACGGCCAGCCCGTGCTCGGCGAGGACGGGGAGCAGACCTATAAGAACGGCAAAGTGCTCTCCACCAGATACTATAAGATAGAGCTTGCGGGCGGAACGGCGGCCTCCGGGGAGGTAGTCATCCCCGTCTATACTGGCGTCACCGTCACCGAGGTGGAGGTCACCACCTACAACACGGCCGACGGCAGCGGATACGTCGACGTCAGCGGCGGAAAGGTCATGCTCATAAGCGTCGGCGGCGCCACATACGGCGCGCTCGACAGCACCTACGACGAGGCTACTTCAACCTACACGGTGACCGTCTCGGGCAAGGTGTTCACCGTCGCCGTAAAGGACGGCAGCGCCGTAATAACCGAGCAGCAGGAGGAAGAGGCGGAGTAAGGCTCCCCCTTCTAGACAGGCAGTAAAGTTTCAGGGTACATACAATGATAAAATTCAAAAAAGCAGCGGCGGGCGCGCTGGCCGTGTTCAGCGCCGCGTGCCTCACCGCGGGAGCAGTTCTCTCGGTATATTCTCAGCCCCTCGGCGGTCTCTCCGCCGGGGCGGAGAGCGGCTCCGTCAAAAAGATCAACGACGACATACACTCCAACGTCAACGAGTTCTTCGACGACGACGTGGTCACCCGCCTGCCCGACACCGTGGCCGACGGCGACTACATCTCGCTCATCGTCAGCATAGACATGCCCACCGTCCTCTCGAGCTATAACGACGCCAAGCCCGACATGGAGCTCAGCCAATACGCCGCCTCGGTGGAGGCGGGTCGCATCTCTCGTGAGGCGGCGAGAAAGACGGTAGAACTCAAGGGCAAGCTCGACGCCGCAGGCATAGACTACGAGGCGGGCGAGGCCTACGACACCATTTTAAGCGGCTTTGAAATAACCGTAAAGGCCAAGGACTTCGAAAAGGTCAACGCCGCAGTCGGCGGCGAGGCGGCCGTAATAGTTGGCGAGGTGTACGAGCCCGCCATCACCGAGCCCGTCACCAACGAAGTCGACGTGTACGAGTCGGGCATCTTCAACAGCACCGGCCTGCCCTATCAGGGCGACGGAGTTGTTGTGGCCGTGCTCGATACCGGCCTCGACTACACGCATACCGCCTTCGACGTCGCCAACTTCAAAACGGACAACGCGAGGTTCACCCTCTCCAACGTTTCGGAGATGGTAAAGGGCACCACGGCGGCCCAGTTCACCGCCGGCCTCACCGGCGAGGACGTGTATGTCAGCAGCAAAGTACCCTACGCATACGACTATGCCGACAAGGACAGCGACGTGTTCCCCATCGATTCCGACCACGGCACGCACGTTGCGGGCATAATTGCCGGCAAGGATAACGAAATAACGGGCGTTGCGCCCAACGCGCAGCTGGCCATAATGAAGGTGTTCTCCGACGAGAGCGCGGGCGCCAAAACTTCGTGGCTGCTCGCCGCGCTCGAGGACTGCGTCACCCTCGGCGTAGACATAATAAACATGTCGCTCGGCACTTCGTGCGGCTTCTCGAGGGAGGTCGACGACGAGCGCGTCAACGGCATATACGACAGCATAAAGGAGGCGGGCGTCTCGCTCATAGCCGCCGCTTCCAACGACTACAACGCCACATTCTCCTCCGAAAAGAACGGCAGCAACGGCCTGACCTCCAACCCCGATTCGGGTACGGTAGGTTCGCCCTCGACATACGACGCGGCGCTCTCCGTCGCCTCGGTCGACGGCGTAAAGACGCCCTACCTTCTCTACGGAGATGAGCTGATATACTTCAACGAGGCCTCCGCTTCGGATGCCACCACAAGGGATTTCGTCAGCGACGTGCTCGCAGCCGTCGGCAATCCCGACTCGTATGAATTCGAGTATGTAAAGATACCCGGCGTCGGCCGAGTTTCCGACTACAGCCAGCCCAGAGAGTATTACGAGGGCAAGATAGTGCTCGTAAAGAGGGGCGACACCTCCTTCGAGGACAAGGTCAAAGTCGCCATAGAGCAGAAGGGCGCGGCCGGCATCATAATCTACAACAACGTTTCGGGCACCATCTCCATGTCGATAGGCGAGGGATCGGGCGCGGTCTGCTCGATCTCCCAGGCCGACGGCGAAAAGCTGGCCGAGAACGAGACGGGCAAGCTGCTCGTCAGCCGCGATCAGCTCGCAGGCCCCTTCATGTCCGACTTCTCGTCGTGGGGCCCCACCTCCGACCTCAGGATCAAGCCCGAGATAACCTCCCACGGCGGCGAGATATATTCCGCCGTGCCCGGCCAGAGCTATGACAGGCTGTCCGGCACCTCGATGGCCGCCCCCAACCAGGCGGGCGCCACGGCCATAGTGCGCGACTACGTCAAGGCCACCGAGGCATTCGGCCATGGCGGCGATCCCGTAAAGGTCACGGCCATAGTCAATCAGCTGATGATGTCCACGGCCGACATACTCAACAACAAGAACGGCCTGCCCTTCGCCGTCAGAAAGCAGGGCGCCGGCCTCGTCAACATGAGCAAGGCCATAAACTCGGCGGGGTACATAACCACCTACGAGCGCGACAGCGGCGAGCCCATGGACAAGGCCAAGATAGAGCTCGGCGACGACAAGGACAGAGAGGGCGTCTACGAGATGTCCTTCACCATAAACAACATTACGGGCTCTGCCGTATCCTACGATATAGGCAGCATCATCCAGACCGAGGGCGTCAGCACGGACGGCAAGGACATAATCTACACAAGCCACGGCGACACCACCGTATCGATGGAGGGCTACCTTCTCGACGCCGCCACCGAGGTGACGGGCGTCACGGGCGGCACGCAGAGCGGCAGTACGGTCACCGTAAGCGGCCACAGCTCGGCCACGGTCAGCGTAAAGGTGACGCTGTCCGAAGAGGACAAGCAGTACCTCAACGACTCCTTCAAGTACGGCATGTATGTTGAAGGCTTCATCACCTTAGAGCCCGTGTCGGGCACCGAGGTAGACATGAGCGTGCCCCTTCTGGCCTTCTACGGCGACTGGACGGAGGCTCCCGTATTCGACGAGGAGTACTACGACACCAACGCCGACGAGATAGACGACGGCATCGACCCCGAGGACAAGCTGATGGCCGACGCCTACGCCACAAGGGTAATAGGCGGCCTGTACAGCGACTACATAGTCACGCTCGGCGGCTACTACTTCCAGCAGGATCCCTCGTCCACGCAGATAGCGGCGGACAAGGACAAGATATCCATATCCAACCAGCTTACCGGCGAAAGCTCGACGGTAAACAGCATATCCTCCGTGTGGGCGGGCATGCTCAGGAACGCCAAGCAGGTGGATATAAGCATCGTAGAGGATTCGACGGGCGAAGTCGTGTTCTCGCGCACCAACTACAACCAGCGCAAATCCTATTCTTCGGGCGGCAGCATATACTATTCGCCCATAGAGGTGGAGTTCAGCTCGATAGAGCACGAGCTCAAGAACAACACCCGCTACACCGTGACGGTGGAGGCGTACATAGACTACGGCGACTACGGCGAGCAGAACAACGTGAGGAACGTGTTCGAGTTCCCGCTCTACGTCGACTTCGAGGCCCCCGCCCTCACGGACGTCGCCTTCCGCACGGAGTACGACAGGACTACCAAGGAGACTAAATACTACGCCGACCTCAGCGTTTACGACAACCACTACGCCATGGCCGTACAGCCCGGGCAGATAACGTGGGGCGAGTTCGAGGACGAAAACGGCGAGATGACCGAGGGCTTTACTTTGAGCACCTTCGGCAAGTATCTCACTCCCATATATTCCTCGTTCAACTCCACCTCGGTGGTCACCATAGAGCTCACCGACTACATTGAGCAGATAAAGAACTCCGACGGCCTCATTCAGGGCCCCGACGGTCAGGTCGAATATGAGTACGGCAACAACAAGTTCATCGCCATTGTCTACGACTACGCCATGAATTCGGCCTACTACGAGATAGAGCTGCCCGACGAGATACTCGGTCTTGCGTTTGCAAAGGACACCATAACCATCGCGCCCAACCAAACGTATAAGATAAACGAAGTTCAGGCGGGATCGGGCATACAGACCGAGGACGTCGTCCTCGAATGGTATCCTTTGGACAGCTGGGTCAAGATGATAGATTTCACGTCCAGCGATCCCTCGGTCGTCGACGTGGTCAATCAGACAATAATAGCCAACGGCACCACGGGCCAGAGCGCGGTGATAACCGCCACGGGTACGGCTGCCGACGGCACTAAGGTGCAGGACTCCATCGAGGTCGTCATAGGCGACGACATGTACTACGACAGGCCCGACGTGGAGAAGTTTGCCCTGACGGGCTACACCGTAAACAAGGCTTACTACAGCATCTCCTCCGACGAGAGGGAGATAGGCCTGACAGGCGGCGACTACGACTTCGGCGGCAACTACACCCTCTCCATGTTCCCTTCGGAGAGCGTCACCCTCAAATATACCCTCGACGCCTACTCGGCGGACGCTACGGGCAAATTTGAGTCGAGCGACGTGCGCGTGGCCACCGTCGATGAAGATACCGGCGTCGTCACGGCCGTCGGCGAGGGCGCGGCAACCATCACGCTCATAGCCGTCGTCGACGGAAAAGAGACCATAAGCACCGCCATGGTCGATATCACCGTAAAGGATCCCTTCACCACAAACAGCATATATCTCATGTCCTACAAGGGTCTGGGCGGCGAAGTCGTCATCCCCGACGATAGGGGCATAACCACCATATACGCCTACGCCTTCTCGGGATATGAATATGTGGAAAAGGATCTTGAGGCGGGCGACGTCATCGACGACGAGGATCCCTACCACCTCAAGCAGGGATATCTCGGCGAGGACACCATAACCAAGATAGTCATTCCCGAGGGCGTCACCGACATAGAGGAATACGCCTTCGCGGGGCTCACCGCGCTCGAAGAGGTGGTGTTCCCCTCCACGGTCAACAGGATAGGCATGGGCGCCTTTGTGGGCTGCAGCAAGCTCAGCAAAATATCCTTCTCGGACGAGGACAACATACAGTTCATAAACAGCGACGCCTTCCGCGGCACGGCGCTCACTTCCGTGACCTTAGACAGGGTGGCGGCAATAGGCAACCACGCCTTTGCCGACGGCAAGCTCACCTTTGTCGAGCTTCCCGCCACCTGCCAGTCGCTCGGCGAGGGAGCGTTCATGAACAACGCCGCCCTCTCGTCCGTCGACTACCGCGCGGCAAGGCTCAAGCTCGGCTCCTATGTGTTCGCCGACTGCCCCCGTCTGCGCACCATAAATATCAACGCCGCAGTCATTCCCTCGTACGCCTTTGCGGGCTGCACCGGTCTTTCAACCGTCACCATAGGCCGCGACGTCGCCGTCATCGGCGAGTACGCCTTTGCGGATACCGCCGTGTCGTCCTTCAAGGTCGACGCGGGCAACACCGCATTAAAGACGGGTGAGAATGGCGCCGTCATCTACAGCGCGGACGGCGGCACGGTAGTGCTCGTCGCTCCCAACTACAGGGGACAGAGCGGCAACACGCTCACCCTTCCCGACGCCACCGTCATCACGGCGGGCGCGTTCGCGGGCAACGGCATAATATTCCGCGTCGTCGCTCCCAAGGCCGTCACGGTAGAGGCCTACGCCTTTGCCGACTGCACCAGCCTCTACGAGGTGCAGCTGTCCGACGGCGGCGACGGACAAAAGATAACCATAGGCGACTATGCCTTCGCGGGCACGGCCCTCGAATACTTCGATCTCTCCAACGTCGGCTCGATAGGCAGCTACGCCTTTGCCGAAACGGCTCTCACGTCGGTGGAAGTGGAGGACGGCACCGCCGTCGGCGCATACGCCTTTGCATACTGCAAAGCCCTTAAAACGGTCGTCGTCGGCGACAACGTTGTGCTCGGCGAGGGCGCCTTCTACTGCCCCGTCGGCATATACAGCTACGAGGCCAACCCCGACATCGTCGAGGAGAGCCCCGAAGTGTTCGCCGCCTACATCAATACATATTATAAGTCCTATACTTATTCGTCCGCGGGCGGCACGATGACCTACCTCAAGTACGATTTCGAGGGCAACATCACCTCGTCGCTGACCTCGCTTACGATAGGCGACGGCGTGCAGATGGGCGCGTATGCCTTTGCGGGCAACGCAAAACTGACCTCGGTCGCGCTCGGCAGCGGCGCCGAAATAGGCGCTTACGCCTTCTACGACGATATCGCGCTTGAAAATATCGACCTCTCCAAGGCCGTCGGCGTGGGCGCTTACGCCTTCTCCGGCTCGAGGCTGGCGGACATATACTATTCCTCCACGGCCAACACCGCAAGCGGCTACGTTATCCAGCAGGCCTTCGAGATAATCGTCGGCGAGGACGGCACGGCCGCCGCGGGAGAGGATATCTACAGGACATACACCCCTAAGGTCGCTTCGGCAGACCTCACTTCGGCAACTTCGCTCGGCGAGGGAATGTTCGCCTACAACGGCAACCTCACTTCGATGACTCTGGGTGCCAACGTAAGCTATGTTCCCGCTTACGCGTTCGCCGAGACGGCCCTTGGCGAGCTCAACCTTCCCGCCAACATAGCCACCGTGGGACAATACGCCTTTGCGGGCACTCCCCTCAGGTCGGCCGATCTGTCGGCCGTGGCCGAGGTGGGCGCGTACGCCTTTGCGGGCACTGCGCTGGGCAGCGTAACGCTCAAGGCGGCCGACGCGCAGTCGGTCGGCGCCGCAATAGGCGAGGGCGCCTTCTACGGCTGCTCGGCTCTTTCCGAGGTCAAAAACCTCTCGTCGGTATATTCCGTCGGCGCATACGCCTTTGCGTACAGCGCTCTGAAAGCTATAGATCTCTCGGGCGTTACGGCCGCAGGCGACTTCGCCTTCGCATGGTCGCCCGTAGAGGAGGTAGTGCTTGTCGCCGAAAGGACTGAGGAGGGCGGCACGGTCACCGTCGCCGGCAGCCTCGTATCGCTCGGCGAAAATCCCTTCGCGGGCTGCCCCGTGCAGACCTTTGCAAGGGAGGAGGAGCAGACCTTCAACGGCCAGACCTTCGGCACGGCGCTCAACGGCGATTACGCCGTAAGCGACAGCGTGCAGGTAATAGGCGGCGTGCTGTATGCAAGCACCCCCAACGGGCTCGAACTCATCAGCTATCCCGCCGCCAACCCCGCCACCGACTACACGGTGGAGGAGGGCACCGTAAGGATAACCGCCAACGCCTTCGAGGGCGCGCCCTTAAAGAGCGTGACCATCGCTTCCACCGTCAGGGCCATAGGCGACAAGGCCTTCTACGGCTGCGGACAGCTGGGAACGGTCATATTCACAAGCTACGAAGCCCCCGTGCTCGAGGAGAGGTACGACGAAGATTACCTTCTCTACACCAACCTTCCCTACACCGGCTACGTCGCGCTCAGCGGCGGCACGTCGGCAGAGGGCCTCGGCATTGTCGACTTCTACATGTGGAACGTCACCTCCAACTACACCAACTTCTACTTCGGCGCCAACTTTGTCGACCATATCGGCCATATCGACGCGCCCATAGTAATGGTAATGCCCTCCAACGGTCAGGGCTACGACACGTTCATCTTCTCGCAGTACTTCGGAGTAAAGGCCCTTGGCGCGCTTGCCGCCGACGAGACCACGCTGCGGGTAATTGCAATGATAGCCGCGCTGCCCGAAACCTCGGCGATAACGCTCGAGGACGAGGCGGAAGTCGCCGCCGTGCGCGCCGCTTACGACGCCATCACTTCGCTCGAACAGCAGTCGCTCGTCACCAATATCGACCTGCTTGAGAGCGCCGAGTCGATGATAGAGTACTACAAGAACCAGGAGGGCGGCGGAACCATCGATCCCCCTCAGCCCGAAGAGCCCCCTCAGCCCGAGGAAGGCAACTTCTTCGCCGACAATATGGTCGGGCTCATTATAGCGGGAGCGCTGCTGCTCGTGGTTATAGGCCTTGTGGTCTATGTGGTGCTGCTCAAAAAAAATAACAAGCGCAACGCTTAAAAAAGAAGAACGGATATGTTAAAAAAGCTAAAAATTGTGTTGTGCATGCTCGGCCTCGGCGCGCTGTGCGCCGGCGCCGCGGCCTGCGCGCCGCAGACTGTTTACGACAGTAACTACCAGAACAGCGAAGTTGTCGTAAGGTGGGACCCCAACGGCGGCACATTCCTTGCCAAGGAGGGGACGGCGATAATCGACATGTACGACGTCGATAACGGCGGCTACACCCCCGACGCCGACGGCAACATAGAGGTCAAGCTCCTCGACCCGCTCGACCCGAGCCGCCCTTCGGGCGCCAGCGAGAGCGACAATATTTCGCTTACGATGCAGAACTATTCGCTGTACGGCTGGTACAAGAGCAGGGAGCCCGTCTTAAAGGACGGCAAGCCCGTCGACGGCTACGGCCATGTGCTTGAAAGCGACGGCGACGGCGGCTATTATTATCTGGACGAAAGCGGCACAAGCGTTGAAGGTTTCCCCGCCTATACCTATTCGGACAGGTGGGACTTCGAAGAGGACAGAGTGGTCTACAACCCCGAAGAGGGCCGCGTAGAGCTCACTCTGTACGCCTGCTGGGTGCCCTACTTCGAGTTTGACTACTACTATGCCGACGGCGACGAATGGGTGCTCTACGGCACGACCAGTTTCGACTACTTCATCGCCGAAAGCCAGCCCGGGGCGGAAGGGTACCTCGATTTCAACGAGATAGCCGTGCCCGACTGGCAGGGCGGCGCCATGAATTACAACTATATCTACTCGGATATGAGCACGGGCTTCGTATTCCCCTCGCGCTCGGGCTACACCTTTGCGGCGGCATACGCCGACGAGGATCGCACCCGGCCCATAGAGGGCACTTTCGCTCACGAGGGCGCGCTCAACGAGGACACGGGCACCGCGCAGAACAGGGTGCAGAATATCTACGTCGACTTCGACGAGGGCACGCGCTACAGGATAGAGAACGCCGAACAGCTCGCCGCCAACGGCGACAGCTCGGGCTATTACGAAATACTCGGCGATCTCGACTTCAAGTCGGGCACCGAAGAGGCCGTAACGTGGCCTGCGGCACTCAGCAACAACACGTTCACGGGCAGATTTGTCCCCGCCGGGGGCGAGCGCATAACCATAAGCAACGTAAGCATCGTCTACGGAGCGGGCGGCTCCAGGGGCGGCCTGTTCGGCGAAGTTGCCGCAGGCGCCGAGATAGCCGATATCGACTTTGTCAACGTAACTTTCGATCTTGCAAACACCGGCTACGGCGTCACCGATTCCCGCTTCGGCCTGTTCTCGGGACAGATAGCCGAGGGCGCGCAGGTTTCGGGCATAACCATTGCCGAAGCCGCGTTCAGGATAGGCAATATCACTCCGCCCATGAACGACGACGGCTATAAGATAAACCTTGTGGCCAACGGCGACCTTTCGGGCATCACCGCCGACGCCGTAACATTGATGGTCTACGGAGTTGAAAACTACGAAGGCAAATACGACTATCCCTTCGAGATCGACGAGGAGACGGGCGGCCCCGCCGTATATATCGACGACGACGGCAACGTCACGGCAAAGTTTGTAACGCTTCAATCTTCGTTGGAGCAAGAGGAGTATATAATCAATCATCCGGAGGAAACAAAATGAAAAGTAGCAAGCTCATACGCGCTATCGCCCTCACGGTGTGCGGAGCAATGGGGGTGAGCATCTTGCCCCTCGCCGCCTGTGCGGACGGCGCGTCCAAAAAGGACAGCATAGTCATCATGACCGAGGACCTCAGCGGTCTGTTCAATCCCTTCTATGCCACTTCGGGCACGGATATGGACGTTGTAGGCCTCACGCAGATAGGCATGCTCTCCACCGACAGCCAAGGGCAGCCCGAGGCGGGCGAGGACAAGGCCACCGTCGCCCTCGACTTCGACGTCGACGAACAGGGCAGCCAGACGGTGTACACCTTCGTCATCAAAAACGGCCTCAAGTTCTCTGACGGCGTGCCCCTCACGATGAACGACGTAATGTTCAATATCTACGAGTATCTCGACCCCGTCTACACGGGCTCGTCCACCATGTACTCCATTGATATCCAGGGCCTTTCGGACTACAGAACGCAGATAAGGGGCAGCGGCGACAGCCAGGCCGAGAGCATCTCCACCCGCGCCAACGCCCTTGCCCGCGCCCGCAGGCAGGAGCTCATAAGGATATTCTACATGGCCGGCGGCGGACTCAACGAAAGTTCGTACTACGTCACCAAAGAGGATTTCGACGATTATGTCGACACCGAGATAACGAGCGTTGAAAACATCTCCTCGGGCTACAGGGACGCCGTAGCCACCGACGCCGAGCAGGAAAAGATGACTATAGACGACTGGCGCAAGCAGATAAAGGCCGACTACGATTACGTCAGCGAAACCTACAAGGAGGAGCTCGAGGCCGACCGCATAGCCGCCAACGAGTCCTACGACACCACCACCGCACCCTATAAGGAGTGGGCCTCCAGAATAGAGGGCGATAAGAACGAAGTGTTCAGGTTCCTGCTCTATGAAGGATATATCACCCCCAAATATGAGCAGATATTGGGCCAGGACAATCTTGAAAAGATATTGAGCTTCGACAACGAGTCGCTTGCTTCCCAGTATAAGACGGTAGAGGAGGCGCAGACCCGCATCCACGAGGACAGGATGCTGGCCAGCTTCGACCAGCTGCTCACCGTCTACGGCACGGCCGGCACCACGCTTACAAGGTTTGCCGCCGACGCCACCACGGTATTGCTCTATCAGAACGTCACCGAGGGCGAACTCAACGTGCCGAGCATTTCGGGCGTAAAATCTCTCGGCCACGATACCGACACCTCCGAAGTAACCATAGAGGGCACCACCTATGCGGTCGCCCATGATCACAACGAGGACGGCACGCCCAAGAACGCAGACGAGTACGACGTACTGCAGATAACCATCAACGGCGTAGACCCCAAGGCCATCTACAACTTCGGCTTCACCGTCGCGCCCGTGCATATCTACGGCAACGGCGACGAGGTGGACATTGCCAACGACAACTTCGGCGTCACGTTCGGCGATTCCGACTTCCAGGCCAACGTCATCCAGTCCTTTGACAACGTAAATATCCCCGTCGGCGCGGGCCCCTACATGGCCACCGACGTCAACAATTCGGACAACCCCGAAGCCAACGGCTTCTGGTCGAACAACGTAGTTTACTACAAGGCCAACAAAAACTTCATGTTCGAAGTCAAAACCGAAAAGCTGCGCATGCAGATAACCAGCTCGTCGGACGCCATCGATAAGCTTGCCAGCGGCGAGCTCGACTACGCCGTTCCCCAATTCACCAAGGTAAACGCCGACAGGCTGACTGCAATGGAGAAGGAAGGCACCGCCGCTACGATGTCCTCGTGGCAGCTCGGCTACGGCTACATAGGCATCAACGCCGGCAAAGTGCCCAACATCAACGTGCGCAGGGCCATAATGGCCGCTCTCAATCCGGCGCTCGCCACAAGCTTCTATCAGACGGGCACCTGCATAACCATCAACTGGCCCATGTCCAAGACGAGCTGGGCGTATCCCTTCTCAAGCTGGACTAACGACGATATCACGCGCAGCGAAAAGGCCAATCCCGAAGATTACATGAGGTACACTACCGACGCCGCCGCAAAGACTACCATTCAGAAGTACATGAACGCGGCTGGCGTAAAGGCGGGCGATTCCGAGCTGGAGATAACCTTCACCGTAGCCGGCGCCTCGATAACCGAGCATCCCTGCTATGCAGTATTCATCAACGCGGCAGAACTTCTGAACGGTCTGGGCTGGAAGGTTACTTTAAGGGCCGACTCGCAGGCGCTCACCAAGCTGGCCACCGGCTCGCTCGAAGTGTGGGCGGCGGCATGGGGCTCCACCATCGACCCCGACATGTATCAGGTCTACCACATGAACTCGACGGCCTCCTCCACATATGCGTGGGGCTACCGCGAGATAAAGGAAAACACCACCCTCTACAGCACGGAGTATGGTATTATCCGTCAACTGAGCGGCATCATCGACGACGCCAGGGAGATAACCGACCAGACGACGAGAAGGGCACTCTACGAGGACGCTATGGAACTCGTCAGCGAGCTCGCCGTCGAGCGCCCCATCTATCAGAGGCAGGAACTGTATGCCTACAACCCCAAAACGGTCACCGGCTTCACCACGGCGGTCAACCCCTACTCGTCACCTCTCGAAAAGGTCTGGGAGCTTGAGCTCATAGCTTGAGCCCGCCGACCGCAAGGTAATACCCTATGGTCAAATATATAATAAAGCGACTGATAATCGCCTTCCTTCTCCTTTTGGGAGTGTCCGCCATCCTCTACATACTGCTGCGCTGCATGCCCACCAACTATGTCGATACCCTCATAGCTCAGATGGCGCAGGGCGGCGCAACGGTAGGGGACGAACTGCGCAAAGCGCTGTACGAGGCCTACGGCCTGGGCGACGACACCTTCGGCGGATGGGTAAAGGGCTACTTCCAGTGGCTGGGCAACCTCTTTCAGGGGGATTTCGGCACCAGCTTCATAGATAAGAGCCCCGTGCTCGGCGAGATATTCAAGCCGGACAGAATAGCCACGTCCTTCTTTGTGGCGTTTGTCTCCATGATATTCGAATTTCTCGTCGCCATTCCCCTCGGCATCACCGCCGCCACCCACCAGTATTCCATCCGCGACTATGTTGTAACCATATTCGTGCTTATAGGCATTTCGCTGCCCTCGTTCTTCTTCGGGCAGGTGTTAAAGGATATCTTTGCCAACAAGCTCGGCTGGTTCCCCGTTTCGGGCATGACCGACGCGGGCATGACATACACGGGCTGGGCGGCCATCGTCGACTACTTGAGGCATATGTTCCTGCCCATACTCACCGTGTGCATACTCTCCATAGGCTCGCGAATGAGAATGACGAGGACGAACATGCTCGAGGTGCTCAACTCCGACTATATCCGCACGGCGCGCGCCAAGGGCCTCAAGGAGAGCATAGTCATCTACAAGCACGCCTTCCGCAACACCATGATACCCCTCGTCACCAGCCTTGCAGGCCTCATTCCGTCCCTCTTCTCGGGCGCCATGATAACCGAGCAGGTGTTCAGCCTGACGGGCATAGGCAACTACGCCCTAACGGCCATGCAGGAGGGAGATATACCCGTCATAATGACGTACAACATGTTCCTCGCCGTGCTTTCGGTGCTGGGCGTGCTGATGGCAGACCTCATGTACGCGGTGGTAGATCCCCGCGTCAAGCTCGCATAAGGAGGGCGGTATGGACGAAAGAACAATCAAAGAGGAGGCCGAACTCAAGGCCCTCGAAGATCCCGCTCTCGCAAACGAGATCGAGGAGATAGAGATAGAGGACGGCGAAAGCCCCCTCGATAAAAACTTAAAGCTCATGTCGCCCACGCGCATGGTGCTGCGGCGTTTTTTCCGCTCCAAACTGTCCATCGCGGGCATAATAATGCTTGTGGCGCTCGTGCTCTTCAGCTGGCTCGGCCCCGTCGTCTACGGCGAGTGGAGCGAGATCGAAGTCGACCGTACGGGTAAATATACCTATTCTGCTTACACCGTCGGTGAGGGCGATTCGGCCTTCGTTCAGGTGGTGGAAACCTTCGATTCGGTCAATTCGTTTGCCTATCCCCTCGACGACCGCAACTCCTCCGACGGCAGAGTGCACATCCTCGGCACCGACGAGCAGGGCATGGACATTTTCACCCGCCTTATGTACGGCGGCAGGCTGTCCATCACATTGAGCTTCCTTGCGGTATTTTTAACGTCGTTCATCGGCATAGTGCTGGGCGGCATAGCCGGCTTCTACGGCGGCGCCGTCGACAACATAATAATGCGCCTTTGCGACGTACTTATGTGTTTCCCCACGCTGCCACTCATGCTCATACTTAGTACCGTGCTCAACGGCTACGTCGACGAGGGTTATATAGACAGTCAGTACACGATCTATCTGCTGATGACGCTCATCTCGCTGTGGTCGTGGACGGGCATGGCGCGATTGGTGCGCGGGCAGATACTCTATTTAAGGGAGCAGGAATACATGGTGGCCGCCGAGGCCATGGGCTATTCGGCGCCGAGGCGCATCTTCAAGCACCTCATCCCCAACGTTCTGCCCCAGATACTCGTCACCATGACCTTGTCGCTCGGCAGCATGATACTGTACGAGAGCACGCTCTCCTACCTCGGCCTGGGCGTTCCCGTGCCCTACGCTTCGTGGGGTACCATGGTTGAGATCATATCAAAACGAAACGAAGTATTGCAGTACTACCCCTTCGTGTGGGTGCCTTCGGGCGTGTGCATAGTCATAGCCGTCCTCGGCTTCAACTTCATCGGAGACGGTCTGCGCGACGCGCTCGACCCTAAACAGAGGCGATAGGCATGAAGTTATCCAACATATTCTCAAAACGCGGCGACGCCGCCAAGCTCGCCGCAAAAAAGCACTATCTCACGGGCAGCGAGGCCCGTGCCATAGCGCGCGCCAACAATAAGGAGATGCGCAGGCTGGAAAGGGCCAAGCGCCGCCGTCTGCCGATATCCGAGTACACCGCCGAGATGAAGAACGAGGGCAACATCCTCGAAATAGAAGATCTCCACTCCTTTTTCTTCACCGATCAGGGCGTGGTAAAGGCGGTAAACGGCGTCAGCTTCGAAGTGCCCGTAAATTCCACCGTCGGCGTAGTCGGCGAGTCGGGCTGCGGCAAGTCGGTCACCTCCATGTCGGTTATGCGCCTTCTTCAGGGCCCCTCGGGCCAGATAGTCAGCGGCTCCATACGCTTCAGAGCCATCGACTACAAGCGCGACGAAAAGGGTAAACTCATCCCCGTGTACGAGCGCGACGAGAAGGGCAACGTAGTTTTAGAGCCCGGCTTCGACAAGCGCGGCAACCCCATAATTGACGAGCACGGCCGTCAGGCCCTCGTGCCCAAGCAGGTCAGGGACGAAAACGGCATGGGCGTCTACGAAAAGGAGGAGAGGGTATTCGACATAGCCAAGATGCCCATGAAGGAGATGTACCGTCTCCGCGGCAGGCAGATGTCCATGGTCTTTCAGGAGCCCATGACCTCTTTGAACCCCGTATTCACGATAGGCAACCAGCTCGACGAGGTCACCCTCATCCACGTTCCCGACGCCACTAAGGAGTTCGCCAAAAAGCGCTCGATAGAGATGCTCAACCTCGTGGGCATAGCCATGCCCGAGAGGGTGTACGCCTCCTACCCGCACGAGCTTTCGGGCGGTATGCGCCAGCGCGTCATGATAGCCATGGCCCTCGCGTGCGAACCCCGCCTCATAATAGCCGACGAGCCCACAACGGCGCTCGACGTCACCATTCAGGCGCAGATACTCAGCCTGTTCAACGAGCTCAAGCGCAAGATAAACGGCTCCATACTGCTCATCACGCACGACCTCGGCGTCATCGCCGAAATGGCCGACTACGTCGTGGTAATGTATGCGGGCAAGATAATCGAGCGCGGCACGGCTTCGGAAATTTTCCACCACCCCTGCCACCCCTACACGCAGGGCCTGCAGAAGTCCAAGCCCACGATGACTTCGTCGTCGGACAAGCTTTTCAACATTCCCGGCAATGTGCCCAACCCCATAAATATGCCCGACCACTGCTACTTCAAGGAGAGGTGCTCGCAGTGCATAGCCGGGTGTTCGGGCGAATATCCCCGCATGGTGCAGGTCAGCCCCACCCACTTCGTGGCCTGCCACCTGTACGACAGAGAGGGAGAGCATAACGACTGATCATGGAAGAGAAAGAAAATTTGATGGAGACCCCCGCCGCGGCGGGCGCGGACGAGTTCGCCTCCTTTGACGACGAAAAGGAGAGGGAGCTGGAACAGGCCGCCCGCGACGAGAAGTCGGCGGAGGACATGGCCCTCCCGCCCGACAGCGAGGCCATTCTCGAAGTCAGGCACTTAAAAAAATATTTCACCTTGAAAAAGAACCTTGCAGGCAAACCGATAAGCTCTTTGAAGGCCGTCGACGACGTGTCGTTCAAGATAAAGCCGGGCGAAACGCTGGGCATAGTCGGCGAGTCGGGCTGCGGCAAGACCACCATGGGCCGCACCATACTCAAGCTCTATCAGCCCACGTCGGGGCAGGTGTTCTTCGAGGGCACGGATATAGCCGGCTATAAGCCCGCCCAGATGAGGCCTCTGCGCACCAAGATGCAGATAGTCTTTCAGGATCCCTATTCCTCGCTCCCCCCGAGGAGCACGGTGGGCGGCATCCTCGCCGAGGCCGTAAAGGTGCACAACATAGTTCCCAAGAGCGAGATAAAGGACTACGTCCTCTCGGTCATGGACAAGTGCGGCCTGCGCGACTACTACTACGAGCGCTACCCCCACGAGTTCTCGGGTGGTCAGCGCCAGCGCATATGCATAGCGCGCGCACTCGTCGTCAATCCCTCCTTCGTCGTCTGCGACGAGCCCGTCTCGGCGCTCGACGTATCCATTCAGGCGCAGATAATCAACCTTTTAAAGAGATTGCAGAGGGAGAGGGGGCTTACATACCTCTTCATCTCGCACGACCTGTCGGTGGTAAAGTATATCTCCGACAAGATAGGCGTAATGTACCTCGGTTCGATGGTCGAGTACGGCGACAAGCGCAAGATATTCGACAATCCCATGCACCCCTACACCGAGGCGCTGTTCTCGGCCGTGCCCAATCCCAATCCCGATGAAAAGGTCGACCGCATAATACTCTCGGGCGACATTCCCTCGCCCGCCAATCCGCCCATGGGCTGCAAGTTCCACACGCGCTGCCCCAGGGCCATGGAGGTGTGCAAGCATATCGCCCCCGCATACAGGGAGTACGAGCCCGACCACTTTGTGGCCTGCCATCTCTACCCTCAGGAGGACTGATGTCCAAAAAGAAGAAAAAGAAGAACAAGCAAAAGGTAGTCTACTACGACGACAACAGCACCATAGCCGACATGTCCAACATACCGCAGCGGCGCAAGAGGACGGACGCGCCTCCGTCCACCTTCAAGGACAAGGCCAAAACCTATTTTTCGGCCGTCAAGATGATGCTCATCCCGCTGTGCATAGGCATAATAGTGCTCTGCGTGCTCTTCTTCATCATGTATAAGCTGGGCGGAGGATGATCGAGTCCGTCCCCGCTCAAGCGCCCCGTGTACAGCAGTTTTTACGGCGGCCCGCAGCAAAGAAGCTGCGGGCCGCCGTCTGCGGTGTGCCGCATGTATAAGCTGGGCGGAGGATGATCGAGGCCGTCCCCGCTCAGGCGCCCCATATACGGCAGTTTTCACGGCGGCCCGCAGCCAAATGGCTGCGGGCCGCCGTCTGCGGTGTGCCGCCCCGCCCGCGTTTAACGCGGGCGGGGCGGAGGCAATTTTGCGCCGCCCCTTTAAAAACGCTTGCCAAACGCCTGCCGATGGGCTATAATAAAGGCACAATCAGATTTGCGATGAACGAGCGAGTAACCACGGAAGGCGGCTTCAGCGAGCGGAAGGCGGTGTAAGTTCCGCGTCGGCGCCGTGTGCGAAGAACCCTCGGGAGCAAGTCGCCCCAACCTCGTCCGGCGGGCAGTAGGGCGGCCGTTTGGCAGTACGTTGATCTGCTCTCAAAGTGACTGCTTTGCAGTAATTTAGGTGGTACCGCGGGCAATTCCGGCCCGTCCTATGTCTTTGCATGGGACGGGCTTTTTCTGTACTTTATCGGCGCCATGGCTCCCCGTCGTTATGGGGAGCTGTCGGCAACTTGTTGCCGACTGAGGGGGCGTTTCCTCTTTTCGACCTCTCCGTCCGCATGCTCCCGCATGCGGCCACCTCTCCATACGAAGGAGAGGCTATAATAGGGATATGTTGTATCTGAAGCGGTACCCGGAGGGGGGGGATCCCTCCGTTCCGCCCGCCGCGCTCCGTGCGGCAGAAAAAGCGCATTTTACCCGCCCTTCGGCGGAAAATATAATCAAGAGGTAACAAAATGAAGCACACCGACATCAAGCGCATACTTGGCGCGCCCGAAGAGTACTTCGGCAAACAGGTGGTGGTATGCGGCTGGATACGCTCCTTCCGCGACAGCAAAAACATGGCCTTCATGGCCCTCAACGACGGCACTACGCTCAATCACCTTCAGATAGTAATAAACAAGGCCGAAGTGCCCGCCCTCGAGGACGGCGCCTCCCGCCTCGGCTCCTCGGTGAGGATAGAGGGCGAGGCCGTCAGGTCCTTCAACAAAAATCAGACCGTGGAGATCAACGCCGCAAAGGTCACCCTGCTCGGCGACTGCCCCCTCGACTATCCCATACAGAAGGCCAAGACCTCGTTGGACTATCTGCGCACGCTCCCCCATCTGCGCGTCCGCACAAACACCTTCAACGCCGTGTTCAGGGTGCGCAGCAAGATATCGGCGGCCATCCACCGCTACTTTCAGGAGCGCGACTATCTCTACGTCCACACGCCCATAATCACGGGCAGCGACTGCGAGGGCGCGGGCAAGATATTCCAGGTCACCACCCTCGGCTACGCCCCCGAATACAAGAGCGCCGAGGAATACTACGCCGCCGACTTCTTCGGCCGCAAGGCGGGGCTGACCGTCTCGGGCCAGCTCGAGGGCGAAGTCATGGCCACGGCCTTCGGCAAGATATACACCTTCGGCCCCACCTTCCGCGCCGAAAACTCCAACACCACCCGCCACGCCGCCGAGTTCTGGCAGATAGAGCCCGAAGTAGCCTTCGCCGAGATAGACGACATCATTGAGATAGCCACCGAGTTCATCAAGTATATCATCAAGGCCGTCCTCGACGAGTGCCCCGACGAGCTCGCCCTCCTCGAGCGCTTCTACGAGCCCGGCCTCACGGCCAAGCTCCAAAAGGTCGTCGACGACGAGTTCGCCCGCGTGGACTACACCGAGGCCGTGGACATACTCAAAAAGAGCGGCAGGCAGTTCGTCTACCCCGTCGAGTGGGGGTGCGACCTGCAGACCGAGCACGAGAGATATCTCACCGACGAGGTGTACAACCGCCCCGTGTTCGTAGTCAACTATCCCAAGGACATCAAGTCCTTCTACATGAAGCTCAACCCCGACGGCAAGACGGTGGCCGCCACCGACCTGCTCGTGCCCGGCGTGGGCGAAATAATAGGCTGCAGCGAGCGCGAGGCCGACTACAACAAGCTGCTGAAGGCCATAACCGACCGCGGCATGAAGCTTTCGGACTACGCCAACTACATGGACTTAAGAAAGTTCGGCTCTGTTCCCCACAGCGGCTTCGGCCTCGGGCTGGAGAGGATACTCATGTACGTTACGGGCATGGGCAACATACGCGACACGCAGATCTTCCCCCGCGCCAAGGACGAGCTGAGGTAAGCGGTCTTTGCCGCGCCGCCCGTCTGTCGGCGCGCAGCCGTTGTCAATTTTATGTTTTTTGTGGGAGGGCCGTTGCAAAAGGGCCGTCATAGAGTTGACAGCGCTTAAAAAAAGTATTAAAATTAGTGTAATGATGAGAGGGATGAAAGCGACCGGTGCGGAAAATTTTCGCCGTCCGGGCTTAGTCCCGTGCGAAATGCAGACAGTTATGCTTGCGCCGCAGGCCGCTTCAAGCGCGCCCGCGGCGTTTTTTGTCGTCTGCGGGCCCGACAAAGGAGGTCTTATCAGAGCATGAAGACGGTTAAAAAAGGCGTCAACAAAAAACTTTGGCTGATAGCGGCCGTGCTCGTCGCCGTTCTGGCGGCGCTGCTTGCGGGCGCCATAGCCATAGGCTCGCCCGACAAGGGCGCCCTCTCGGAGGAACTGACCGACGCCGTTCTGCACGAGGAGAAGAAGTTCTCGCTCTTCGGGCTGATAGAGGTCAACCCCGCGCTCATTTCGGCTTACATAGTCACGGCGGTGCTCCTCGTCTTTGCGGCGTGCGTGCGCATCTTCGCCGTCCCCCGCTTCAGGGAGGTGCCCGGCAAATTCCAGATGGTGCTCGAGCAGGCCGTGGGCTTCTTCAACAACATGGCCAAGACCAGCAGCCCCCACAGCAACGGCTTTCTGGGCTGTTATATCTTTGCCGCGGGCTGCTATATCTTCGTCGGCACGCTGTTCGAACTGATAGGCGTTCAGCTCGTCGACGTCGCAGGCCACTCCGTGAGCATGCCCGCGCCCCTTTCGGACATAAACGCGGCCATAGCCATGGGCTTTCTGTCCTACTTCATCATCCTCGGCGGCGGCATAGCCACCAACGGCGTCAGGGGGCTGGGCAGGGCCTTGAAGGAATTCTCGCTGCCAATATCCATGAGCTTCCGTCTGTTCGGCGCGCTGCTGTCCGGCCTGCTCGTCACCGAGCTCGTCTACTACGCCATATTCCTCAGCGTGGCGGTGCCCGTCGTCGTCGGCGTGCTCTTCACGCTGCTCCACGCCATAATACAGACCTACGTTCTCACCATGCTCACGGCCACATACTTCGGCGAGGTCACCGAGCGCCCCGCGCCCAAGCCCCGAAAGCTCAGGGCCAAAAAGGCCGCGGCATAGGGCAAAAGGCCGCCATATATGTTTTTACGGTAAAAAAATTTAAAGTTTTAAACATACAAAAAATCTTCGGAGGAATGTTATGAAGATCACTAAAAGCAACGCAATCCTGTTTGCAGTAGCAGCCCTTGCAGTAGCGGCCCTTGCAGCCTTAATGCTGTGCATGTCCGGCAGCGGCGTCGTGCTGGCCGAAACCACCGACGCGGCAGTCGCCGCAGAGGAGGCGGCCGCAGCCGCTCCCTCGCTGACGTCCGTAGGCGCGGCCATAGCCATAGGTCTCGGCGCGCTCGGCGGCGCAATAGCCATGGGCATGGCGATAGCCAAGGCCATGGACGGCATAGCCCGTCAGCCCGAAGCCGACGGCAAGATAAGGAGCACGCTCATGCTCGGCCTCGTGTTTATCGAAACGGTCGTCATCTACGCGCTCATCGTGGCCATACTCATAATGTTCGTTGTATAATATCCCGCCCGCTTTTGCTCAAAGCACGGCAAACGGCGCGCGCAGCCCTTCGCGACCCGCGCGCAGATCAGAGGAATTATTATGCCCCTTAACATCGATTGGCAGCAGATACTGCTGCATCTGTTCAACTTCATAATTTTAGCGGCGGGACTGAGCTTTCTGCTGTTCAAACCAGTAAAGAAGTTCATGACCGAGCGCGAGGAGGGCTATAAGAAGGCCGCGGCCGAGCACGCCCAAAAGGTGGCCGAGACCGAGGCCCTCGAAAAGGAGAGACAGCTCAAGATCTCCGCCCTCGACGGCGAGATGGCCGAGCGCGAAAGGCAGGCAGTGGCCGCCACCGAGGCCAAAAAGAGCCGCATGATAGCCGAGGCCCAAACCGAGGCCAGGAGGATAGTGGAGGAGGGCCGCAAGCGTGCCGAGGCCGAGCGCGAACGCTACATAGCGGGCGCAGGCGACGAGATAAGCGTCATGGTCGTCCGTTCGGCCGAAAAGCTGCTCGCCTCCGAAAGCAACGCCGCCACCGACGGCGCCCTGTACGACAAATATCTCGCCCTCGCCAAGGACGAGGCGCCCCTCGCGCCCGAAAGGCAGGCCTCCGTTGTCGGCGGAGCGGCTTCGTCCGCCCAAGGCATGGGCCGCAGACAGGTGGCCGACATACTCGGCGAGGCCGCCGCATCGGCCATAATGGCACAGGGCAAGACGAGCGACAGCGCCGTCTACGACCAGTTCTTAAGTCAGGTAAACGGCGACGACAAGGGTGACGGCAATGAATGATAAGGCAAAACTTTACTGCGTCACCCCGCCCGACGAGCGCCAGCTCAAGGGCTTGGGCGACTTTCTGGAGCGCACCTTCGGCTCGCGCCCTCAGATAGAGATAATAAACGATCCCTCCGTTGTGGGCGGCTTCCGCCTCGAATACGGCGGCAGCATCTACGACTGGTCGGCCAAAAACTGGATAGGCAAATTCAAGGCCGCGCAGAACCAACTCGACGCCTCCTCGGCAAAACTTTACTGCGTCACCCCGCCCGACGAGCGCCAGCTCAAGGGCATAGGCGACTTTTTGCAGCGCACATACGGCTCCCGCCCCCGCATAGAGGTGATAAAGGATCCAGCAATAGTCGGCGGCTTCCGCCTCGAGTACGGCGACAACGTCTACGACTGGTCGGCCGTCAGCCGCATCAGGCAGTTCAAGCAGGACATAGGCTCGAGCACCAAGGGCGTCACCACCCTCCTGAGGGAGGCGGTCGACAGCCTTAAAAACACCATCGAGGGCTGGTCGATGTCCGCCGCCGCAAGGGAGGCGGGCAGGGTGCTGTCCGTCGGCGACGGCATAGCCAAGATAAGCGGGCTCGACATGGCCGAATACGGCGAAACGGTGGTGTTCGAGTGCGGCCTCAAGGGCATGGTGCAGGAGCTCTCGCCCGAGGGCGTGGGCTGCGTGCTCTTCGGCAGCGACAGGGAGGTAGAGGCCGGGTCGGCCGTCTACCGCACGGGTAAAACGGCGGGCGTGCCCGTCGGCGAAGGCATGATAGGCAGGGTGGTGGACGCCCTCGGCTCGCCCGTCGACGGCGGCGGAGCCATAGCGGCTCAGGCCTACATGCCCATTGAAAATCCTGCCCCCTCCATAATCGACCGCCAGCCCGTCAACACCCCCTTACGCACGGGTATATTGTCCATCGACAGCATGTTCCCCATCGGCCGCGGCCAGCGCGAGCTGATAATAGGCGACCGCCAGACGGGCAAGACGGCGCTCGCCATCGACACCATTCTGAACCAAAAGGGCCAGAACGTCGTCTGCATATACGTTGCAATAGGCCAGAAGGCCAGCTCGGTAGCTCACCTCGTTGAAAACCTCAAAAAGAGGGGGGCGATGGACTACACGATAGTAGTGTCGTCCACGGCGGGCGAACCGGCTTCGCTGCAGTATATTGCGCCCTATTCGGGCTGCGCCATAGGCGAATACTTCATGAATTCGGGCAGGGACGTGCTCATCATCTACGACGACCTTTCCAAGCACGCCGTGGCCTACAGGGCTCTCAGCCTGCTCCTCGGCCGCTCGCCCGGCCGCGAAGCCTACCCCGGCGACGTGTTCTATCTGCACTCCCGCCTTTTGGAGCGTGCCGCACACCTCTCCGACGAGCGCGGCGGCGGCTCGATGACGGCTCTGCCCGTAGTTGAAACGCAGGCGGGCGACATTTCGGCATATATCCCCACCAATATCATTTCGATCACCGACGGCCAGATCTTCCTTTCGGGCGATTTGTTCTATTCGGGCCAGCGCCCCGCCGTAAACGTCGGCATATCCGTCTCGCGCGTGGGCGGCGACGCCCAGACCAAGGCCATGAAGACGGCCGCGGGCACGGTCAGGCTGTCGCTCGCTCAGTACAGGGAGATGGAGGTGTTCATGCAGTTCTCCTCCGACCTCGACGAGAACACGCAAAAGACGCTCGACTACGGTCGCACGCTTATGATGCTGCTGCGCCAGCCGCAGTACAGCCCCCTGCCCGAATACAGGCAGGTAATACTGCTCGTCGCGGCCACGGGTCATGCCCTCGCGGGCGTTTCGCCCGACGATATCCCCGCGCTCAGGGGCGGACTTCTGGACTTCTTCGACGACGCCCACCCCGAAATAGTCGCCGAGGTCAAGTCCGGCAAGGCGCTCACGCCCGAGCTGCGCACGGCCATAATCGACGCCGCAAAGGACTACGTCTCCCGCCGCGGGAAGTGATTCCGTCGCTGATACTTTGAGATGCCTCGACAACGCGCGCACATGCTTACATTGCATCCAACCCTTTCGGCGCGCTGCTCGGCATGACAAGGGGAGGGTGGGGTGCGCGCAGCCCCTTCCCTCGGGTAGAGCATGTCATTTCGACTGTAGCGAGTGTAACGAGCGGAACGGAGAAATCTCCCGGGCTACGCTTCAGATACACTTTTACCGCAATATAGCCTCTCCTTCGTATGGAGAGGTGTCTGCACACGAGAGTGTGCAGACGGAGAGGTCGATAATTCTATTATTCATTCCCCATTGTCATCCTGAGCGATAGCGAAGGATCTCATTGGCCGAACACAACGGAACTCAGGTAGAGATGCCTCGGCTCGTCGTGATAAACCTCACTTAAAGCAAGTCGAATAAATTCAACTTGCAACGTCGCTCGGTTACCCCTCCTCTATCGCGCAAATACTACAGTTTTGCGCGAGGCTGTGGAAAAGAATTATTTAAGGATAAACCTCACTTAAGGCAAGTCGAATAAATTCAACTTGCAACTATGCTCGGTTATCCCTCCTCTTTCGCGCAAAAGCCACGGTTTTGCGCGAGGTCAAAGTATAAATAATTAACGTTTTCACCCGAAACCGCGCTTTCGGGTGAAAGGCCCCAATTTGCGTTAACAAAAAAATAATCAAATAATCAACGCCGAGGCGGCGTAGGCGGAATTGATTTCTGCCGTTAAGCGCCGCCCGACAAATTACCTCGCTGCAAGTCGCACGGAGCCGCGTGCGGCGAGTACGACTTGAGCGATAAGTTTTTGTATGTCCGATCTTCATTCAATCAAAAAGAGAATAGAGTCGATAGGCGACACGCGCAAGATAACCAACGCAATGTACCTCATTTCGTCGGCAAAGATGCGCAAGGCCAAGGCCGACCTCGACCGCACCCGCCCCTACTTCGAGGATATGCGCACGGAGATCAAGCGCATATTCCGTTCGGGCGCGCTGCCCGAAAACCGCTACCTCTATCCGCTCGACGAGAGCGATAAGCTGACGGGCACTTACGCATGCCTTCTCATCACGGGCGACAAGGGTATGGCGGGGTCGTACAACTACAACGTCATCAAAAAGGCCTACGAGCTCGTGGAGGCCGGCAACGACATAAAGTGGTACGTCGTCGGCGAATACGGCAGGCGCACCTTCGCTCAGCGCGGCATACCCATAGAGCAATCCTTTTTATACACCGCGCAGAACCCCACCATGCGCCGCGCGAGGGAGATATGCGATATCCTCCTCGAGGGCTACAACAGGGGAGCCTTTAAAAAGATCTACGTCGCCTACACCGACATGAAGGGCATGACCGACGAGGCCCAGCTCACCCGCCTTATGCCCTTCCATCGCAGGCAGTTCGATCTGACCTCGGGCGAAAAGCCGGTAACGCGGCCCTTCGAGTACTCGCCCTCGCCCGAGATGGTGCTCGACGTCATTATGCCCGGCTATATTTCGGGCTTTATATACAGCGCCCTCGTCGACAGTTTCTGCAGCGAACAGCATGCCAGAATGGTGGCCATGAAGTCGGCCAACGACAGCGCCGAGGAGCTCATCTCCAAACTCAAAGTCGAATACAACAGGCTGCGTCAGGCGGCCATCACGCAGGAAATAACAGAGATAGCCGCGGGCGCAAGGGCGCGCGGACAAGGAGAACAGCAGTGAATACGGGAAAGATAGTTCGCATAGCAGGCCCCGTCACGGACGTGCAGTTCGAGGGCGGCGAGCTGCCCAGGATAAGGGACGCGCTCACCGTTGAAAACGGCGGCACAACGCACGTTATGGAGGTGGCTTCGCACGTTTCGGCCGACACGGTGCGCTGCATAATGCTCGGCCCGTGCGAGGGGCTCTCGCGCGGGGCAAGGGTGACGGCCACGGGCGACGTCATAAAGGTGCCCGTCGGCGAATGTACTCTGGGCAGAATGTTCAACGTGCTCGGCGAGCCCATCGACGGCAAACCCGCCCCCGAGGCCGAGGAGAAGTGGGGTATCTACCGCCCCGCGCCCGACTTCGAGCAGCAGTCCCCCGTTGCCGAAGTGCTGGAGACGGGCATAAAGGTCATCGACCTCATGGAGCCCTACGCCAAGGGCGGCAAGATAGGCCTCTTCGGCGGCGCGGGCGTCGGCAAGACGGTGCTCATTCAGGAGCTCATACACAACGTCGCCATGGAGCACGGCGGCTATTCGATATTCACGGGCGTAGGCGAGCGCTCGCGCGAGGGCAACGACCTCTGGCGCGAGATGTCGGCCAGCGGCGTTTCGGACAAGACGGCCCTCGTGTTCGGCCAGATGAACGAGGCGCCCGGCGTGCGCATGCGCGTCGCTCTCACGGGTCTCACCATGGCCGAATACTTCCGCGACGCTCAGAAGAAGGACGTGCTGCTCTTTATCGACAACATATTCCGCTTCGTGCAGGCGGGCTCCGAGGTGTCCACGCTGCTCGGGCGCATGCCCTCGGCCGTCGGCTACCAGCCCACCCTCGCCAACGAAATGGGCGAGCTGCAGGAGAGGATAGCCTCCACGCGCGACGGCTCGGTAACCTCTGTGCAGGCCGTATATGTGCCCGCCGACGACCTCACCGACCCCGCTCCCGCCACGGTATTCGCCCACCTCGACGCCACCACCGTCCTCAGCCGTAAGATAGCCGAACAGGGCATATATCCCGCCGTAGACCCGCTGGAGTCCACCTCGCGCATACTCGAAGAGGACATTGTGGGCAAGGAGCACTATCAGACGGCCCGCCGCGTGCAGGAGACGCTGCAAAAGTACAGCGAGCTGCAGGACATAATTGCCATTCTCGGCATGGACGAGCTGTCCGAGAGCGACAAGCTGACGGTCTACAGGGCCAGAAAGGTGCAGAGGTTCCTTTCGCAGCCCTTCCACGTCGCAGAGAAATTCACGGGCGTGCCCGGCGCATATGTGCCCGTGGAGGAGACCATCAAGGGCTTCAAGGCCATTCTCGACGGCGAGATGGACGACTATCCCGAAGCCGCTTTCTACAACGTGGGTACGCTCGACGACGTCCGCAAAAAGGCCGCCGAGCTCGCCAAGGAGTGATCCGCTTCAGCCCCTTTGGGGGCGTTGGCCGCATGATATGTGCGGGGCAACGGCCTTTTGACCGACTTTTCGGCGCGCGGCCTTTCGGCCGCGCGGCAGAGGAAAACATATGGCACCCTTTCAATTCCATCTGATCGGCGCCGACAGGGTCTTCTATGAAGGCGACTGCTACAGCGTCATTGTGCCCGCCGTCGACGGACAATACGGCGTTCTGGCGGGCCACGCCAATCTTATAACGGCCATAGTCCCGGGCGAACTGACTTTTACGGCGCCCGGCGTCGACCACCTCACCGTCGCCGTTGCGGGCGGCATAATGAAGGTGGAGGACAACGACGTCCTCATCCTCGTCGACTATGTGCTTCGCCCCGAGGAGATAGACGCCGACAGGGCGAGGGAGGAGGAGGCCGCCGCGCGCGAGGCGCTGCTGCAAAAGATGAGCAGGCAGGAGTACCGCTCCATGCAGGCCCAGCTGGCGCGCGCCGTAACAAAGCTAAAGGTGCGCCGCAAGGGCGCGGGCAGATAGCGGCGAGCTTTTAAAGGATATTTATGCGCGCGTAGCGCGTTGAAGGAGGGCGATATTTGCCCTCCTTTTTTACGCCCTCTCCGCCCGCGCGTTCGCCGCGCGGGCACCTCCCCATAGCGACGGGGAGGCTATAATAGGGAAATATCGTATCTGAAGCGGTTCTGGGGGGATTTCTCCGTGCGGCGGACGCGCAATGCGCCCCCGCCTTAGTCGAAATGACAGGCTTTACCCGAGGGAGATTTCTCGGCTGCGCTCGAAATGGCATGCTCTAACTGAGAGGAGTGCTCCGTTGTCGACTGAGGGGGTATTTTAAAAACTCCTACTTCAACGCGGCGCCAAGCGCCGCATATCGAGGCCGCGCTTGCGCGGCCATATCGGGCCCCGAACGGGGCATATCGGGTTGTCGTATGGCAACATATCGACTCTCCTCGGCCTTTCCGTGATATGTCCTGCCTGCGGAATGAAAACGCCGCGCCGCCGCAAATTTCCTCTCCGCCCTTTACAACGGGGCGGGGGCGTGGTATAATGGTGGTATGAAAGCCCTGCAATTTTCAAAGGTGGCCGCCCTGCCGCAAAACGCGCGGTGGGAGGAACTCACCGTCCGTCCCGCTCACCTATACTCGCGCACGGACGAGATACGCTCGCCCTTTGCGCGCGACTACACGCGCATACTGCACAGCACGGCCTTCAGGCGGCTCAAGCACAAGACGCAGGTGTTCTACAACGTCGACAACGACCACGTCTGCACCCGCCTCGAGCACGTTGCCCACGTCGAGTCGGTGGCCAACACCATCGCCAAGTTCATGGGGCTCAACGATGAGCTGACCCGCGCCATATCCTTCGGCCACGACCTCGGCCATGCGCCCTTCGGACACTTCGGCGAGAGCGTGCTCTCCGACCTCTCGCGCTCGGTCGGCGGCCAAAAATTCTGGCACGAGCGCAACGGCCTGCGCCTCGTCGACGAGCTCGAGCTGCTCGAGGACAACAACCGCAACTTCTGCAACCTCAACCTCACCTACGCCGTGCGCGACGGCATTGTGTCGCACTGCGGCGAGGTGGACGAAAACGGCCTTCGGCCGAGGGAGGAGCTCATCGACCTCGCCCTCTTCGACCGCCCGGGCAAGTATGCGCCCGCCACATGGGAGGGGTGCGTGGTAAAGATCTCCGATAAAATAGCCTATATCGGCAGGGATATCGAGGACGCGCTCGCGCTCGGCTTTCTGACCCGCGGGCAGATAGAGGAGCTGGAGGACATGACGAGGCCTTCGGGCGCGCTCAACACCACGGTCATCATCCACGACCTCATCTCGGATATCTGCGCCAACAGCTCGCCCGAGAGGGGAGTGTGCCTGTCGGAGGAGGCTTTAAAAAAGCTCAACGCCGTCAAGGCCTTCAACTATAAAAATATCTATTCCAGCCCCCGCTTCAACGCCTATCAGGACTACGCCCGCCTCGTGCTCGGCAGCCTGTTCAACTACTTAATGGCGCTGTACACCCCCGGATATGCCGTGGATAACGTAGTTAAGGCGGCAAAGGAGAGGCCGCTGCTGTGCTCGTCCTTTGCCGAGTGGCTGGCCAAGCGCTCGCACCCCTCGGCGCTGCCCGCGCAGTTTGAAGAGCTCGCCGCGCGCTGCAAAAACGCAAAGATATACGGCGACCTCGCCGATAAGAGCATGTACGCCTCGGCCGTCGTCGACTTTCTGTCGTGCATGACCGACAAGTTCGCCGTAAAGGTGCATGCCGAGCTATTGGCATACTGAGGCGTTTTTTAGGGGCCGCCGCGCCGCAAAACGGCGCGGCGGCCCCTCTTTCGGCCCCTCTTTCGCGCTCAAAATCAAAAATTCCCTTGACAACGCGCATATTTGCAATTATAATTATAGTATAAAAATAATCGTAACATATCCGAGGTGTAATATGAATTTGCTTGCAGCCGAAGGCCTGCCCGTCTGGGTGTGGATAGTGATCGCAGTCGTTGCCGTCGTAGTTATCGTGGCCATAATCGCCGCCATAGCCGTCGCCAACAAAAAGAAGGCGGCTTCGCCCGCCCGGGAAGAGAGCGCCGAGGCGGCCCCCGCCGTGGCCGAAGAGCCCGACGAGGACGAGGAGATAGCCGCCGACGACGAGGACGCCGTCGACGAGGCCGAAGAGGAGGAGCCCTCCTACGAAGCTCCCGCCGCCGAAGTGCGCACGGAGAGCAGGGCGCAGAGCGCCGTATCCCCCGCCCGCGAGGACAAAAAGCCCGTGCCCGCCAACAACAAGACCTATCACATCTCCAAGCGCAAGTCGGAGAACAAGTGGCAGGTAAAGATAGCCGGCGGCGCCAAGGCCATAAAGCTTTTCAACACGCAGTACGAGGCCATCGACTTCGCCAAAAAGCTGGCCGAAAATCAGGAGGCCAAAATAGTCATCCACAAGGAGGACGGCACCTTCCGCCGCCTCACCTATCACAAGAAGAAGTAAAAAATTTACGCCGCGGCGCATGTGTATGCGCCGCGGCTTTTTTTAGTTCGGACGGGGATATGCCCCGCCCAACGCGCTCTTACCGCAAAAATATGGCGCGGGGGCGGGCGGCTGAAAGCCGCCCGCCCCCGCGCCCTCTCCGCCCGCCTCGGCGGGCGGATGGGGGGATCACTTTTCGGATATGTCGAGGTAGTCGTTGGGGTCGGCTATCTCGCCGTTCTTTGTCACTTCAAAGTGCAGGTGCGCGCCGTCCTTGTACTCGCTGCCCGAAGGCTCGGCCACCGTGCCTATCACGTCGCCGCGCTTTACGCTGTCGCCCACCTCGAGGCCCTCGGCCGCGTCAATAAAATAGTAGCTTGTCTTAACGCCGTCGGCGTGCGAAAGCACTATCTTGGTGCCGTCGAGTATGTCGCCCACCGTAATGCTCTCCACCGTGCCGTCTACGCACGCCATCACCTCGGTGCCCGCCTCGGCGGCCATGTCCAGACCGGTGTGGAACTCGTAGCAGTCCAGCGTCTTGTTATAGGCGAAGGTGTAGTCGCACGTCACGTCCACTTCGGCCACGGGCGCAATGAACTGATAGGCCGAGGACACGTCCTCGTCGTCCCCGTCGTCATCGTCGCCGTCCGTGTTGTCGTCGGCGCCGTCATCGTCGCCCGAGTCTATAACGTCGTCGCCGGCGTCCAGCTCAAAGTTGTCGTCGCTCTTGAGCGCGAATATGACGGTGACGGTCACCGCCGCGATGAGCAGCAGACACGCCCCGAGCGTCAGTGCATAGGTGATGATCTTCTTTTTCTTTTCCTGCATGATATGTCTCCTTTTATGTAGCTTTTTTCGCCGCGCCTCGCGGCGGTAGTTTTGTTATTGCCCCGCTTCCCGCCCTTTATACGCGGTTAAAATAAATTTTTTTCAGTACCCGCCGAAGATGATGGGCGAGGCCACCGTCACGCCGCTCTCCCTGACGCATATGTGCAAATTGACCTCCCGCCCGTACAGCTCCACCGAGTATGGCAGGTCGGCCGAGCAGTAGTAATTAAAGCTGTCCGAAAGCCGCTCCTCGAACAGCACCTCGCCCTCCACCGAGGCGAGAAAGGAAGGTATGTCGAGGGAGGAAAAGGTCGTCGCCTCGCCGCACACGCCGCGCAGGGCGGGGAAGATGAGGTCGGCGTTGCCTCCCACCGTCAGTATGCGGCAGTTCGAGGAGGAAGAGCCTATATAAAAGGTATAGCTTCCGCCGCTCTCAAAGGCCGTGCGGCGGGGCAGCGCCGTCACGGCGGCGCATACCGCCGCGGCGCAGACTATTATGGCGGCTATCTTCAACGCCCGCATGCTCTGCCTCCTTTTTTAAAGCTCTGTTTGTATATTGCCCTCGCCGCGCCGACATATACACCTTTTCTCAAAAAAAGCGGCCCGCGCGCCTTTTTAAAAGGCGCGCGGGCCGCGTTGACTCGAAAAGTAATTATTTGCAGCCGCTGCAGGTGCTGCAGTGTCCGCTACATTTTTTGGCGGGTCGGCCTGTTGCCGACCACATCTCGCCCGAATAGCTGCGCTCGGCCGCTGTCTTGCAGTCGGGGCAGAGCACTTCGTCGTCGAATTTGTTTACCAACTCTTCAAATTGTTTGCCGCACTTGGGGCACTTGTATTGCAGAATGGGCATTGTGCTACCTCCCGAAAAATAAAATGTCAGTCTCTCTTGCGCCTTCCGCGCCTCGTGCGGCGGGGCTTTGCGGGCGGGCGGAACTTCATGGTCTTAACGAGTATAAAGGCCACGGCGGCAGTCAGCACAAAGGTCAGGCCTATCACCAGCCAGAACCACAGCGTGGTGGTGTTGTCGGCGCTGCCCTGCCACGGCACGGGCATGTTCATGCCCCAAAATCCCGCTATCATAGTGGGTATGGCCAGAAGAATGGTTATTACGGTCAGCTTCTTCATGGTGTCGTTGGCGTTGTTGGAGATCACGGAGCCGTATGCGTCCATCGAAACGGAGAGTATGTCCTTGTATATCTTGCACATCTCCACGGCCTGACTGTTCTCTATCACCATGTCCTCGTACAGGTCGCCGTAGTCCTCGCGGGTGGTCACGGCCTCCACCTTGGAAAGCTTTTCGTGCACCTTGTTGTTGGCGTTGAGCGACGTGGAAAAGTAGACCAGCGAATTTTCAAGCTCTAAAAGCTGCAGTATCTCCTCGTTTTTCAGCGTTCTGCCCAGCTCGGCCTGCACGCGGTGCGCCTTGCGGTCTATCTGCTTAAGGCAGTACAAAAACCTTTTGGCGTTGCCGTACATAAAGTTTAAAATGAACGCCACGGGCTTGTCGCACGCAACGCTTATGCGCCCCGTAATAAAGTCCTTTAAAACGGGGTTGCCCTTCAGGCAGACGGTTATTATGCACCGCTTGTTGTATATTATGCCGAGCGGCAGGGTGGAGTAGGCGTCGCCGCTCTCGCTCTCCTCGATTATAGGGCAGTCGACAACGAACATGCTGTTGCCGTCGTCAAACTCCGTGCGGGCGGGCTCCTCCTCGTCGAGGGCGGCCTTGATCATGTCCTCGGAGACGCCCGTCGCCGAGGCAACGTCGTCCACTTCGTCGTCGGTGGGGTTTATCATGTCCACCCAGCACAGCTCTTTAAACTGCTCCGCGCGGGTCAGCGGCCCTGCGCCCTCCGAAATAAAATACTTTATCATGCTGCAATTCTCCGAATAAAAAATATTGCGCGCGGGAACACCCGGCGCGCGGCGGAAAATGCGGCGTCGTCGGGTCAGCGGCGGTTATCCTGCTTTAAACTTGGGTTAGCGTCCATCTTATAGCTCCGTGGTGTGTTCAAAGGTCTGCGCGGCGGCTGCGTAGCGGCGCGTCGGCCTTCAACACCTATATTATACTTCATTCTTCCGCGTTTGGCAACAAAAAGTTTGCGTTATCCCCTTGGCAAAATTGTAAAAAGCGGCGGCCACAGAAAAAATGTTTTGCGGCCGCCGAAAAATAATTTTCGGCGGCCGCACAAACGCAACGTGGTTTGATCAGATTATAACGTTCCCCTCCAGAAAGCTTTTAAATATCCCCTCGCAGTCGGCGTAGCGGCAGAAGGCGGCGATTAGTCCCTCGGGCGGGGCTATCTTATAGGCGTATGCCGAAAAGTAGTCGCCGAGCGCTCTCAAAAAATGCTCCCCGCACGCCTCGTGCACGGCCGAAAAGAGCAGCAGTCCCTTGTTGTAGGCGATATTTACATACTCGTATGTGCCCGCAAACTTGTCGAGCGGGCGCGACATGGATGTGTCCGCCCCCTCGAACAGCTGACTGTACACCGAAAAGTACGCCCTGTAGCTCTTTGTGGCGCCGTCCTCCAGTCCCGCCTTGGTGAGGCCGTATTCGGGGTGATTTTCAAAGAACAGCAGGGCGGAGTACTCGGCCAGCCCCTCGTCCTGCCAGCTCTCGTTGTATTGGTCGCTGCCGACGGCGGCGTACCACCATTGGTGCGCCGTTTCGTGCACTGCGGCCTGCACGGCCTCGGTGCCCGTCGCCTCGTCGGAGATCATCGAAAGCCCCGGGTACTCCATGCCGCCCTGAAACAGCCCCGTCTGCACCACCGAGTAGACGGGGTAGGGGTAGTCGCCGAAGGCCTCCGAAAAGTAGCTCAGCGCGGCGGAGGCGGCCGCCGATATCTCGTCGGCGCGTTGGTAGCCGCAGTGGTAGTACAGCACGGGCACGCCGTCTGCCTCCGTGCGCGTCACCTGGAACTCCTCGGACAGCACGAGCGCGAAGTCGCGCGCGTTGTCAAGGGCATATGTACACACCTTTTGCCCGTCGGCCACGCTCTCGCTCACAAGCTCCCCGCTCGCCGCGGCGGTGTAGCTCTCGGGCATGGATATGGTGACTTTGTAGTCGGCCGTCTCGGATACGAAGGGATCGCCCGTCGCGCAATAGGCGTGCTCCGCCCAGCCCTCCCGCCCGCGGGCGCACAGCACGGGGTAGAAGTTGCCCAAATTGACGCACCCCTCGGCCACGCCCGTCCGGGCGTTCACGTCGGCGAGAGTCAGCGTGAAGTCTATGGCCACGCTCGCGCGTTGGTCGGGGTATATGGGCGTTTCAAGCGCAATTTCAAGTATGTTCTCATCGTCGCCGCCTAAGCTCGCCTCGCCCCCTTCGGCGCACGTCGCCTCCATGCCGCCGTAGCTTGCTTTGCCGTTGTGGTAGGCCTTTGCGGCGTACTCCCCGGGCACGGGAGAGCAGGCCGCGCCCTCGCGGAAGGCGTTGCCCCACAGGTTGAATTTAAGGGCGGTTATCTCGTCGTTTGTCGAGTTGAAATAGTCCACCGTGCACCGCCCGCTCAGGGTGTTGCCCCCGTCATATGCCGCGTCTATCGTGTAGGTCGTGCGCTCGCTCTCCTCGTCGGGCGCGCAGGCGGCCGCAGGCAGCGCCGCGGCGGCCGCGGCCGCCGCCGTAATAAGGCATATAAATTTCTTCATACTCTTAAAATATTCCCCCGCCCCGCCCGTTAGAACATTTTTGCGGCCGAGAAAATAGTATGGTATGTATGAAGATTTGTGTGCTCACCCGCCCCGTGGCGGGGAGGGCGGAGCTCCCGCCCTGCGACGTGGCCCTGCTCGGCTTCGGGTGGCTGGGCGACGTCGACTATTCAAGCGAGCTCGCCGGCAGGAGCGACAAGCTCGGCGTGCTCGCAAGGCTGACCTCGGGCCCCGCCCGCGCGGCGGTGTGCGGCTGTCGCACGGACAGCAGGGGGCTAAGGCGCAAGTCGGCCGCCGTGGCCGAGGGCGGCAGGCTGGCGGGCATCTCCGACATGCTCCACGTCGTCGGCGGCGAAAATTACAAGAGCGGCGCCACGCTCGGCCACTACCGCCTCGGCGGCTACCGCGTGGGGGTGTGCATCGAAAACGACATGCTCTTCCCCGAAAATATCGGCAGCCTCTCGCTGCTCGGCTGCGACCTTCTGGCCTTTCTCTCGGAGGAGCCCTCGCCCATGCAGGCCACGCTGCTGCGCGTCTATGCCTACCTCTACGGCATCCCTGCCGTTATGTGTGCGGGCAACTGCGCGTATTTCGCGGATATTACGGGGTCTTTGCTCACTTCGCCCCGCCCCGAAACGGTATTTTCGCTTACGCCGCGCAACAACTTCCGCGTCGTCACCACCCGCCGACGGGGCTGCGCCGCCGACGAGCGGCGCGACTACTGAAAAAATTTCCGCTCGATTTTTTGCGCGCATATTGACAACGCTCCCCTTTGCCCTTATAATATAGGCGAGCGGGCCCGCCCCGCAGTAAGGAGGAAAAAACATGAAGTATGTCTGCCCCGTTTGCGGGTATGTTTACGACGATGCAAAGGAGGGAGTCCCCTGGGCCGACCTGCCCGAAAGCTGGGTGTGCCCCATATGCGGGATGCCCAAGTCGGCCTTCGCAGCCCAAGAGCCCGAGGCCGGGCGCGCGGCGCCCGCCGTCGGCGCGGCGACGGAGGACGTGGAGGGGGAGAGGGCGCTCTCTGCCGCCGAACTTGCGGCCATATGCTCCAACCTTGCGCGCGGCTGCGAAAAGCAGTACATGGACGAGGAGCACGCCCTGTTTGCGCGGTTGGCCGAGCACTATTCGTCCCTCGTTCCGCCCGCCGAGGGGAGCGACGGCGAGCTTGTAAAACTTATTAAGGACGCCTGCGACGGACAGTTCGCCGCGGCCAAGGCCGAGGCGGAGGCTGCGAGCGACAGGGGCGCTCAACGCGCCATAGTATGGGGCGAACGGGTTAATTTTGTGCTCAAATCGCTCATCTCGCGCTATCAGAACGGCGGCGAGGCCGCCCTGCGCGACGCAAAGATATGGGTGTGCACCATCTGCGGCTTCATATTTGTCGGCGACGAGCCGCCCGAGATCTGCCCCGTGTGCAAGGTTCCCTCTTTTAAATTCGTGGCGGGAGGGCAGGTGCAATGAAAACTTTCGCCGTGCGCAATCTGCGCCTCTGTACCAAGGACTGCCTCTGCCTGTACGTCTGCCCCACGGGCGCGGCCGACACCGAAAACAGCGTTATAGACAGGCAAAAATGCATAGGCTGCGGGGCCTGCGCGCAGGCCTGTCCGAGCGCGGCAATAAGCCTCGTGCCCGTCCGCATGCCTCCTCAGCAGCCCAAGACCGACGGCGTTGCCGCGGCCATGGGCGAACTTGCCAAGGGCAAGGTGCAGGCCGAAAACGCCGCGCGCACGCTTGCGGCGCGGTCGGAGGGGGCTTTATCGCAATTTTATAAATGCGTGGCGCTCTCCTGCAGATTGTCCGCCGAGGACGCCCTGCGCGAGGGCGGCTATATGCTGCCCCAAAGTTCGGCAGTGCACGCCCTTTTAAAGGACATTGCTTTAAGCGGCGACGAAAGGGCCGCCGAAATAGCAGGTCGGCTGATGGCCATGCTGCCCGTAAACGATTAAACTGCCTATTGTGCGCGTTGCCCGCGGCATATGCCGCAGGCAACGCGCTTTTTTTATTATACTCTTCCGAGCAGAAAGTCCACCGAACAATCAAAGAATTGAGCCAACTTTATAAGGTTTGCCGCCGAAGGACGGGTGCGGCCCGTCAGCCAGCCGTGGAGAACGCTCCACGATATGCCCGTCTGCTTTACAAGGGAATATTGGCTCTTTCCGCTCTCCTCAAACATTGTACGCAGTCTGTTTTCAAAGGGCGCGGCGGGTCGGTATTGCCCGTCCTCGCCGGGGTATTCGCTCAGCCCCAAAATAAAATCGGCCGAGCAGTTGAAATATTCGGCCAGCGCGAGCATGGTCGGGTATGCGGGCGCCGTCCTTGCGTTGAGCATGTCCGAAAGTTTGCTTCGCCCCGTTCCGAGTTTGCAGGCAAGCTGCGCCTGCGTAAGTTCGTGTTCGTCCATCAGTTCCCTGATGTTCTCCGCCGTTTTCGACAAGTTTATCATAAATCGGCCCCCGTATTATGCACTTTGGAGCGTTTTTATTATACTCTTCCGAGCAGAAAGTCCACCGAACAATCAAAAAATTGAGCCATGCGTATCAGGCTGTCCGCCGTCGGCGTTGTTTTGCCGTTGTGCCAGCGGTTGACCGTCTTTTCGGATAGCCCGGTCTGCTTTTCCAGACGATATTTTGTAATGTTAAAATGCTTGAGTATTACTCCGAGCTGTTGGCAAAAGGGCGGAGCGCTTTTAAATTGCTGTGTCGTAGGCGTGTCGGTCAGACCTAAAAGGTAGTCGGTCTGACAGTTGAAGTGGTCGGCAAGTTTTATAAGCGTGTCGGAGTACGGCAGCCCTTCGCCGCGCAGAAGTTTGCGTATGGTAGACGCGTCGATCCCCGTCGCCTTTGCCAGAGCGGGAGGCTTTATATCCTCTTCGCTCATCAGAAATTTAAGGTTCTCGCTTAGTTTCGACATATTCGCCCCTCTTTCTACAAAAGCAGTGTCTTTTCGCACATATATTATCGGTCAAACTTTCCTGTTTTTGTTGATTTGGGAAAGTTGGAATGGTATAATATACGTAGAAAAGTTCCGCGCGGGGCTTATTAAATTATTTTTAAAGGAGTATTTTAGTTATGAGCCAAACTATACCAAATCTTACAACGGGCGAGGCCGAACTCATGCAGGAGATAGCTCTCGCCATGGCAGACTATTTTAACTGCCGCACAGTGTGCGAGGGCAACAGGGCGCTTTTAAGGTTCGAGGGCGGGGGCGCGTATGTCCTCACGGTGTCCGCGCTGCCGTCTTGCAAGTCGGACGACAATAAAACAAAAACGCTTTAGAGCGGGCATATCCCTCCGTTAACTTGACGGTCGGCCAAATTTTCCGTACATAGACGGCCCCGCGCGCAACTTAAGTTGCGTGCGGGGTTTTAATATGCTATAATGGTATTGCTATCCGTATGGGGGAAGATATGAGATACGTTATTTCGGACATTCATGGCCAATACGACATGTTCATGCGCCTTTTAGAGCGCATAAAGTTCGCATCGAGCGACGAGCTGTTTGTCTGCGGCGATATGGTGGACAAGGGCGGCGGCACCGTCCGCCTCTTAAGGCAGCTTTCGTCCATGCCCAACGCGCGCTGTATTCTCGGCAATCACGAGTACGCGTTTCTGAACAAATACTGGTCGCTCATGCGCGACACGGGCGAGGATACCGAGAGGGTGCTGGACATTCTCTCCGCCTACTTCCCCGGCGACGGCAAAAAGCTTGGCGAGGGCGACGTGCGGTTTGTCGAGCGGCTGCCCGCATACATTGTGCGCGACGACTTTGTGGCCGTGCATGCGGGGCTGCCCGTCGGCCCCGACGGCGTATGCCCTCCGCCCGACGAGGTGCCGCTCAATTTTCTGCTCAACGACAGAAATTTCAAATCCCCCGCCGTGCTGCCCTCGGGCGGAAAGTGCGTGTTCTTCGGCCACACGCCCACGCGCAATATCTGCGGCGCGGACAAAATAATCGCCTACCGCCGAAGGGACGCCGAATTTGGGGAGAGCGGCATAGCCGCCCTCTGCAAAGTGCACCTCGATACGGGCGTATGGCTGGGCGGGCCCATGGCCTGTTTTTGCGTGGAGACCTGCCGCGCCCACTATCTTCGTCCCCGCCCGACTTTTGGTGCGAAATAGAATGGCCGCGCGGCTACACAATATTAAATAACATTATTAAAGGAGGGCCGTGGCCCTCCTTTATGCGTTGTATGAAATCGACGCGCCTTCAGCCCTCGTCTGCGTTCGGCCATGCGGTTATGGTCAGGTTGTAGCAGTCGTAGCGTTGTTCGGCCGTGGCCGACTTGCCCGTCCACACCTCTATGGTCTGCCTGTCGTCAAAGCGCATCATGTAGCTGACCGAATCCCACGACTGGTCGAAAGCCCCGTCGCGGCCCTGCAGCGTGGCCATTACCTCCTCGCGGGTGAACGTGCGCTCGGTCACCGCGTTCAGGTAGTGCAGAGGCGCGTCGAACGCGCTCTCCTCCAACTCCTCGCCCTCGGGCACTTTGAGCTCGCATTGCAGGGTGACCGTCAGTTTGCTCCATTTTTGGTCGTACTCGAAGAACAGGGTGAAGGTACGGTCGCTGTCTGCCTCGGTCACCTCGGCGTAATACTGTTTCGTCAGGTCGTGCTCGCTCGGCGCCTCGTCCTTATTTGCGCTGTCGGCGTAGAGGATCATGCCGTCGCCGCGGGTCGCGGCCATCTCGTCGAGCTCGGCTATTGCGCTCTCTCCCCAGCTCTCCGCGCGCTCCGCGCTGAATTTTATGTGCGGGGAGGTCAGCTCGTATGTAAAGCCGGCTATCACGGGCGAAAGTGGCAGCGAGGCCCACGCCAGCGCGAGCAGTACGGCGCTGACGGCGAGGAACACCTTGCGCTTTTTGCTCTTCACGGCCATTGCTACGGCCGAGATCATGAGGACGACGACTATCGGCCCCGTCAAAAGCGACAGCACTCCCGTCGTCACGCCCAGCCATGCGGCGTAGTCGGCGGGCGCCGTGCGGCAGTAGTCCACCACGCACCATATCGTAAAGCCAACCAGCCCTGCGGCGACAAGCAGAATAAATATTCCGAAAATAACTTTGCCTATCTGTCGGTTTTCCATTTTTTGTTCTCGTTCGGGATATCGGACGGGGGTGATAAAGTGTATCCCGTCCGATAATTTATTTTAGCATGGCGAAGGGCCGCTGTCAATCATCGTGCGTGGGGTCATTAAAAGTATCGCGCGCGGCGGGCGGACAAGATGGGGCGTTTAGCGCTTGTTGTGGCCCTGCGGGCCCCTTTTTATAATACAGGTAGTACAATAAATACAGTTAATACAAGAGAATGTCGGGATGCACTCTTATAACCGGGGAGATTTCTCGGCTGCGCTCGAAATGACAATAAAAAATATAGGTGTCATTTCGACCGAAGCGAGGAGGGCGTTTGCCCGACGAGCGAAGCGGAGAAATCTCACGGGGAGAGAAAGCAAACCCGAAAAACAAAAATTTTTCCTTCCTATAACCGGGGGGATTTCTCCGTGCGGCGGCCGCGTATCGCGGCCGCCTTAGTCGAAATGACACTCTTAATAATTTAGGAGATTTCTCGGGTGCGCCCGAAATGCCATGCTCTACCCGAGGAGGCGGCCCGTCACCCATCCTCCCCCATGTCATGCCGAGCAGCGCGCCATAAGAGTAGGATTAAAAACCGAGCGTGAGTAAGTAAAGATTAAATTACCTTAGCCTCGCGCAAAACCGTGGATTTTGCGCGAAAAAGGAGGGAAAATCGAGCGAAGTTGCAAGTTGAATTATTTTCAACTTGCTTTAAGCGAGGTTTATCCCGACGCGCCGAGGCATCTCCCGAACTATGTAATTGTCGGGCAGAGAAATCCTTCGCTGTCGCTCAGGATGACAATGAGGATAGAATATTAAAGTATCACCCTCTCTGTCTGCGTGGACTGAAATTGCGGCACATGCGCGATATAATATCACAATAAACAATACAGATAATACAATAAATACAGTTAATACAATATATCAAACGGCATTTTCGTAGTGCAATGTGGTCAAAATGAGGGAAAAATGCGCGTAAATTTGCTTTACAAAGGCGCAAAATTCTGCTAAAATACTAAGGCTATAAAAATTCACACCCGTGGGGCAGGCGGCCCGTGGCGGAAAAATTTTTTTAAGTTCCGCAATAACCGCTCAAGCAAACTGCGCCTGCGGGGAGGTAAAACGGAGGAATTAAAATGGCAGTTATCACTATGAAGCAGCTCCTCGAAGCGGGCGTGCACTTCGGTCACCAGACCAGAAAGTGGAACCCCAAGATGAGCAAGTATATCTTTGCCGCGCGCAACGATATCCACATCATCGACCTTCAGCTCACCGTCGGCCTTATCGAAGAGGCCTACAAGTTCGTCGTCGACACCGTTAAGGACGGCAAGTCCATCCTCTTCGTCGGCACCAAAAAGCAGGCTCAGGAGGCCATCAAGGAAGAGGCCGAACGCTGCGGCATGTTCTACGTCAACTCGCGTTGGCTGGGCGGCACGCTGACAAACTTCAAGACCATCCGCTCGCGTATCGACAGAATGGTCAAGCTTGAAAAAATGGAGGAGAGCGGCGAGTTCGACCTTCTTCCCAAAAAGGAAGTTGCCAAGCTCAAGGACGAGATGGGCAAGCTGCAGACCAATCTCGGCGGTATCAGGAACATGAACAAGATGCCTGGTGCTATGTTCGTTGTCGACCCTCATAACGAGGACATCGCCGTATCCGAAGCCCGCAAGCTCGGCATCCCCGTCATCGCCATCACCGATACCAACTGCGATCCCGACCTCATCGACTACGTCATCCCCGGCAACGACGACGCCATCCGCGCCATCAAGCTCATCTCGGGCGTAATGGCCAACGCCGTCATCGAGGCCAACCAGGGCGAGACCCCTGCCGAGGAAGTTATGGCCGAGGCCGCCGAAAACGCCGAGCCCACTTCGGTTGAGGAAGTTGTTGCCGCGGCGGAAGAGAGCACGGAAGAGGATAAGTAAGCAATTCCTTACTTTCCTTACCAATAAAATTCGAATTATTTGTCGGTAAAACTGCAAAATATGCGCTATGGCGCAGGTTTTAGTCAATTATCGGAACATACTGTTTATACTTTGCGGGCGGCGTTCGCCCGCGGCGGGGGAGAGCCCCTGCAAATTAACATCACCATATAAATAATAATCGGAGGAAATTATGGCTTTCACAGCTAAGGATGTTATGGCTCTGCGCGACAAGAGCGGCGCGGGCATGTTGGACTGCAAAAAGGCGCTCACCGACGCCGACGGCGATATGGAAAAGGCCGCCGAGCTTCTCAGGGAGAGGGGAATTGCCAAGGCAGTCAAAAAGGAATCGCGCATAGCGGCCGAGGGCGCCGTAGGTGCATACGTCTGCCCCGAGTGCGGCGTGGGCGTTCTGCTTGAAATAAACTGCGAATCCGACTTCGTTTCCAAGGGCGACAAGTTCCACGGCATCGTCGACAGCGTTGCCAAGGTAATCGCCAAGGAAAAGCCCGCCGACGTCGAGGCGCTCAACGCCTGCGCGCTCGGTGACGGCACCGTAAAGGATTTCATCACCGACAACACCGCCGTCATCGGCGAAAAGATCTCCATCCGCCGCTTCGAGATATACCAGACGACTGGCAAGATCGAAACCTACATCCACATGGGCGGCAAAGTAGGCGTCATGGTCGAGGCCGTAGATTTCAAAGAGGGCAGCGAGGAGACATTGCACGACGTAGCTCTGCAGATAGCCGCTTCCAAGCCCGGTTATATCTGCGAGGCCGACGTTCCCGCCGAAGTGCTCGAAAAGGAAAAGGAGATCATGCTCGTCCAGATGCAGAACGATCCCAAGAACGCCAACAAGCCCAAGAATATCCTTGAAAAGATAGTCGCCGGCAAGATGGGCAAGTTCTATTCGGAAAACTGCCTCATGGACCAGCCCTTCGTAAAGGACGACAGCCAGAAGGTCTCCGCCGTCATCGGCAGCAAGTTCAAGGTAGCCCGCTTTGTCCGCTGGGAGATGGGCGAGGGCATCGCAAAGAAGAGCGAGGACCTCTCCGAAGAAGTGGCCAAGCAGGTCGCTGCAATGAAGAAAAACTAAACTATATTTCGGGCCGCGCACGGCAAGCCGTGCGCGGCTCTTTTTGCGCCCAAAAACGCCAAAAGACGATAAAGTTACGAAAGGAATATCTTAATATAAAGGTATTCCTTAAATATCTTAAATTCCTTACTTAATTGCCCGGCGTGTTCGGGGCTGACTGTGGATGGGTGATTTTTCATTTAATGCATGTTTGGCGCCGCGAGTAAGTTAAAATTATTGCAAATTTTGTAAAAAGCATTGTCAAGCGGCGATAAGTGTGGTATAATTTAAAAGAAAATAATGGGGGAAAGGGCGCGAAGGCGCCTTTGCGTCCCCGCGCGGAGGACATATGCAGCCAAAATACAAGCGCGTTTTACTCAAACTCTCCGGCGAAGCCCTTGCGGGCGAGGCGGGTCACGGGCTCGACGAAGGCGTCATCTCGTATGTCGTCAATCAGATAGTCGAGGTGCACAACATGGGCGTTGAGCTCGCCCTCGTCATCGGCGGCGGCAACTTCTGGCGCGGCCGCCAGGGCAAGAATATGGACAGGACTACCGCCGACCACATGGGCATGCTGGCCACCGTTATGAATTCGCTGGCCATGATGGACGCGTTGGAACAGCGCGGCATCCCCACAAGGGTGCAGACGGCGCTGATAATGACTTCTGTGGCCGAGCCCTACATATTGAGGAAGGCCATTCACCACTTTGAAAAGGGCAGGGTAGTCATCATGGCGTGCGGCACGGGCAACCCCTATTGCTCGACGGACACGGCCGCGGCGCAGCGCGCCTGCGAGATACAGGCAGACGTACTTATGCTCGCCAAGAATATCGACGCCATATACGACAGCGACCCCAAGCTCAACCCCAACGCCAAAAAGTACGACCATATAAATTATATGGATATAATTAAGAACGGCATAAAGGCCATGGACACCACGGCCGCCACCATGTGCATGGAAAACGACATCCCCGCCATAGCCTTCGGGCTGGACGAGAGCAATTCGATAGTGCGCGCCGTCTGCGGCGAAAAGCTGGGCACTCTCATCGACAATAACTGATTTATTTCCGACAATAATTTACGAGGTAAAATATATGATAGAAAACGAACAGGCAGAGGAAGTCATCCTCAACCTTGACGACAGGCTCGCAAAGACCATTTCGGTGCTCGAAGAAGACCTTGCCGCCATCCGTGCGGGCAGGGCCAACCCCCACATTCTCGATAAAGTCATGGTCGACTACTACGGCGCCATGACGCCAGTCACGCAGACCTCCAACATCTCCGTTCAGGAGGGTCGCTGCCTCGTCATCTCCCCTTGGGACGCCTCCATTTTAAAGGCCATCGAAAAGGCCATTCAGGTGTCCAACATAGGCATCAACCCCACCAACGACGGCAAGGTCATCCGCCTTGTGTTCCCCGAGCTCACCGAGGAGCGCAGAAAGGATCTGTGCAAGCAGATCAAGCGCATGGGCGAGGACGCAAAGGTGGCCGAGCGCAACATCCGCCGCGACGCCATCGACGCGTTGAAGAAGTTCAAAAACGACAAGTCGCTCTCCGAGGACGAATACGCCGCCTACGAAAAGGACGTTGAAAAGATGGTGTCCGACGCCGTCGCCAAGATCGACGCCGTAGTCGCCGCGAAGGACAAGGAGATAATGACCGTTTAAGGCGGTGTCTTAGCCTTATAGGGCGGCATACATTGTTTCCGCCCGGCCATTGCGCGGCGACCCGCCGCGCGCAGCGGGCAGTGCGCCCGCCTTATAGCAATGCAGAAAACTTTAAAAATCCCCCGCCACGTCGCCGTCATAATGGACGGCAACGGCAGGTGGGCTAAAAAGCGGCTCATGCCGCGCACGTTCGGCCACAGGGCGGGCATGAACGCCATGATAGCCATGGCGCGCAAGGCCAAGAGCATGGGGGTGCAGTACCTCACGGTATATGCCCTCTCCACCGAGAATTTTTCAAGGCCTCGCGAGGAGCTCGAGGGCCTGTTCGACCTCATCCGCCGCTACTTTACAAAGAACGTAAAGGAGCTGTACGCCGAGGGCGCCGCCGTGCGGGTGATAGGCGATATCGCCGCGCTGCCGCCCGACGTTCAGGCGCTCATAGAGGAGGGAGTTAAGAATTCCCCCGCCGACGCGCGCTTTTTTGTTGTGCTCGCGCTCAACTACGGCGCCCGCGCCGAAATTACAAGGGCCGTTAATTGGGCCATATCCCGCAGTCAACAGCTCTCGGAGGACGACGTTTCCCGTCTTTTATACACCTCGGACATGCCCGACCCCGACCTCATCATAAGGACGGGCGGCGAGCTACGCCTTTCAAACTTTCTCCTGTGGCAGGCGGCCTATTCCGAGCTGTATTTCACCGACGTGCTCTTCCCCGACTTCGACGACGCCCAATTCGAAAGGGCCATAGAGGCCTATTCGGGGCGCGACCGCCGCTTCGGCAGGGTGTAGCCCGCTTGCGCGCGCAGTCCGCGCGGGCGGCAAAATAATAAATTGACCCCGTAATATGCCGCGTTGAGCGGCGTATCGGATGGAGATTTAATGGAAAATTTGGAAAATTTGACTAAGGAAACGCCTCAGCCTCCCAAGGAGAACATGAAGGCGCGCACCTTCACGGCCATAGGCTATGTGGTGGTGCTTCTGAGTCTGATAGCTTTAAAGGCCTGCGTGCCCGACAACTACGGCGCCATAGGGTTCGACGTGCTTTTCTGGCTCGTTTCGCTGATAGGCGCCTACGAATTCATGCGCGCCATGGGCTGCGTTTCGCAGGCACAATGGTGGTGCACCATGGTCACCTGCGCGCTCATCATTCCCACCTTTGTGCTGACAAAGACTGTCCGCCTCGCGCAGGGCGACGAGCAGGCGTGGCTGCCCTCGCTGCTCGTGCTGATGAGCGTTTCAAGCGTCGGCGCCATGGTCACGGCCGCCATGCTCGTGTTCGACTTCGACGAGAGCAACCTGAAGAGCACCACGGCCTCGCTGTTCTGCATACTCTACTGCGGCGTGCTGTGCTCGGTAAGCTCCAACATAAACCACATGGACGCCAACTCGCTCGTCGCCGTAACTTTAATGTTCTTCGTCACCGTGGCGGTGGACAGCTTCGCTCTCATCTTCGGCAAGCTTCTGGGCAGGTTCTTTCCCCTCAAGCTGGCGCCCCACACCAGCCCCAACAAGACGGTAGTGGGCTTTGTCGGGGGCATAGTAGGGGGTATAATAGCCGCCATCATCGTCTGGGCGCTGGGGCTGTGGCTGCCTGTGTTCCGCCTTGAGTACAGCGGCGGCATGCATTCTCTTGCCGTGCTCGTCGTCATTTCGCTGCCCACTTCGGTGCTCGCGCAGATAGGCGACCTGTTCGAAAGCGCCATCAAGCGCGGTTGCGGCATAAAGGATATGGGCAAACTGCTGCCCGGCCACGGCGGCGTGCTCGACCGCTTCGACTCCATGCTCTTCGCCTCCGTAGCCATAGTCGTCTGCTTCCTCATGCTCAAGTGAGGGCGGACAAGCTTTAAAAAGATCAATGCGCCCCGCGCACTCGTGCGCGGGGCGCATTTCGGCACTTTGCGCCGTGAGGCGCGCGCCGCTCATTTTGTCATTAAAAAAATTTTTACGGGTATAATAGTAAATGAAAAGAATAGCTTTGGTGGGCAGCACGGGCTCGATAGGCCGCCAGACCCTCTCGGTGGCCGCCCGCTATCCCGACATGTTTTCCGTCGTCTGCCTCGTGGCGGGGTCGTCCTCGGCCGCGCTCGAAGAGCAGTGCGCCGCGTTCAGGCCCGAGTATGCCGCTCTCGCCTCGGGTGGAAGCGCATGCTGCGGCTCCGCCCGCTTTTTCTCGGGCGAGGAGGGCGCCCTCGCCGCCGTGGAGGAGAGCGGGGCGGACATAGTCGTCGTCGCCTGCGGCGGCTTTGCCGGGCTCAAGTATTCGCTTGCGGCGATAGAGGCGGGCGCGCGGCTGGCCCTCGCCAACAAGGAGACGCTCGTCTGCGGCGGCGACATAGTCATGCCCCTCGGCGGCGAGATAGTGCCCGTCGACAGCGAGCACTCGGCCATATGGCAGTGCCTCAGTTTCGAGAGGCGCGCGCCCTTCAAAAATCTTATAATAACGGCCAGCGGCGGGCCCTTCAGGGACAGGAGGTTTGAAGAGCTCGAGGGCGTCACGCCCGAACAGGCCCTCCGCCACCCCACATGGAGCATGGGCGCAAAGATAACCATAGACAGCGCCACCCTGCTCAACAAGGGGTACGAGGTCATCGAGGCCCACCACCTGTACGGCGCTGACTATGCCGCGATAAAGACGGTAATACAGCCGCAGAGCATAGTGCACTCCATGGTCGAATTCGAGGACGGCGCCATACTTGCCCAGCTCTCCGAGCCCACCATGGAGCTGCCCATACAGCTCGCCCTCACCTATCCCCAAAGATATGACTGCGCATTGAAGCCGCTCAACTTTTCCGAGGCGCTGAGTATAGATTTTCTGCCCCTCGAGCGCGCAAAATACCCCATGTACGATCTCGCCTTGAAGTGCGGCGAGGCGGGGGGCATAGCCCCCGCCGTGCTCAACGCGGCGAGCGAGGAGGCCGTGGCGGCCTTCCTCGCCAAAAAAATAGGTTTCTGCGACATCTTCCGCGTGTCGGAGGAGGTGGTCGCAAGGACTCCGAACGGCCCCGCCGAAAGCTATGGGCGGCTGGCCGAGGCCGACGCCGCCGCCCGCGCCGCGGCGCGGGCGGCCATAAAAAAGAGGTACAATGACAACTGAAGCCCTTCTCGCCGGCAATATCGGCGGCACAATTCTATCGGTCGCAGCCGCCGTGCTCGTCCTTCTTGTAATGATAACCGTGCACGAATTCGGCCACTTCGTGGTCGGCCGCGCGCTCGGCTTCGGCGTGGAGGAGTTCTCCATAGGCTTCGGCCCCGCCATATATAAGCGGGTGAGCAAAAAGAGCGGCCTGAAGTTTGCCGTCCGCGCCGTGCCCCTCGGGGGCTACTGTGCCTTCGAAGGGGAGGAGGGCGACAACGCAAGCCCCACGGCCTTCAACAACATGCACCCCGCCACGCGCATCGCCGTGCTCGTGGCGGGCGCCGCGTTCAACTATGTGTTCGCGCTCGTCATAATATTGTGTTCGGTGTTTGCGTTCGGTCAGCCCGCATACAAGATAAATTCTGTGGCGGCAGACGAGGCATATCCCGCCGCCTACAGCCTGCAGGCCGACGACGTGCTGCTCTCGGTGGAGGGAAGCGGCATCTACCTCGCCTCCGACCTCGTGTCGGCGCTCAACGGGCGGAGCGAGGGTCAAAGGGTGACACTCGGCGTGCTGCGCGGCGGCGAAAACGAGGAGATAGAAGTCATACTTCGCGCCGACTGCAACTTTGAAAACTCGGCCGACATATCCCTCGCCTTCCACGCCCTCGGCGTGGGCACCTACGAAAACGAGGACGGGTCGTTCTACGACCTGTCGTCGGTCAGCTGTAAATTCGGATTTTGGGAGAGCATAGGCCGCTCCTTCGTCTACTCGGGCAAGATAGCGGGCACCATATTCACCGTGCTCGGCGAACTGCTGACGGGCAGAATGGGGCTCGATGCCGTCGGCGGGCCCGTGACAACCATAAAACTGACCAGTCAGATGGCCGCGCAGGGCGTGCGCAGCTTTTTGGAGATCGCGGCATATATAGGGGTCAATCTCGCCGTGTTCAACCTTTTGCCCATTCCCGCGCTCGACGGCAGCAAGGTGGTGTTCTGTCTGATAGAGTGGATATTCAAAAAGCCCGTGCCGCGCAAGGTGGAGGCAATAATACACGTTGCGGGCTTTGCCCTGATACTCGCCTTCGCCGTGCTCGTCGACGTGCTGCAGTTTGTTTAAATTGAAAGAAGAGGCCGCCGCGCATTTTGCAATGCGCGGCGGCCGTTTTTTTAATTATCGTGTTTTGTCATGGCCCGCTCAGGCGTTGTCGGCGCTCTCGACTGCGGGCTCGGCAGCCTGAGGCTGAGGGGCGCGCTTGGCGTTGAGCCCCGTGAACCTCGCCAGCTCCTTGTTGAACGCCTTCGAGGAGAAGAGCAGCGCTCCCGCCACAACTACGAGCGCTATGTCGACGAACACAAAGGAGTTGTAGGCGAGCGAGTACGCCCACGCGCCCATTTCGGCGTCGAGCGCATAGGCGTTGAAGGCGAACACGCCCGAGAGCACATGCGCGGCAAAGCGCAGTACGCCCGCCAATATGGCCCCGGCAACAAACTTTATCTGGGGCAGCTTTTCAAGCGCTTTAACGTTGGCGAACACGCCTGCAAAGCCCACCATGGAGAAGGCTATGGGATAGTCCAAAAGGAACTGCGCGGGGTGGATTATGTAGGTATCCTGCATGGCCTGCATAACGCCGTACAAAAAGCAGACGAGCACGCCCTTCTTGGGGCCGTATGCGTAGGCGAACAGCATTATGGGCAGCAGCGAGGCGAAGGTCACCGAACCGCCCTGGGGCAGCTCGAACAATTTGACGTATGAAAGCGCAAAGGACATCGCCACGGTTATGCCCGCCAGCGCTATGCAGCGGCTGTCGAAGGGCGACTTGTCCTTGCGCCCGAGGATGAGCGCCGCCGCTATCACCGCGAGCACGAGCGCCGCCGCGCTCACATACAGCACTACCTGATCTACTTCGCCGTAGCCGCCGTCGTAATATCCGCCGTCCTCAATGTGGTCGGAGTAGTAAACGGCTATTGTGGCCGCCGCCGTAACTATGGCCGCCACTATCAGCGCGCCGCAGGCGAACGATACCCTTTTAAAGGTTTCGGCCTTGCCCTTTTTGGAGAGTACGAACAGCACTATGCCGCAGACAAGCGCCAGCACAAAGGCTATCAGCAGGGGCACGAGCACAAAGCCCACCACGTCGCCGTCGAGCATGTTCTCCTCCATGTAGGCGGGGTCGGTGCGCTTTACAAGGTTGAGTATGACCATGAGTATGCCCACTATCAGGGCATAGAACGTAGCGCCTATAACGGCGCACTTGGCGTACTTGTCAGCAACTTCGCGGGGGGCGGCGATAAACACCACAATGCCCGCGAACAGTGCGGCGCACACAAGTCCCACCGTCAGCCAGATGACGACGGGCTCCACCGCGTCGAACGCAGGCGCGGAAAGCAGGGAGAAATACATAAAAAATTGCCTCCTTTTACCGACGGAACAGGGCGTTGCCCCGCACATATGTGCGGGGCAACGCCAAAAAAATAATACGCTCCCGCACAGGGCGCGGGGGCGCAAATAACTCTTATGTCTATCGCTCAACCATTACGTTGCCGATTCAAAGGGTATGATCTCAGCCTCGCATGCAAATTTGCGGGCACCCCCGACGGTAAATTTAATTTTGTTACACAAATTATATTTCATTTTTTTAGTAAAGTCAATTGAATTTGCGCCCCGTTTGGTATATAATATATTCACTTATTTTGCGAGGATAAATAAATGTCTTACGATTTCTACGCTTTTATGGACAGGATGAAGTATATCAAGCGCTGGTCGCTCATGCGCTCGGTGCGCGAGGAGAACATAATGGAGCACTCCCAGCAGGTGGCCATGTTCGCCCACGCTCTGGCCGTTGTGACAAACAGGGTGTTCGGCGGCTGCGTCGACGAGGCCGGGTGCGTGCTCTTCGCCGTCTACCACGAGTGCAGCGAGGTGATGACGGGCGACCTGCCCACGCCCATCAAGTATTTCAACAGCTCTATTAAGGGCGCGTACAAGGATATCGAGGCGCGCGCCGCCCAAAAGCTGCTCGGCATGCTGCCCGAAGAGCTCGCCCAAGGGCTCGCCCCCTTCGTCCTGCCCGATCAGACCTCGGAGGAGTACAAAATTTTAAAGGCCGCCGACAGGCTGGCCGCCTATGTAAAGTGTCTCGAGGAGGAGAGGTGCGGCAACACCGAATTCGCTAAGGCCAAAAAGAGCATAGGCGACGACCTCGCCGCCCGCGCCGAGACCCTGCCCGCGCTGGGGTATTTCATGGAGCGCTTCATCCCCGCCTTTTCGCTCACCCTCGACGAGCTGGAGGGCGGCATAGACTGATACGGCGGGCGCGGTTAAGAGCCTGTGATTACTTTTATAATAATGGGGCGGCGGACTGCCAAAGCAGTCCGCCGCCCCTCTTATCGTTTGGGAACAATAAAAAATGTATGCGGGCGAATTTTAAAATTATTCCACCATGAACAGCACGCCCAGCGTGTTGCGGCCGCAGTGGCTGGTTATTATGGCGCCCGCCACCGTTTCGTACACGGCGTCGAACTCGAACATGTGCGCCACTTCGCGCTTGGCGAGGTCTACAAGCTGTTGGTCGGCGCACGAGTGCGTTATAAAGCACCTCGTCCTGTCGTAGCGGCGGTATTGCAGGCGCAGGTCGCCTATATAGGTGCGTATGCACCTCTCCATGCTGCCCATGTACTTCTTTTTGGCTATCAGCTGGCCCTCGCTGTCCTCCTCGATGAGGGGGTGGAGCTTGAGTACCTTGGCGCCGAGCATGGCCGCAAGCGAGCATCTTCCGCCCTTGTGCAGGTAGTTGAGGTCGTCGGGCACGAAGGAGGTGTTTACCTTTGTCGTCAGGCCCTGAACGGTAGTTGCTATGGTTTGGGCGTCCATGCCCTCCGCGCGCAGATCGCACGCCTTCAGCACAAGTAGGCCCTGACCGGTGGAGAGCGCCTTGCTGTCCACCACAAACACCTTGCCGCCGAAATTTTTGGCGGCTATCTGCGCCGCCGAGTGGCTGCTCGAGGCCTTGGAGGAAATGTTGAAGTGAATGAGCGCGTCGTGCCCTTCAAGTTGGGCGCGGAAAAAGTTTTCGTACTCGTCCGAGGAACCCGCCGCCGTCTTGGGCAGTATGCCGTTGGCGGCAACGTAGTCGAATATGTCCTGCGGGGTTATGTCCACGCCGTCGCGGAAGGACTTCCCGCCCAGCGTCACCTGCAGCGCGAATATGCCTATGTCGTTTGCTTCGATGAGTTCGCGGCCGAGGTCGCAGGTGGAGTCGGATGTTATCTTTATGTTCATTGTTTTTCCCCTCTCCCGCGCGGACGGCTCTTTCCGCCTGCCCGTGCGGCTGTTGTTGTACAATCATTATACCACTTGTCGGCAAAAAACGCAAGAGAAATTTTTGTGATATTTTCGGCCGCCCGAGGCCACCCGCGGCGGCCTCGGGCGGCACACTTTTTTAAAAATTTATATAAACGGCTTGAAATTTTAAAAGGAATGAGGTATAATGTATTCGTATAAATATATCCGAGGGAAGAACGCAAGATGTACAGCATGACGGGTTTCGGCAGAGGGGAATACAGCGAGGGCGGCATACAGCTTACCGCCGAGGTAAAAACGGTGAACAACCGCTATCTCGACGTGTCGCTCAAATGTCCCAAACTGCTCTCGGGCTGCGAGGACGCCGTGCGCGCCATGGTGCGCGAGTCGCTCACCCGCGGCCACGCCGACGTGTTCATCAGCTTTACCGACAAGCGCATACGCGAAAAGAACTACTACGTCGACGAAAGCGCCGCGCGCGCCTACGTCAAGGCGGCGGAGAGGATAGGCGAGCTCTTCCCCGAAGTCGCAAACGACCTCACCGTAACGGCGGTGCTCCGCCAGCCCGACATTTTAAAGGCCGAGGAGGCCTCGGCCGCCGACGACGAGCTCGTTGCCGCTTTGAAGAGCGCGCTTGCGCTCGCCCTTGAAAAACTGGGCGAGATGCGCGCCGCCGAGGGCGCCAAGCTGCGCGCCGACATGCTTGCAAGGGTGGACAACATAGAGGGCATGGTGCAAAAGATCGCCGCCCGCGCACCTCTCGTGGCCGAGGACTACCGCGCAAGGCTCGAAGAAAAGGTCAGGCAGGCGCTCGAAAACGTGCCCGTCGACGAGGGCAGGCTGCTCACCGAGGTCACCGTCTTTACCGACAAGGCCAATATCGACGAGGAACTCACCCGCCTGCGCTCGCACATCTCCCAATTCCGCGCCATCTGCGGCGAGGAGCTTGTGGGCCGCAAGCTCGACTTCCTCATCCAGGAATTCAACAGGGAGACCAACACCGTCTGCTCCAAATCCAACGACATAACCATCACAAGGTTGGCGCTGGACATGAAGAACGAGATAGAAAAAATAAGGGAACAGGTACAGAATGTTGAGTGAGGGAAAGGGAATAATAATAGTAATATCGGGCCCGTCGGGCGTAGGCAAGGGCACCGTCGTAAACATGCTCATAAACCGCATGCGCGACGCCGTGCTGTCCGTGTCCTGCACCACGCGCGCCCCGCGCGAGGGGGAAAAGGATGGCAAGAGCTACTTTTTCATCTCCCGCAATACCTTTGAAAAGATGATAGCCGAGGGCGGATTTTTGGAGTACTCCAACCACTTCGAAAATTACTACGGCACGCCCCGCTTCTTCGTAGAGCAGAAGATAGCCGAGGGCAAGGCCGTCGTGCTCGAAATAGAGGTGGACGGCGCCCGCCGCGTGCGCGAGCAGTTCCCCGAAAATTCGCTGCTCCTGATGATAGCCCCGCCCAGCCGCGAAGAGCTGGTGCGCAGGCTGCGCCTCCGCGGCACCGAGGACGAGGAGCTCATCGCCCGCAGGCTCGAGCGGGCCGACTACGAAATGTCGCGCTCGTCCTTCTACGACTACACGATAATCAACGACGATCTCGAAGAGACTGTCGAGAACATATTAAAAATTGTTGAAAATAGGAGAAGAGGCATAAAATGATAAACGTACCCCCCGTAGATTCGCTCATATCCAAGCTCAACGAAAACGGCGGCCACACCTCGCGCTACGCGCTGTGCGTAGTGGTGGCCAAGCGCGCCCGTCAGCTAATCGAACAGAACAGCGTGGTCAACCCGCGCGAAAATCCCCACCGCTTAAAGGAGATAGCTCTCGCCTGCGAGGAGATAGAAGAGGGCAAAATAAAGGCAGTAAAGGACTAAGTCAAAAATCGCCCCGCGTGGGCGATTTTGCTTGAAGCCGCCCCGCGTTCGTCGGGGCATATATCGCATGTATTGTCAGGTAATAGTCGATATCGCCCACAGCCGTGTGGACAAGGTATTTGAATATTCCTGCCCCGAAGGCACGGCCGCGGGCAGCAGGGTAAAGGTGCCCTTCGGCGGAAGGGTGGAGGAGGGGTTTGTCATAAGCACAAGCGACAGCCCCTCTTTCGACGCGCGAAAAATAAAGCCCGTGCGCTGTGTCTACGACGAGCAGCCCGCGCTCATCCCCGAGTGCTTTCGGCTGATGGAGAACATCGCCGCGCGCTACCGCGTGCCCAAGGCCGTGGCCTTAAGGCTCTTTCTGCCCTCCGAAATGCGCCTCGGCAGGGTGAGCGAGGTATATAAAAACTATATCCGCCTCGCCGACCCGACAATACCCCTTTCAAAATCGGCCAAAAATCAGCAGGCCGCGCTCGACGGTCTGCGCGGCGGCGACAGGGAATACACCGCCTTTTGCGAGGAATTCGGCCGCTCGGCCGTGGCCGCCCTCGTAAAGAAGGGCGGGGCGGAGGTTTACAAGGTGCGCCGCACCCGCTCGCCCATGCTCGGCGAGGACGAGCCCTTCGAGCCCGTCGCCCTGACCCCCGCGCAGCGCGAGGCTCTCGCATACATAGAGTCCTCGCCCAAGACGGTGCAGCTCATACACGGCGTTACGGGCAGCGGCAAGACCGAAATTTATTTAAGCTACATAGCCGAAGTGCTCAAAAGGGGCAGGACGGCCATATTTTTAGTGCCCGAGATCTCGCTCACTCCCCAGATGCTCCGCCAGCTCAGGCGCAGGTTCGGCAGCGCCGCCGCCATAATGCACAGCGGCCTTTCTGCGGGCGAGCGCTTCGACGAGTGGTGGAGGCTGCGCTCGGGCGAGGCCAAAATAGCCATAGGCGCCCGCTCGGCCATATTCGCCCCCCTCGAAAACCTCGGCGCCATAATCATAGACGAGGAGCACGACTCCTCCTACCAATCGGAGACGGCGCCCCGCTATTCTACTATCGACATAGCCAAGCTGCGCGCCAGGTACAACGGCTGCAAGCTCATCCTCGGCTCGGCCACGCCCGCGGTAGAGGACTACATATGCGCCACCGAAGGCCGATACGGGCTCGTCGAACTGCCGCAGAGGATAAACAAAAAGCCCCTGCCCGAGGTGGTCATCTCGGACATGCGCGCCGAGGTCAGGGCGGGCAACAACACCGCCTTTTCGCGTGCGCTCCGCGAGGAGCTGGCCGCAACTCTCGGCGCGGGCAATCAGGCCATAATCTTCCTCAACCGCAGGGGATACGCCAAAACGGTCATCTGTCAGGACTGCGGGTATGTGGCCAAGTGCGTCAACTGCGACGTGTCCCTCACCTACCATTCGGAGGAGAACTGCTTAAAGTGCCACTACTGCGGCGCCAGATACCATATGCTTTCGGCATGTCCCGAGTGCGGCGGAGTGCACCTCCGCTACGGCGGCACGGGCACCCAGCGCGTTGTGGCCGACCTTAATCGGCTCTTTCCCTCCGCGCGCATACTGCGCATGGACAACGACACGGTAACGGGCAAGGACGGGCACTACAAAATACTCTCCGCCTTCGGCAGAAGGGAGGCGGATATACTTGTGGGAACGCAGATGATAGCCAAGGGGCACGACTTTCCCTCGGTCACTCTGGTGGGCATACTCGACGCCGACATGAGCCTGCATTTTTCCGACTACCGCAGCGGCGAGCGCACCTTTCAGCTCATCACGCAGGTGGCGGGGCGCAGCGGCCGCGCCGACGAAAAGGGCAAGGTGGTGCTGCAGACCTACTCGCCCGAAAATTACATACTGCGCTATGCCGTCAGCTACGACTACAAGGGCTTTTTCGAAAACGAGATAAAAATACGCCGCGCCACCCTCTTTCCGCCCTTCTCGCTCATCTGCCGCGTGATGGTCACCGCCGAAAAGGACGGCCCCGCGCTCGAGGTGTTAAAGCAGGTCTACTTCGCCATAGACGAGCTGCGCAAGGCCGACGGCGACGAGTTCATCTTCTTCAACAAGATGCATTCCCCCATAAAAAAACTGCAGGGGCGGGTGCGCTATCAGGTGCTCATGCGCCTCAAGAGCGACAAGCTCCTGCCAAAGATATACGACATAGCCGTCGGCGCCTCCTCGGGCGACGTGCTGGCGTATGTGGAGGAGAACCCCGCCAACCTCAGTTGACGGGCCGTATCTCCCAGCGCGCCCGTTCGCGCGGCCATATCACCGAGTCAAAGCACATGCCGTGCCGACGGCAAAACTCAAAAGGAATACGCAAAAATGGTAAAATATGTAGTTCAGGTGGGCGACGAAGTCTTAAGGACCAAGTGCGCCGAAGTTAAAAAATTCGATGAAAAGCTGTCCGCGCTGATGAACGATCTCAAGGACACCGTCCGCGCCGAAAACGGCGCCGGCCTCGCCGCGCCCCAGATAGGCGTGCCCGTGCGCGCCGTCGTTGTCGACGTGGAGGAGGGGCTGTTCGAAATGGTAAACCCCGTAATATTGTTCCGCAAGGGCGAGCAGACGGGCCCCGAGGGCTGCCTCTCGGTAAAGGGCAAGCAGGGCACGGTCACCCGCCCCATGAAGATAAAGGCCGAGTACCGCGACCGCTTCGGCCGCAAGCACAAGCTGACGGCCGAAGGCTTCTTTGCCCGCGCCGTCTGCCACGAGCTCGACCACCTCGACGGCGTCATCTACACGGATATCGCAAGCGAGGTCTACGACCTGCCCGACGAGGAGTGACCCATTCCCCGCGCATATGTGCGGGGCAACGCCGCCATGCGCGGCAATTTTTCGTGCGCCCGAGGGCGCGGAGGCCGATATTATGAAGATAGTTTTTGCGGGTACGCCCGCGTATGCGCTGCCCTCGCTCGAGGCGCTTGCCAAAGAGTGCGAAGTTGTCGGCGTCATCACCCAGCCCGACAGGCCCGTGGGCAGAAAGAGAACGCTAACGCCCACGCCCGTCAAGCAGTACGCCCTCGCGCACGGCATACCCGTGCTCGACTTTGCAAGGCTGCGCGACCACGCCGACCAAGTGCGCGCCCTCGGCGGCGATATTATGATAACCTGCGCCTACGGGCAGATACTCACCAAGGAGATATTGGATATCTTTCCCGAGGGGGTGTGGAACCTGCACGCTTCGCTGCTGCCCAAATTCAGGGGCGCAAGCCCCATTCAGTCGGCCATACTTGCGGGCGAACGCTACACGGGCGTCACCGTAATGCGCACGGAGGAGGCGCTGGACTGCGGCGATATCCTGCTTGTAAAGCGGTGCGATGTGGGCGATAAAACGTGCGGCGAACTGTCCGCCGAGCTGTCGCTGCTCTCGGCCGAAGCCGCCATTGAGGCCGTCCGCCACATCTCGTCGGGCGACAAAAACACCCTTCTTCAGGACGAAGGCCTCGCCACCTACTGCAAAAAGATCAAAAAGGAGGACGCGCGCCTGACCTTTGCCGACGCCGAGGCCGAGTGCCGCCTCGTCAACGCCATGAGCCCGCAGCCGCTGGCATATTGCTTTGCGGGTGGCGTTCAGCTCAACATATTCAAGGCCCGCCTTGCAGAGTGCGAGGGGGGAGAGCGCGGGCGCGTGCTCTCCGCCGACAGGCGGGAGGGCATAGTCGTTTCGTGCGAAAGGGGGGCTTTTTGCATACTCTCCGCGCAGTTCGCGGGCGGCAAGGTGCTCTCGGCGGCCGACCTCGTCAACGGCAGAAAGATAAAGGCGGGCGACTTACTTGACTAATCCTCTCACCGACCCCTATATAGTGTTGAACAAGGTATATTCGGGGGGCAAATACTTCAAACAGGCCCTTGCGGAGAGCGCCGTGGAGCCCGCCAACAAAAACCGCACCGTGGCCATCTGCTACGGCGTGCTCGAGCGGGACATATGGCTCGACTACGTCATCTCGGCCAACGCTGAAAGGACGCCGGGGGCGGCCGTGCGGCTCATCTTAAAGATAGCGCTTTACGTCCTCGAATATCTCCGCCTGCACGACTACACGGTGGTGGACAGCGCCGTCGAGCTCACCAAAAAGCTGGGCAAGGGCGGCGCGGCGGGCTTCGTCAACGCCTTTCTGCGCTCCTACAAGGTGCCCCCTCTGCCCGCGCAGGCCGACGAGCGCCTGTCGGTGTCGGCCTCCGTGCCCCTCTGGCTGGCCAAAAAGGTCAGGCGCAGCTACAAGGGAGAGGCCGAGGCCGTCCTCGCCACGCCCTCCTTTGGCCTGTGCGTGCGCTTCGAAAGGGGAGCTGAGGAGTACCTTTCGCGGCGGGGCGACGGCGACGCGCCCCTTGCAACGCCCTTCAAGGACGCGTATATCTTCAGGCGCTTTGTGCGCGACGACGGCTTTTTCGCGGGCGATTACACCTTTCAGTCGATAGGCTCCATAGCCATTTGCGAGGCAATATGCGGCGGCGAACGCCTGCTCGATATGTGCGCCGCCCCGGGCGGAAAGAGCGTGCTGCTCTCCAAAAAGTTCAAAAGCGTCACCTCGCTTGAGCTCCACCCGCACAGGACGGAGCTGATCAAGTCCTACTGCAGCCGCATGGGCGTCAAAAACGTTACGGCCGTCTGCGCCGACTCCACGGTGTTCGAGCCCGAATATGGGGCCGCCTTCGACGCCGTGCTGGTTGACGCGCCCTGCTCTGGCACGGGCGTGATAAACGAAGATCCCGACATAAAGCGCAACCGCAGGGAGGAGGACATCCCCTCGCTCATGGCCACGCAGGCCGCGCTCTTAAACACCGCCGCGCGGTATGTAAAGGAGGGCGGCAGGCTGTACTACTCCACCTGCTCTATCCTCCCCGAGGAGAACGACACCGCCGCGCACAACTTTTTGTGTGCTCACCCTCAGTTCTCCCTCGCGCCCCTCGAAAGCCCCCTCGGGCACAGGGCCACAAAGTACGGGCTGCAGTTTCTCCCCCACATATCCATGGGCGCGGGCTTCTATATCTGCTCGTTCATCAAAAATTTGTAAAAGGTGCGGCAATATGCCGCAGATAAGCGTATGAAAGCCATAATTCAGGACTTAGACGCCCAAGGGCTCAAAGCCGTCGCCGCCCGCTTCGGCCAGCCTGCGTTCAGGGCAAAGCAGCTGCACGAGGGGCTTTTGCAGGGCAAAAACATCTCCGCCGTCACCACTCTGCCCGCCGCCTTCAAGGAGGCTCTGCTCGGCGAGTTCGAGGACTGCGCCGTCAGGGTGGAGAGGGTGTTCGAGGGCTCCGACGGCACTAAAAAATACCTGTTTGCACTCGCCGACGGCAACATAGTGGAGGGGGTATTGATGAAATACTCCTACGGCAACACCCAATGCGTGTCCACGCAGGTGGGGTGCAGAATGGGCTGCAAATTCTGCGCCAGCACGCTCGGCGGGCTGGTGCGCAACCTGACGGCGGGCGAGATACTCTCGCAGATACTCGTCGTCAACGCGCTCGAGGGCGGAACAAAGTCGGCCCGCGCCGTGACCAACGTCGTTCTTATGGGCAGCGGCGAGCCCTTCGACAACTACGCCAACGTCGTCGCCTTCCTAAAAAACCTCTGCTCGCCCGAGGGTCTGAACATTTCCCCCCGCAATATATCCCTTTCAACGTGCGGACTGGTAGATAAAATGTACGCCTTCGCCGAGGAGGGAATACCACTCAATCTCACCGTCTCCCTCCACGCCACCACCGACGCCGAGCGCGCCCGCACCATGCCCGTAGCCAATAAGTGGAGCATTGCCGAAATTTTAGGCGCGTGCGACAACTACTTTAAAAGGACGGGCCGCAGGTTCATCTTCGAATATTCGCTCATCGAGGGCGAAAACTGCGACGGCCGCCACGCGGGGGAGCTTGTAGAGCTGTTGAAGGGCAGGCCCTGCCACGTCAACCTCATCCGCCTCAACGAGGTAAAGGAGCGCACCTTAAAGGCCACCGACAGCAAGTCGGCCTACCGCTTTTTGGGGCTTTTGCAAAAGGGCGGGCTGTCGGCCACGCTGCGCCGCCAGATAGGCTCCGACATAGGCGGGGCCTGCGGACAGCTGAGGGCCGGTTATCTCGGTAACAGATCCGAGGGCCGATAGTTTTGCCTTCGGCCAAAATAATGCGCGGGCGCGGCGAAAATTTCGCCGCGCCCGCGCTTTTACGGTTGCAAATTTAGGCGTATATGGTATAATATCTCTGTACATATTAAAAGGATAAAAGCATGCAAGTAAAAATCTCACCCTCCATACTCTCCGCCGACTTTGCCGACATAGGCGCCGCAATATCCCGCCTCGAGCGCGCGGGCGCCGACCTCATCCACTGCGACGTTATGGACGGCTCCTTCGTTGTGCCCATAACCTTCGGCGCGCAGATGGTCGCCGCCATAAGATCGCGCACCGCGCTCCCGCTCGACGTCCACCTCATGGTCGAGCATCCCCAAACGCACATAAAGTCTTTTGCCGAGGCGGGCGCCGACATAATATGCGTGCATTTCGAGGCCTGCAAAAAGATATCCGCCTCGTACCTTAAGGACACGCTCGCGCTCATCCGCTCCTTCGGCGTAAAGTGCGGCGTCGTCGTAAACCCCGACACCGACGTCGAGAGCGTGTTCGGCGTTTTGCCCCTCTGCGACATGCTGCTGGTAATGTCGGTGTTCCCCGGCTACGGCGGGCAGAAGTTCATGCCCCAAACGCTTAAAAACGTTGAAAAGGCGCGCGCCTTTGCCGAGAGCGAGGGGCTCGCCGGCCTCGACATTTCCATAGACGGCGGCATCACTCCCCAAAACGCGGCGGAGGCGGTGGCGGCGGGCGCCAACGTGCTCGTCGCGGGCTCGGCCGTGTTCAAATCGCAGGATATGGCGGCGACCATAGCCGCGCTGCGCTCATGAAGGGCATTCTTCTCCTCAACGGCGACCCCTACGAGGGCGCCATAGACGACGGCGGCGCGCTCGTCTGGTGCTGCGACGGCGCCTACGAGTGGGCAAGGGGCAGGGTGCGCATAGACAGGACGGTGGGCGACTTCGACAGTCTCGGCTACCTCCCCGATCCCCCGCCCGAGGAGGTGTACCCTGCAGAAAAGAATTTCACCGACGGCGAGATAGCCCTCTTCAAAATGCTCGCCGCGGGCGTGGACGACATTGTCGTCTACGGCGGCGGAGGAGGAAGGGAGGATCATTTTCTGGGCAATCTGCAGCTACTCTACGCCGCATGCAAAAGGGGAGCGCGCGCTAAAATGATAACTTCACGCTCGGTAATCTTCGCCGCGCGCGGCAGGGTGGAGCTGGGCGGATACGTCGGTAAGACCTTCTCCGTGTTACCTTTCGGCGACTGCGTTCATATAATGGATAGCGAGGGGTGCAAATATCCCTACCCGCCCGCGATCTCCTTGGGCGAGTGCAGGGGTATCTCCAATATCGTGTGCGGCCCGTCGGCCGCCCTCACAATAGCCGAGGGCGACGTCGCGCTCGTAATAGTAAACACGGCGGAGGTGTAAGGCCCCCTCAAGGAGGGCGTTAAAATGGTGGTTGTGGTGTGCTTAAAGCCGCCCAAGCCCGTAAGGGCGGTGCTGAGGGCGTTTATCAAAAGATGAAAAAGCGGCGCGGGCGCCCCGAAAGGGCGCCCGCGCCGCTTAAAGTTTATGACTGTAAAGTCTTGCCCGCCCTGCCGCCGGGCCGATACGGACGGCGCATTTTTTTGCCGCTCCGCCCCGTTTTTAAGTATATGTAAGGAAATTCTTACTTGTTTTCCAAATTTCCTTACACACAACATATAGTTTGTCCGGGCGCGCTGCGCACGCGGGGCTTGGGGGAAACGAAAATTTCATCAAACCTTTTTAAAAGGGGTATTGCAAAGCGGGCCGACTTGTGGTAAAATAAATACGTTATGAAAAAGTTTCTTCCCCTTGCCCTTGCGGCCGCGCTCGCGGCCTCTACGCCCTTTTCGCTCGCCTGCGGCAGCGCGGAGGTGGTCATCTCCATAGCCGAGGACGGCAGTCACTACGTTGTGGAGGGCGTCGTCGGCAACAGGTATTCGCTTGAAAGCTACTCAGTTCCCGCCGTCTACGACGACGGCGTCAACGGCTCCCTGCCCGTCGCCGAGATAGGCGAGGAGGCGTTTATGTACTGCTCTTCGCTGAGGGAGATCGATCTCCCCGAAAGCGTTGCCGTCATCTCCGCCCGCGCCTTTGCCTATACCCGTTTGGGTTCGTTGGAGTTGCCCGAAGGTCTGACATCCATTGGCTACGCGGCCTTCGCCTACTGCGCGGGGCTGAAGGAGATAGAAGTTCCCGTCTCCGTCACCGAACTCGGTATGTACGCCTTTGCGTACTGCACTTCGCTCGAGAGAGCGGTTATTTCGGCGGATATCACCGACTTGCCGTATGGCGTTTTAAAGGGCGTTGCGGCGGGCGACTCCTCGGGCACCTACTACGATACCAAATTAAAGGAACTCACACTCCCCGCCTCGCTCGAGCGCATAAGTACGGACGCCTTTTCGGATAACTTCATAAGCGACATATACTTCGGCGGCACGGCGGAGGAGTGGAGGGGCATAAAGCTATATAAGTATGCCGACGACCCCGAGGCCGAGGAGGGCGAGGAGCAGATTATTCAGGTGGAGCTGGACAGCACCGAGGTCATAGCCTATTTCTCGGTGGAAGGGCTTACCATACACTGCACCGATGCCGATCTCACCTATGCCAACGGAAAGATAGAGCAAATTCAAAAATAATTGCAGGATTTATTATGCGGGGCCGCCGCGCGAAGTTTTCGCGCGGCGGCCCCGCCCGTCTGCCTGACAGTCGACCCCGCCCGTCTGCCCGTCTTTCCGATTTTCGGCCCCGCCTCTCGCTGGCAACGGAAAAGCGCCCCCGCCGAACTTGCTTCGACGAAAGCGCTTTTAAAGAAATAAAAGACAAATTTAAGACAGCCAAAAGGGCGCCGTAAAACTTTACGCGCGCTCTACTGACTTGAGGCAACGGGTGCAAACGTAGTCGTTTACTACCTTGCCATCCTTATTGACATACGAAACCTTCTGCACGTTGGCCTTAAAAGTCCTTCTCGTCCTTCTCTTGGAATGGCTGACGTTGTTGCCGGAAGTCTGGCCCTTTCCGCATACGCTGCATACTCTCGACATATTATATACCTCCATAACTTTATGGTCTGTTACTTTCGATAAGGCGCAAAAATACAAGCCGCCTTTTCAAAACGGCTATACTAATATAGCATGCCTTTTTAAAAAAATCAATTAAATTTGCGTGCAAAAAATCATTTTTTTAATTTTTTTCGTCCTCTTTTTGGTTGAACGCGGGGCGGAGCCCGCGCGCCGTCGGGGTGCGTCCGCGTAGCTCCGCCGAGGCGGACGCACCGCATATTGGCAAAGTTTGGCTATTTTTTGCTCCAAAAGTGCCCTCTTTTTCATACACTTTTCATGTTAATTGTATAATTTCCTTATAAACACTTGCAAAAATCGTAAAAGTGGGTTACAATATTTACACAAATTAAAGTGGACATTATGCCCCGCGCAGTTTTCGGCGGCGGCAGTCCTTCCCTAACTTCACGCCGCGCGCCCTTTCCCGCGCATGCGGCGGCGCCGTCCGGCGCGCAATTTTTAAGGTAGATCTTATGTCAGTTAGTACCAGCAACGTATACGGAAAAATTTCCATATCCGACCTCGCCATAGCCAAGGTGGCCTCCAACGCCGCCATGGAGTGCTACGGCATTGTCGAAATGGTCTCCCGCCGCTTTACCGATTCCCTTTCCGAGCTCTTAAAAAAACAGCCCGGCGGTAAGGGCGTAAAGGTCGTAACCAACGGCGACCGCATCTTCATCGACGTGTACGTCATCATAAAGTACGGCGTATCCATAAACGCCGTGGCCGAAAGCTTAAAGGAAGGAATTAAATATAAGGTTGAAAAGTTTACCGGCATGATAGTTGACACGGTAAACGTCAACATCATAGGGGTTAAGCTGTAAAATTTGCCGTTTTACCGCTTGATCCCTTTTTGCGGTCTTAAAAAGGGAAATTTGTCTTACGCCGCATTTTCGGACAATTTTAAGGAGAAAAAATGCTTAAAACATTGAACAGCACCGATTTTCGCAAGATGATATCTTCCGGTGCCAGAATGCTTGAAATAAACAGGGCGAAGGTCGACGCCCTCAACGTATTCCCCGTTCCCGACGGCGACACGGGCACCAACATGTCCCTCACGCTTCAGTCGGCGGTAAAGGAGATGAACGGCTGTTCGTCCAACCGCTTTTTGGAGATCTGCGACGCCGTATCCAAGGGCGCCCTGCGCGGAGCGAGGGGCAACTCGGGCGTAATTTCCTCGCAGATACTGCGCGGCATCTGCTCGGTTCTTCGCGACAGCACCCAGACCTTCGACACCAAGACCTTTGCCAAGGCAATGGAAGCGGGCACCAAGGTGGCCTATTCCGCCGTGTCCATCCCCAAGGAGGGCACCATACTCACGGTCATCAGAATGATGAGCGAATCGGCGGGCAAGCTCGCCTCCAAAAATAAGGACTTCATCGAATTCTTCAAGGCGGTCATCGCCGTCGGCGACGAGGCTCTGGCCAAAACTCCCGAGCTTCTGCCCGTGCTCAAAAAGGCGGGTGTAGTCGACTCGGGCGGCGTCGGCCTTATGACCATAATGCGCGGCTTCCTTGCCGCCCTCACGGGCGAAGAGGTGGGCGGCGACATACCCACCGAGGCGGCCGAGCCCAAAAAGGAGGCCGACTTCGGCGACAACTCCGACATCATCAACCTCGACCTCGGCGAGATACAGTTTGCATACTGCACCGAATTTTTCATCATACATTTAAAGCAGATGACTACCCTTGCCGACATCGACAAGCTCAAGGAAAAGCTTATGTCGATAGGCGACTCGGTGATCTGTATAGGCGACCTCGAACTCGTCAAAGTCCACGTTCACACCAACACGCCCGGTATCGCGCTGTCCTACGCCGTGGAGCTGGGCGAGCTCGACAGAATAAAGATCGAAAACATGCTCGAGGAGAACCGCGAGCTCAAGGCCAAGCTCGAGGCCGAAAAGAAGGAGATGGGCATGCTCGCCATCTGCGCGGGCGAGGGCCTTGCCGAGATATTCAAAGACCTCACCGTCGACAGAGTAATAGAGGGCGGCCAGACCATGAACCCCTCGGCTTCGGACATTGCCGACGCCGTGCAGAAGATAAACGCCTCCAATGTGTTCGTTTTCCCCAACAACTCCAACATAATCCTCGCGGCCGAACAGGCCAAGGGGTTGGTAAACAACCGCACCATACACGTCATCCCCACCAAAAACGTTCCGCAGGGCTTTGCGGCGGCGCTGGTGTTCAATCCCGACGTCAGCGTGGAGGAGAATAAAATAAACATGATCCACGCCATCGACGGCGTGGCCTCCGGCCAGGTGACGTACGCCGTGCGCAACACCACCATGAACGGCTTCAAGCTCAAGGAGGGCGATATAATCGGCCTCGACGCCAAAAAGATACTCGCCAAGGGCGACGACATAGGCGAAACCACCCTCCAGCTCATCAGAAAGATGAAGCGCGACGAGCATGAGATGATAACGCTCTACTACGGCGAAGGGGTGGAGGAGGCCGACTGCGAGGCTCTCGCCGCCAAGGTCGCCGAAGAATTCCCCGACTGCGACGTTGACTATCATTACGGCGGCCAGCCCGTGTACTACTACATGGTATCGTTAGAGTAAATTTGCGTAGCAGCCGTGACGGAGCCATCGCCTGCGAGACACACGGACTGCGTCCGCAGGAATATGTTACGGCGGCCAGCCCGTGTATTATTACATGGTATCGTTAGAGTAAATTTTTACAAACATTCATCGCGTATAACCGTGTCGCGCTGCGGCAACTCTCGGTCATTTACGCAAAAGTAAACTCCCTCGGGTTTTCCTCGCGCTCCTTGTTCTCCGCGCGACTGTTTGTAAAAGGAGTATAGATCAATGAGAAAAAGGCGAGGCAACTCGCCTTTTTTGATTAAATGCACATTCCATGCGCGATAAATCATGCGGCCTTCGGCCGCGGCAGGATGCCTCGGCAACGCGCGCCCCTGTTCTTAATGTACCCAACCATATCGGCGCGCTGCTCGGCATGACAAGGGGATGGGGTGCGCGCCGCCGCTCCCTCGGGTAGAGCATGTCATTTCGACTAAGGCGGTCACGTTGCGCGGCCGCCGCACGGAGAAATCTCCCGGGCTACGTTTCAGATACGATTTATCCTTATTATAGCCTCCCCGTCGCTATGGGGAGGTGCCCGAACAGTGTGAGGGCGGAGAGGTCGAAAAAACGAAGGAACGCCCCCTCAGTCGGCAATAAATTGCCGACAGCTCCCCATGGCGACGGGGAGCCAACGTGGGGCTTGCCGCCCGTTTTTCCGTCACTATCCCTCCTCTATCGCGCAAATACTACAGTTTTGCGCGAGAATAAGGTGCAAAGTGTATCTGAAGCGGTGCCGCGGAGATTTCTCCGCTCGCTGCGCTGAAAATGGGCGAATATTTGGACAAATAAAATGACATTTTAAATGACATTTTTTAAATTCAGGCTTGCG
>CALVRO010000003.1 GCA_944358655.1 uncultured Clostridia bacterium | reverse complement strand
AACAAAAGGAAAATTAGTAAAAGATTAAGCGACAGAATAGTTTATAATTTCAGAAGTCGCAACCGCGTCAGCATTCGTTTATATAAAGAGAAAATCCGAACCATTCGCTGGTTATCAGCAAATAATTCGGATTATACCTCTTTGGTGCACCTTGAGGGACTCGAACCCGCGGCCCACTGATTAAGAGTCAGTTGCTCTACCAACTGAGCTAAAGGTGCATTCTTTATTTTAAAAGTATTTTTAATACCTTTTTGTTGTTTTGATCCGTCTGTTTAAAACCCGCGGACCTTTATAAACAATGTATTTTAAGCAAATACACGTTTACAAGTGATCCGTTAGTTTTCGAACCCGCAGATTTATATAATAAGTATTTTGAGCAAATACACGTTAGGCATGGTGATCCGAAGGCATTCGAACCCGTGGATCTGTATAGATTAAGTATTTTAGACAAATACGTAACTTCGTTGTGATCCGAAGGCATTCGAACCCGCAGATTTATATAATAAGTATTTTAAGCAAATACACGTTTACATGGTGATCCATCCGAGATTCGAACCCGGGACACCGTGATTAAAAGTCACGTGCTCTGCCGACTGAGCTAATGGACCAAGAATTGGCTGGGGTGGCAGGATTTGAACCTACGAATGCGGGAATCAAAATCCCGTGCCTTACCGCTTGGCGACACCCCAATATATATTGGGAAGCAAGCGCTTTTAATTTATGTGGGGCGGGCGACAAGTTTCGAACTTGCTACCTCCAGAGCCACAATCTGGCGCTCTACCGATTGAGCTACGCCCGCCATAATGGTGCGCCTGGAGAGATTCGAACCCCCGACACACGGCTTAGAAGGCCGTTGCTCTATCCGACTGAGCTACAGGCGCATATAAGCATTGCGCCGCGAACCTTATTTTGCTGGAGCGGGTGATGGGAATCGAACCCACGCAACCAGCTTGGAAGGCTAGTGTTCTACCATTGAACTACACCCGCATGGTATGTGCGCATGGCTTACGCACGGGCGAGTTCCTACGCACAACTCAATGCTAATGAATTATATCAAATACGTTTTTTTATGTCAACTCATTTTTAAATACATTTTTCAAATTTATTTATTTTTTTCGGCGAGGTAGTCGCACACCGAATGAGCGGCCACATTGCCCTCCCCCACCGCCTTGGCGTACTGATAGGGTCTGCCCGTGCAGTCACCCGCGGCGAACAGCCCCGCAAGGTTGGTGCGGCACAGCCTGTCGACTGCGACGTGACCCCCCTCCGCCTTGAGACCGGGCACGAGCGCCGAGGGAGCGAGGGCGCTTTTGAGCATGAACACGCCGTCGCAGGGGACGGTCTCCTTTGAAAAAACCACCCTCTCCGCGCGCATGCCGCCTTCGATAGACCGCGGCATATCATTGATATAACGCACATTGTCCCCCTTGACCGCCGCACCCTTGTAGAGGGGCGCGTAGACGACGGAAGAGGCGAGCGAGGCGAGGTACTCCGCCTCGTCCTCCATGGCCTTGGAAGTGCAGACGACGACAATATTCTTGCCCTTATAGAGCAAGCCGTCGCAGGTGGCGCAGTAGCTGACGCCGCGGCCGAGGAATTGGAGCTCGCCCGGGATGGGCTTTACGGCCTCTACGCCCGTGGCGAGAATGACGGTTGAGGCCTCGAAACTCTCCTGCCCGCACAGCACGCCGAAGTAGCCGCCCATGTCGTACACGCCCGTCACCTGCTTTACGGTGATATTTATGCCCGCCGAGGCGAGGTGACGCGAGAAGGCCGCCTTGAGCTCCGCACCCTTTACGGAAGGGAGACCGGGATAGTTGCCGACGCTTTCGGCGGCGCTAAGCTTTGACGAGAGAGAGGCGCTGCCCATCAAGAGAAAATTTTTGTCCCTTGCCCTGAGGGTGAGGGCGGCCGAGACGCCTGCGGCGCCCGTGCCGATTATGATGCAATCGTACATAGGAAACTCCACATAATATTTTTAACGCAAATCTTGCCTTGGGGCGGCTGCGATTTGCCGTTATTTGAGAGGCTCTTCTCAAACGCCGTAATGAGCAGCGGCGTTTTCGGTCACCGCTCGCACGGGACATAGGTGCTCGCTCATCTCGCAACGCGCAAACAGCGCATGTGTGCTGTTTGCCAAAACGCATTGCTCGTCCCTTTGCGCGATTTTAAATAGCCCTACAATTTTAAATAGCCCTACATTTATATAATCGCGCAAATTCCCCTCGCTGAGGTTGCTTTCGCAACAAATGGGGTCGCGCTTAACGGGGAAATGAATTCCCCTTGCGCACATTATTAGTTTGGAAATTAACGCAAATTGTGCGCTTGGGGCGCGTACCAAATCCCACGGGAGAGCGTGTCATTTCGAGCGTAGCCGAGAAATCTCCCCGTATACCGCTTCAGATACACTTTGCACCTTATTCTCGCGCAAAACTGTAGTATTTGCGCGAAAGAGGAGGGATAACCGAGCAACGTTGCAAGTTGAATTTATTCGACTTGCTTTAAGCGAGGTTTATCCCGACGAGCCGAGGCATCTCGTCATGACAGCGACGAACAAGCTGCGGAAAAAATCGTATCTGAAGCGTAGCCCGTGAGATTTCTCCGCTACGGCTTCGCCTCCGGTCGAAATGACATGCTCTACCGAGGAGGGGGAGATTTCTCCGTGCGGCGGCCGCACGCAGCGCGGCCGCCTTAGTCGAAATGACAGCCTTATAACGGAGGTGATTTCTCGGCTCGGGGGACAAGGCTGTCCCAACCGCCACACCCGCGCAGGTCAGTTTATTCGCGAGCTCTTTACGGCGGCGTGCCAGCCCGCGAGCAGGGCCGCCCTCTCCTCCCCTTCTATCGTCGGGCTGAAGGTGCGCTCGGCGGCGTTGTTGGCCCTGAGTTCGCCCTCGCCCGACCATATTCCTGCGGCAATGCCCGCAAGATATGCCGCGCCGAGCGCGGTGGTATCGAGAATGGCGGGGCGGACGACCGAGCAGTTGAGTATGTCGGCCTGAAAGCCCATGAGGAAATTGTTGGCCGAAGCGCCGCCGTCGACGCGCAGGGAGCGTATGTCTACGCCCGCGTCGAGACTCATTGCCCGCACTATATCCGCCACCTGATAGGCTATGCCCTCGAGAGAGGCGCGCACGATATGTTCGCGGCGGGTGCCGCGCGTTATTCCGACTATAGTGCCGCGCGCGCGGGCATCCCAATAGGGCGCGCCGAGGCCCGTGAAGGCGGGAACGACGTACACTCCGTCCGACGAGGGCACCCTGAGGGCCATATCCTCGCTTTCGGCGGCGGAGGAGATGAGTTTTACCTCGTCGCGCAGCCACTGCACCACCGCCCCGCCGACGAACACCGAGCCTTCGAGCACATAGTCGGGCCGTTCGCCCGAGCCCGCCGCAAGTGTGGTGATGAGGCCGTTTTTGCTCTGCACCGCCTCCTCCCCCGTGTTCATCAGCAGGAAACAGCCCGTGCCGTAGGTGTTTTTGATATCCCCCTTTTTGGTGCACAGGTGGCCGTAGAGCGCGGCCTGCTGATCGCCGACGGCGGCGCATATCTTAAGCTTTTTGCCTACATATGCGGCGTCGGTCTCGCCGAAGAAGTGCCCAGAGGGGTAGACTTCGGGCAGCATGGAGCGGGGGATGCCGAAGAGCGATAAAAGATCGTCGTCCCACTTCAGGGTATGTATGTTGAAGAGCATGGTGCGGGCGGCGTTTGTATAGTCGGTGGCGTATATCCTCCCGCCCGAAAGGCAGTACATGAGGTAGGTATCCACCGTGCCGAAGCGCAGGCGACCCGCCCGCGCAGCCTCGGCCGCGCCCTCAACGTTTTGCAGTATCCACCTTATTTTGGTGGCCGAAAAGTAGGCGTCGGCGACGAGGCCTGTCTTTTGGTATATCATTTTATCCAGCCCCTCGGCCCTCAGTCTGTCGCACATATCGGCCGTGCGGCGGCACTGCCACACTATGGCGTTGCAGACAGGCCTGCCCGTGCGCGCGTCCCAGACGAGGGTGGTCTCGCGCTGGTTTGAAACGCCCACGGCGGCGACGTCGTCCGCCGTGGCGCCCGCCCTGACGAGGGCTTCGGCAATTACGCCCACCTGCGAGCCGAGGATGTCCTTGGGGTCGTGCTCCACCCAACCCGCCTTGGGATATATCTGCCTGAATTCCTGATAGGCCTTGCCTGCGACGGCGCCGTGCTCGTCGAAGAGTATGGCGCGGGAGCTTGTGGTGCCCTGATCGAGGGCGAGAACGTACTTCATGCTTCCCCCTTTTGCGCGCGGGATAGGCTCCTGCGGCGCAACGTATATAACTATTATAAACCATTCGCGCACAAATTTCAACGGATACGGGCAATTTTTCGTAAATTAAGGGGCCCCGCCGCAGGCGGGGCCCCGAAAGATAACGAATTTTTACCTTAGGTGAGGATGAAGGTTGCAAAGAAGAGAGCGCCTATCACCCATGTGGGAATGGTGATATCCCTGATCTTGCCCGTGCACACCTTGACGATTATGTAGGTGATGATGCCCATGCCGATACCCTTGGAGATGGAGTAGCCGAGCAGCATTACCATGAAGGTCATGAATGCGACGATGGCTTCGGCGGCGTCCTCCCAATCGATCTTGGTGACGGACGTCATCATGAGCACGCCTACCCAGATGAGGGCGGTTGCCGTGGCGCACTCGGGGATGAGCTGCGCTATGGGCGAAAGGAACATTGCAATGAAGAAGCAAACGCCCGTTACGAAGGCGGTGAAGCCCGTTCTGCCGCCCGCGACGACGCCCGACGAGGACTCGACGAAGGTGGTTACGGTGGACGTGCCGGCAATGGCGCCCGTGCAGGTGGCGATGGCGTCGGAGAGCATCATCTGATTCATGCGTATGGGCGTGCCGTTTTCATCGAGGAGGTTGCCCTTGGAGCATGCGCCGTAGAGCGTGCCTATGGTGTCGAACATGTCTATCATGCAGAAGGAGAGCGCCGTGGTGATGATGAGCACTACGAGCGTGCCGGCGTTGTTACCCTCTATGCCGAGATAGGCCGAGAAATCGAAACCTTCGTAGAATACGACGCCGACGGCGTCCTTACCCCATGCGGCAAAAGCGCTGAAGGGGTTGGAGATGCTTATGGATTCGAAGAAAGCTACCGCTCCCTCAACGCCGCAGGCGCAAGCTATGCCCGCAAGAATGTAGAAGGCGGCGGCGGAGCCGATTATGCCCCAAAGTATTGCGCCCTTGACATTCTTTTTGACCATGACGGCTATGGCAATTACGCCGAGGAGGGCGATTATGGCGGGAAGCATGCCGCCCACGCCGTCGGCCGTGTAGGTCATGAAGCCGTTGGCGCCGCTGAGCACGTTAAATGACACAAAGTCCACGAGGGTGGAACCGTCGACTATTATGCCGGCGTTCTGCATGCCTATGAAGGCAATGAACAGGCCGATGCCCACGGGAATGGCGTGACGGACGCCTGCGGGGATGGCCTCGAAGATGGTCTGCCTGAGGCCGGTCGCCGTGAGGATGAGGAAGATGACGCCGTCAAGAAGGGTGAACACCATGCTGTTGGCATACGTCAGCCCACTGCCGGCCGTTATGAGCGAAAAGCAGATGAAGGCGTTGAGGCCCATGCCCGAGGCCTGGGCGAGGGGCATTTTGGCAAGGAACGCCATGAGCATGGTGCCGACTATGGCGCCGATTGCCGTGGCAATGTAGGACGCACCGTAGGGATCGTCGCCGCCGATGATGTTTTGGAACATGCCCGCGTTGACCATGAGTATGTACACCATGGCCATGAAGGTGGTGACGCCCGCCACTATCTCGGTGCGGTAGTTGGAACCGCTCTTTGTGATGCCGAAGAAGTTGTCTACCTTGCTCCAGAAATTTTTGGGCTGTTCGGGAGCGGGCTGTTCAACGCCTTCGGGCTGCTGTGTCTGTTCTGTCATGTCAGACATATTTAAACCTCCGTAAAAAAATACTTGCGTTTTATTGCCTGCTTTCGGGCAGGCAAGAGAGGGGCGCCCCTCTCTTTTATTAGAGCCAACCGCACAAATGCGGCAAACGGGACGATTTTCACCATACTTTCACAAACTACGACATAATTTTACCACACCGCGCGCAAAAAGGCAACACCTTTTGAACATTTACCGCGCCCGGATTTTGTACCACTCGGATTTTTCCGCAGGGGCGAAAGAGAGCGCCGCGGTCCGAAAGGGCCGCGGCGCGCCGAACATTTTGCATTACATTATTTTATAAGCCCCGTGCGCAGCGAGTTAGCTATGGCGAGGAGCATGACCCCCACGTCGCCGAGCACGGCTACTATGAGCGGGAAGGAGGGCAGCGCCACGCTGAACACCATTATTGCCAGCTTTATGGCGAGCGAGCCTATGATATTCTGGAAAACTATCGAGCGGGTGCCGCGCGCTATTCTTACGGCCTTGGGGATGAGGGACAGGCTGTCGGAGACGAGCACAATGTCGCTGGCCTCGATTGCGGCGTCCGAGCCCACCCTGCCCATGGACACGGCGCAGTCGGCCACCGTCATGACGGGGGCGTCGTTTATGCCGTCGCCGACGTAGATGAGTCCGCCCTCCGCCTTGAGGCGGTTGGCCTTTTCAAGCTTTTGGTCGGGCAGAAGGCCTGCGGCGCACTCGTCGAGGCCGAGCTCGTCGGCCACGGCGCGCGCCCTCTCCTTTCCGTCGCCGGTAAGCATGACCGTGCGCTTTATGCCGCACGCCCTGAGGGCGGCTATCGCCTCGCGCGCGTCCTCCTTTACGCAGTCGTCGACTTCGATGACCCCCACATATGTGCCGTTCTTTGCCACATATACGAGGGTAGACAGGCTGTTCACGGGGGTGAAGGGCACCCCCTCCTCCTCCAACAGCTGCGCGTTGCCGCACAGCACTTTGGCGCCGTCCACCATGCACTTTACGCCGCGACCCGCGAGCTCCTCGGCGTCCTCGGCCGAGTATGGCGTCCGAACGTCCGCAAACGCTGCGGCTATGGGGTGAGAGGAATACTTTTCGGCGGCGGCGGCGAGGCGGAGAGCCTCGTCCGACGAGCTGCTCTTTACGGCGAACACGCCCTTGGTGAGCGTGCCCGTCTTATCGAAGGCGGCCACGGTGGCCTTGGCGAGCTCGTCCAAACAGGTGGAGCCCTTTACGAGTATGCCGAACTTTGCCGCGCGGCCTATGCCGCCGAAGTACGACAGGGGCACCGAGATGACGAGCGCGCACGGGCAGGAAATTACCAGAAAGGACAGCGCGCTGTATATCCATTGCCTGTACGTCTCCCACGCGAAGGCCGCCCGGACGGCGCATATTATGGTGGGAACGAGCGCGGCGACTATCAGCGCCGCCACGACTACGGCGGGGGTGTAGTAGCGGGCGAATTTGGTTATGAACTTTTCGGGCGCGGCCTTGCGCGCGGTGGAGTGCTCCACGAGCTCCAATATTTTTGCGACGGCCGAGTCGCTGTAGACGCGATCCACCTTTGCCTCCACCGCCTTGGAGATATTTATTGAGCCCGACAGCACGGCGTCGCCCTCGGCGGCCTCGCGGGGGAGGGCCTCGCCGTTGAGCGACTTCATATCGAGCGAGGTGGAGCCCTTTACGAGCGTGCAGTCGACGGGCACCCTTTCGCCCGCCTTGATGAGTATGGTGTCGCCCACCGCGAGATCTTCGGGCGCGACGACGAGCGTCTGCCCGTCTTTGACGAGCGTGGCCGTGTCGCTCTTGAGGTCCATGAGCCGCGAGATGGAGCGGCGCGACGAGCCCACGGCTATGCCCTGCAGCAGTTCGCCTGTCTGATAGAGCAGCATTACGGCCACTCCCTCCATAAGTCCGTCGCCCGTGAATATGCCGAGGATTATGGCGCCGACGGCGGCGACCGTCATCAGGAAGTTTTCGTCGAACACCTTGCCCGCGGCGAGGTTGCGCGCCGTGTTGCGCAGCACGGGATAGCCGACGGGGATAAAGGCGAGGGCGTAGAGGGCGTAGTCTATGTACTTCCATATATCGCCTTGTGTGGCAAAGCCGACTATGACGGCGGGGATGAAGAAGAGCGCCGAGAGGGCGATCAGAACGATATCTTTGAGGTGCTCGCGCACGACGCCTCCGTTTGAGGGACGACCGTCGTCTATCTCCACGTCCTCGAAGTGGGTTATGGCGTGTACGGCCCTGTCGTGCGATTCGGGGCTGTCGGCGGCGAGGATGACGGTCATGTTCATGAAGTCGACGGTGGCTTCGACGCCCTCGATGGCGTTGAGCTCCTCTTCGAGCTCCCGCCCGCAGTTGGCGCAGCAGAGGTTTTTTATCCTTATGCGCTTGCCGCGCACGGGCGAAGGGAACGGGGCCGCCTCCTCCACCACCTTTACCTCCTCGAAGGAGTTGCACTTGCGCTTTACGGCCTCGAGGGCGGCCTCGTCGCAGTCGACTACTACTTTGCCGCCCAGAAAGTCGACGACGGCCGACTTTACTCCCTCCGTCTTTGCTATAAGCTCCTCGAGCTCGGCCGCGCAGGCCGCGCAGTCCAGACCGGTTATCTTTATTGTGTTACTCATTGCAGCCGAGGTGCTCCTTTGCCACCGAAAGCATTGTCATGACGTGTCCGTCCGAAATGCTGTACATCACCTGCTTGCCGTTGCGGCGGGCGCGGATGATCTTGTTGTCCTTTAAAATTTTGAGCTGGTGCGAAACGGCGCTCTGGTTGCCGCCGACGGCCTGGGTTATATGCTCTACGCACAGCTCTCCGCAGGCGAGCGCAAAGAGTATTTTGAGGCGCGAGGGCTCGGATATGGCCTTGAAGCGGGCGGCCATGGTGGCCACCTCGTCCTCGGTCGGCATGCAACCCGAGGCCAGCCTTACCCGCTCTTCGTGCGCGGCGCGCTGTTCGGGTGTGTCCTTTTGCATTGTTTCTCCTTCTCCCCCTCCGTCCTGCTTCGGCGCGGGGGATATCTTATGAATTGTTATTCATATGATAATATATAATTTTGTTTTTGTCAAGCGGATGAAGGAAAATTTTTTTAAAAAAACGGGCGGGGCGGGCGGGCAAAACTGCCCGCCCGCCCCGCCGAAATGTCCGACGGAAAAGGTCTGACTAAAAAACTGTTCGCGCTCTCCGCCGCCTGCAAAAATGTGCGGCGGACGGCGCTATGTTGCAACACTATATTATATATAGGCTCACTTGTCCTTGTTTTCGCCGAGGAACTGCTTTAAAATGGACGAGCCTATCTTTTTGCCGAGGCGCACCTTCAGCGACTCCTTTTTGGGCTTTTCGTTAACTTCTATCGAGCCCTCGAGCTTGAGATCCCTGCAGGGGTTTTCGTGGACGTAGTTGCACTCGACGGCGTAGTCGAACACGTTTTTGAGTATACCCTCCACCGTGGCGCGGTCGGCGCCGGGGGCGTTTTCGACGGCGGCAAAGATGAGGCTTGCGGTGACCGCGCCCACCTTACGTTTGCCGAAGGCGGGAAGTATGTAGCCGTCGAGGCAGCGCTCGATGTCGTCGAGCTTGGAGCGCTCGATCTTCTGCGTGGAGGCAAACTGCGTGGAGGCCGACGAGGCGTGGCCGTACCACTCGAGCGCGACCGACGAGAACTTTTTGTTGACCTTTGTGGGGGAGAGCAGCCAGCGCGCCACTCCTCCCAGCCCGCCGAATATCAGGGGGATGAGGGCGAGTATTATCGAAATTATGGAGATTATCAGCGCCACAGTGCGCACGGCGAGGTTGATGCTGTCGACGGCGCCCTGCGAGGAGGCGACGGCCAGCGCCACAATGCTCATGACCAGCGACGCCACCCTGACGGCGTAGCGGAAGTATGTGAGTATTTTGCCGTTACGCTTGTAGGCCTTTGCCCCTCCCCTGCCCGCAAACAGGGCGAACGCGCCCATAGCGGCGACGAGGGCGGCATATACGCCCAGAATAGTGTAGACGGCGGCCTGCCAGCCCGCCGAGAGGTTGTTTGTGACGCCGAGATAGAGAATGAGCGCCACATATACCACGGTGAACGCCAGCGAGAAGGCCAAAGAGAGAATGTTTAGCCTGCGCGCTATCTGGGCGCGGTTGAGGTAGATCTTCTTTATCACGCAGCGCAGATCGTAGATGTCCTTGGCGAGGGTGAAGGTCTCCTCGCTGGAGATGGTGTGGCGGATCTCCCTCACCTCGCCCGCAGAGTTCGTCTGCGCCGCCGACGCTTCGGCCGCAGCGGCCTCCTGATTTTTAAAGTTATTGTCCTTATTGGCCATAATTATGACCTCCTATTGTAAAATTTTGCTTATTTTATATTATACTACCAAACTTCCGCCCCTTAAGGCGGGGGAATTTGTCGTCAGTCGACATACTCCGAGTAGCGCTCGTAGAGCTCGTCGAGGCGGGCCCTGAGCTCGTCGAGGCGGGAGGCGACGGCGGCCGCGCGCTTGTAGTCGGCGAGGCATTGGGGCGAGAGGAGCTCGGCGTTGAGCGCCGCCTCCTCGGCTTCGGCGGAGGATATGTCGGCCTCTATGGCCTTTACGGCGGCCCTGCGGGCGGCCTCGGCCGCCCTGTCCTTTTTGGAGCGGTAGCTTTCGGCCCGCTTTTGGGCGTACTTCTCCCTTTCGGCGCGCTCTTCCTCCTCGCGCGCCCTTGCTGCGGCGGCGCGCTTTTGTTCGGCGTAGCCCTCGTACCCCCCGCCATATACCTTGAGCAAGCCGCCGTCTATCTCGGCGACGGTGTCGGCCACGGCCGAGATGAAGTACCTGTCGTGCGACACGAAGATGACGGTGCCGTCGAACTTCTTCAATGCGTCCTCGAGGCTCTCGCGGGCGGGGAGGTCGAGGTGGTTGGTGGGCTCGTCCAGAACGAGCACGTTGCCGTGCTCGTTTTCGAACACACAGAGGGCGAGCTTGGCCCTCTCGCCGCCCGACAGGTCGCCCACCCTTTTATCCATGTCCTCGGGCACCAGCCCGCAGCGGGCGAGGGACGCGCGCACCTCGGTCTGGCCGTAGGCGACGTGCCTCTCCCACAGTTCGGCGAGCACGGTGTTGTTTTTGTTGAGGTTGGCGTTCTCCTGATCGTAGAAGGCCATTTTCACATATCTGCCCACCATAATGGCGGGGTCGCCGCCTGCGGCTATGTGCTTTAAAAAGGTAGATTTGCCCGCGCCGTTGGGGCCGACTATGGCCACCTTCTGCCCCCTCCTTACGAGAAGATCGCCCGAAAAGAGAGCCTTGCCGCCTATGGAGAGATTGAGGCCGCGCACTTCGAGCACGTTTTCGTAGGGGCGCTCGGCGTAGATGAAATTAAAGCGGGGCGGCGCGGGGGGAGTAAATGGCTTTTGCAGCACCTCCATCCTTTCGAGCTGTTTTACGCGGCTCTGCGCCGACTTGGCCGTGGTGGCGCGCACTATGTTTTTATCTACATACTCCTGAAGGCGCGCCCTCTCCTCGCGCTGTCTTTCGTACTCCTTTAAGGCGAGGGCGTAGCGCTCGGCCTTTAACGCCTTGTACTTGGTGTAGTTGCCGGGGTAGGACGAGAGAGTAAAGTTTTCTATCTCCAACGTCTTCTGGCAGACGCTGTCGAGGAAATATCTGTCGTGCGAGACGACGAGCACGGCGCCGGGAAAGGACTTTAAATAGTCCTCGAGCCAGCCGAGCGTATCTATATCGAGGTGGTTGGTGGGCTCGTCCAGAATGAGCAGGTCGGGCTCCTCCAACAGCAGGCGAGCGAGCTTTAAACGCGTTTTTTCGCCCCCCGACATGCCCGAAATGGTGCGCGAATAGAACTCCGAAAAGCCCATGCCGTTGAGGACGCGCTTGATTTTTACTTCTACGTTGTATGCGTCGCACGCGGCGACAAATTTCTGCGCCGCCTCCAGCCGAGCGGAGAGCACGGCGTATTCGTGCGAGGAGGGCGGGCAGGCGGCAAGCTCCTTTGAAAGGCTTTCAAGGCGGGCCACGGCGGCCCTCTCCTCGGCGAACACCCTCTCCATTTCGGCGAACACGGTGCCCTCGGCCTCCAGCCCGCCGTTCTGTTCAAGATAGCCTATCTTTATGCCGTTTTTTAAAGTGATTTGGCCATAGTCGGGGGTCAACTGCCCCAAAATGAGTTTTATCAGCGTTGTTTTGCCCTCGCCGTTGGCGCCGACGAGCGCGACCTTTTCGCCCTCGTTAAGGGCAAACGTTACGCCCGAAAATATGAGTTTGTCGCCGTAGGAAAAGGCGACGTCGGAAAATGAGGTAAGCATAAGTTCAGTAATCCCACTCCGGAATAAAAGTTTGCGAGGAGCTGGACTTGTCCTGCAAGAATACATTGGTAAGTCCGCACTCCTCCACCGCCGCCAGCACCTTTTTATACTCGCGCAGGGTGACGGGCCGCTGCAGCTCCCTGAACGCCGCTATGTCGCCGAAGGGCGTGTATTGGCTCATCAGCGAAAAGTACACGGTGGGCGGGAGCGATGCAACGAATTTAACTATGTTTATGCTGTCGTAGACGGCGAGCGGCAATATGAGGTGGCGCACTATGCAGCCCGACAGCATTTTTCCGTCCCCGTCGAAGACGAGGGGCTTTTGCGCCATGAAGCGTATGGCGGGGAGGGCGTAGTCGGCGTAGTCGGGGCGGCAGGTGTAGCGCGCCGACAGGGCGTTATCCATAAACTTTAAATCGGGCAGGTAGATATCGACAAAGGAGTCGGCCAACTGCAGGGTGGACAGTTTTTCGTAGCCGTGGGTGTTGTACACCACGGGTATCTTGGGGCGGTATATGGACATTGCCTCGGCAATATCCTGCACATAATGCGTGGGGTTGACGAGGTTTATGTTGTCGGCGCCCATGTCCTCGAGCTCGCGGAATATATCCGTAAGCTCCCTTACGGAGAACTGCCTGCCCCTCTCCGCGCGGGAGAGCTCGTAGTTCTGACAGAACACGCAGCGCAGCGAACAGCCGCAGAAGAATATGCACCCGCTGCCGTTTTTGAAAGAGACGGGCGGTTCCTCGAAGGGATGAAGATAGTATTTGGCGATCTTTACGCCCGAGACGCCGCAGAAGCCGACGGCCTCGGGGCGGTCGGCTCCGCACGAAACGGGACAGAGCGAACATTTCATGCCACCATTATATAATAAAATGGCGTCAAATGCAAATATTTTGATTGACAATCGGGGGCGGGGCGTGTATAATGAACGCGTAAACATCAAGAGTGTGCGAGGGATCGGCCCTGCGACCACACAGCAACCTGCCTTGGCAAGGTGCTAATGCCGTACCGATGGGAAAAATGAACACGAAGTTTTTACCCGCCGCGGCATGAGCCGCGGCGGGTATTTGCTATGGCCGCCCCGTCAAACAAAAGGAGAAAAGAAGAATGAAGAAGTTTTTTACGAGCGAGAGCGTTACCGAAGGACACCCCGACAAGCTGTGCGACCGCATATCCGACGCCATTGTAGACGAGATACTGCGCGCCGACCACGCCGCGAGGTGCGCCGTGGAGTGCTGCGCGGCATATAACAGGCTGATGATAATGGGCGAAGTTACCACCTTTGCCGATGTCAACTACGAAGATATCGCCCGCCGCGTAATAAAGGACACGGGCTATGACTTTGGCGATTTTGCCTACGACAAGTGCAAGATAACCGTGGCCGTACACGGGCAGAGCGCCGACATTGCGCTGGGCGTGGACAAGTCGCTCGAGGCAAAGGGCGGCGAGGACGACGAGGACGCCGGCACGGGCGCGGGCGACCAGGGGATGATGTTCGGCTACGCCTGCAGGGAGACGCCCGAGCTGATGCCCCTGCCCATCTCGCTTTCGCACAGGCTGGCGAGGAGGCTTGCCGAGGTGAGAAAGAGCGGGCTGCTGCCCTACCTCCGCCCCGACGGAAAGACGCAGGTGACGGCCGAGTACGAGGGCCGCGCGCCCAAGCGCGTGGAGACTATAGTCATCTCCGCCCAGCACGACGAGAGCGTTTCGCAGGAACAGCTGCGCGCCGACATTAAAAAATACGTCATAGACGAGGTGGTGCCCCACTACCTTTTGGACAGCAAGACAAAGTACTATTTAAACCCCACGGGCAGGTTCGAGATAGGCGGCCCCGAGGGCGACAGCGGTCTGACGGGCAGAAAGATAATTGTTGACACCTACGGCGGCAAGTGCGCGCACGGCGGCGGGGCCTTTTCGGGCAAGGATCCCACAAAGGTAGACCGTTCGGCGGCATATATGGCGAGGTATATCTGCAAAAACCTTGTGGCCGCGGGTCTGTGCGACGAGGTGGAACTGCAGGTGGCCTACGCCATAGGCGTGAGCAGGCCCATAGCGGTGTTCGTTGACACATATGGCACGGGCAAACTTACAGACGGCGAGATCGCCGACATTGTGGTGAAGGAGTTCGACCTGCGCCCCGCAGCCATTATAAAGACGCTGGGACTGCGCGCGCCCATATACTTCGACACGGCGGCCTACGGGCACTTCGGAAGGCAAAACATGCCGTGGGAGAGGTGCGACAGAGCAGAAGAGCTAAAGGCCTATCTTGAGACATGAAACTTTTGGAGGCGATAGCCGATAAACTCTTTCCGCCAAACTTTACCTGCGACATATGCGGGCGCGAGACCTTTGACGACACAAACCTCTGCCCCGCATGCAGGGCGACGGTGACATACAACGACGGCTTATGCTGCCCCGTGTGCGGACGAAAGACGGCGACGGAGGGCGTGTGCCTTGAGTGCAAAAAGTACTCGCCTTCCTACAACAGGGCGGTTTCCGCCCTCGTATATGCCGACTGCGGAGCCGCACTGATAACCAAATTCAAGCGGGGCGGGGCCTACTTAAAGGACGCGCTCGCCGAACTGATGATAGTCAAGTGCGTGCAGCTCGACGCCGACTGCGTTACATACATTCCCATGACGGCGAGGGCCGAGCGGGCGCGCGGATACAATCAGGCAAAGCTCCTCGCAAAGGAGATAGCCGCAATGCTGGGGCTGCCCCTCCTCCCCCTGCTGAAAAAGATAAAGGACACGCCCGAACAGAAACAGCTGACGAGGCGCCAACGCGCCGAAAATCTGAAGGGCTGTTTTTCGGCGAAAAAGGCCGAGGTCGCGGGCAGGAGCATACTTGTGGTGGACGACGTTATGACGACGGGCGCCACGGCCGAGGCGGCCGCCTCCCTGCTCAAGCGCAAGGGTGCGGCAGCGGTGTTTGTGGCCACGGCGGCCTCGGTGGAATATAAGGGAGAACTTTAAATTCGGCGCTTCAACCCTTCAATTTATCTTAAGCCATGCAATGATGAGCTACTTGAAAATAGGCCTCCCCGTGCTTGTCGCACGGGGAGGCCTATTTTTATAAGCGGTAGTTGAAGGCCCTTTAAGGGCACTATTTATGAGGGCGGATATTTTTCAGACCTGTTATAATCGCCGAAATTTTCGTAGATTACGGCGATGTCGGCCTCGTTTAATATCCCCTCGTCAACGGCCTTCTGAAGGCGGTAGAAGTTGCCTTGGTTATATACAAGCAGAGGTATAGGAACATTATACTCAAATTTATATCCGCAAATCTCCTCCTCGAGGCAGACCGTGACCTGAGGCATAGGGACAATGTCGACTACATATGAATTGCCGAACTTACCGAAATATTCGTAGATAACAACGCTTTCGGGAGAGGAAAAATCGTCATAATTATAATCGGAGGCGAAAAAATCATGCTTAATCTCGAGTGCGACATCTTCGTTGAGCACTCCGCCGTCGGAGGGATCGTAGCTGCTTTTTGCACATCCGGCAATAAAGATAACCGATATAAGCGCAAGTGCGCATGTGACCAATTTTTTTAGCATATGTGTTGACCTCCTTAATTTTGTGTATTTAGTATAGCATAAAACTGCATATTTGTCAATATTTGTAAAAAAACGTAAAAATAACTCGAAATTTGCTGTATTATTTGTATTGTTTGTCTCATCTGTATTATATATCTGTACTTATTGTATTATAAATTTGACCGGTCGGGGAATAGAAAAGAACTGCAGAAAGATGAAAAAAATGCCTGCGTGCAGTTTAAGCACGCAGGCGCAAGCACAAAATTGAGCGAACTATTGACGGACTTTTAGTATTCCGAAAAGATTTTCACTCCCTGCCTATGAGGGCGAGCAGGGCGGCTTCGTCGATGACTTTTAAGCCGAGCGAGCGAGCCTTGGCGAGCTTGGAGCCCGCCTCCTCGCCTGCGACGACGAGAGTGGTCTTTTTTGTCACGGAAGAGGCGCACACTCCGCCCGCCTCCTCGATGAGCTGTTGGGCCTGTCCGCGGGTGTAGTTGGGCAGAGTGCCCGTGAGCACCACTACCTCGCCCGAGAGAGCGCCCGAGGGCGCGGGTCCGTCCTCCCACACGGGGGTGACGAAGGTGAGAAGGCGGGCAAGTTCGGCCGTGTTGTTTTGGTCGGCAAACCAGCCGACTATGGCGTTGGCGGTGATATCGCCTATGTTTTCCATGGCGACGAGTTGTTCTGCAGTGGCCGAGGAGAGAGCTTCGATGCTTTTGAACTGCGCCGCGAGGTCGCGCGCGGCCACCTTGCCCACGCCGTCGATGCCAAGGGCGAAAATAAATTTATCGAGGCGGGGCCTGACGCTGCCGCCTATGGCCGCGAGCAGGTTGGAGATCTTTTTATCCTTGAAGCCTTCAAGCTCCCTTAAATCGGCCTCGGTGAGGGCGTAGAGCTGCGAAGGGTCGACGAGGCCGAGTTTTTTGTTGAGCTGCTCGGCCGTGGCCTCCGAAAAGCCCTCGATATCCATGGCGTCCTTCTGGGCGAAGTGCTCGAAGCGGGCGACTATCCTCGGCGGGCACAGGCGGTTGGGGCAGAAGAGGTTGGCGCCCTCCTCCACCACCGCGCTGCCGCAGTAGGGACAGACGGCGGGCTTTTGAATGTCGACACTGCGGCCGGTGTGCTCGACGCAGCCCAAAATTTCGGGGATGACCTCGTTGGAGCGGCGGATGGCCACCACGCTGCCTATACGCACGTCCTTGCGACTTATATCGCCGAAGTTGTTTAAAGTGGCCTTGCGCACGGTGGCGCCGCCCAGCTCGACGGGTTCGACTATGGCCAGCGGAGTGAGTTTGCCCGTGCGGCCGACCTGCCAACGCACCTCCTTTACCACCGTCTGCGCCTCCTCGGCTTCAAACTTGAAGGCGACGGCCCAGCGGGGGAACTTATCGGTGTAGCCGAGCGCGGCGCGGTCGCGCACGCTGTTGAGTTTTATTACGGCGCCGTCGGTGAGGATGTCTATCTTCTTTCTCTCCACCTCTATCTCCTCGAGCGCGGAGATTATGCCCTCCTCGTCGCGGCACACCCTGAGATAGGGATAGACCTTGAAGAGGTTGCTCTTTAAAAATTCAAACATCTCCACCTGAGTGGAAAAGCTTGCGCCCTCGATATAGTTGACGTTATAGAAGAGTATTTCCACACCGCGCGCGGCCGTAACCGAGGGGTCGAGATTGCGCACGGCCCCCGCCGCGGCGTTGCGGGCATTTTTGAGTTTTTCGGTCGCCGTTAAGTTGTACTTTTCCAACGCAGACAGGGGGATGACCGCCTCGCCCTGCACCTCCATTTTGCCCTTGAAGGGTATTTTTAAGGGGAGCGAGCGGACGGTGAGGCACTGCGCGGTGACGTCCTCGCCGACGACGCCGTTGCCGCGCGTGGTGGCGCGGACAAAGCTGCCGCCTTCGTAGGTTATGCACATGGTGAGGCCGTCGTACTTGTATTCGACGGTGAAGTCGGCCTCGGGATCGACCTTCTTTACGCGCGAAATAAAGGCCGACAGCCTGTCGTAGGTGACGACCTTGTCGAGCGAGTACAGGCGGGCAATGTGCTCATGCCGCTCGAAGGACTTCAACGGCTCGCCGCCCACGCGGCGGGTGGGACTGTCGGGCTCTACCGCGCCCGTCGACCTTTCGAGCTCGACGAGCTCGTCGTAGAGTTTATCGTACTGACTGTCGGGCACCGAGGGGGCGTCGAGCACATAGTATTCGTACGCCCACTTGTTGAGGATGTCGACAAGTTCTCTCATTCTGTTCATCCTATTATCTCCAAAGGCGCGAGCGCCGCAGAAAGTTCCTTAATGCCCTGACCTTCGAAGGCGACGTTGATGGTATTGCCGCCGTTTTTGAGGGCTATGACCGTACCGAGGCCGAATTTGGGGTGCTTGACCTTGGTGCCGACGGCGTAGTTTTTGCCCTTGCCCGAGGCCTGCGTCTGCCTGCCCGCAAAGGCCGAGGCCGCCGAAAAGGAGGGCCTTGCCGTCCTCGAAGGCTGCGCGGGGAGGTCGCTCTGGTAGCCCTCGTCCGAGGAATACACGCCGCGCCCGCGGCTTCTCTCGCCCTCGCCGTAGGCGTTCCCTCGGCCGTAGGACGAGCCGTACCCCCGCGAATATGCCCCGCCGAACGCGCTTTTGCCGTAGGACGAGCCGTAGGAGGAATAGCCGCTATAGGATGAGGCGCGAGTATTTTCGATGCCCAGCTCGGAGGCTAATTCGCCTATGAAGCGGGAGGGCGAAGTTCTGTCGCGCCGGCCGTAGAGATAGCGCGACTTGGAGCGGGTGAGGTAGAGCTTTTTGCGCGCCCTTGTTATGGCGACGTACATGAGCCTGCGCTCCTCCTCGAGCGATTTGGGGTCGGACTCCGAGCGCGAGGAGGGCATTATGCCGTCCTCCAGCCCGCAGATTATGACGTTGTCGAATTCCAGACCCTTTACCGAGTGGATGGTGGCCAGCGTTACATAGTTGCCGTCGTCCATGTCGTCGGTGTCCGACGACAGCGTTATCATGTTGAGGTATTCATCTAAGGTGGCCTCGGGATTGAGGCGGACGTAGTCGTCGACAGAGGCGATATATTCGTCTAAGTTGGCGAGTTTGGAGTCGCCCTCGTCGGTGCCGTCGTCGTAGGCAAGGCGCAGTTCGGTGCGGGATATTATGTCGCGAACGAGCTGAGCGACGTTCTCGCCCTGCGCCGAGATGACAAATTGCTTAATTGTGGCGGCGAAGTCGGATATCTTGGCCTTGGCGCCCGCCGTGAGGGGGAGAAACTGCGCGTCGAGGCAGGCGTCGTAGAGGGACAGGCCCGACTGTGAGGCGTAATTTTCCATGGCCTCGATGGTCTTGCCGCCTATGCCGCGCTTGGGCACGTTTATGATCCTGGCCAGAGCCTCGTCGTCGAAGGGGTTGGAGATGAGCCTAAGATAGGCTAAAATGTCCTTTATCTCCCTGCGCTCGAAGAATTTGAAGCCGCCGAACACCTTGTAGGGGATGGAATACTTGGTGAATTCCTGCTCGTACGAGCGGGTGAGGGCGTTTATGCGCATGAGTACGGCGAAGGACGAGTACCTCTCCCCCCTTGCCGCCGCCGAAGAGATGGTGCGGGCGGCGTAGAGCGCCTCCTCCGATTCCTCCTCGGCCTGAAAATACACGGGCTTCTGCCCCTCGTCCGCCTCCGTCCACAGCGTCTTTTTGCGGCGGGTGGAATTGTTCTTTATTATGGCGTTGGCGAGGGAAAGAATGGACTTTGTCGAACGATAGTTGCGCTCCAATTTGTAGACCTTGGCGTCGGGATAGTCCTTGTCGAAGCGCAGGATGTTCTCTATCTCCGCCCCCCTCCAGCCGTATATCGACTGGTCGTCGTCGCCGACGGCAAAGAGGTTGCGGTGCCTGGAGGCGAGCAGCTTTATTATGTTGTACTGCACGGCGTTGGTGTCCTGAAACTCGTCGACGAGAATGTAGCGGAACCTGTCCGACAGGTATTCGCGCGCGTCCGAGCTGCCGCGCAGCAGCCTTAAGGTGCGGATGAGCAGGTCGTCGAAGTCGAGCGCGTTGTTGGAGGCGAGGTGCTTGTCGTACTTTTCGTAGATGCACACTATGTCGTCCATGCCGGGGGTGTCGGCATAGCGCGTGCCGTAGGTGTCGGGGTCGAGCCCCAGCATTTTGGCGTTGCCTATGTGATATTTGGCGTCCTTTAAGAGCTTGTCGTCGTCGAAGTCGAGCTCCTTGAAGGATTTTTTGATGACGTTGGAGCGCTCGGTCTCCGAATAGATGGAGAAATTGGGCTTTATGCCCGCCTCGGCGGCGAACTGCCTTAAGATGCGCACGCACATGGAGTGGATGGTGCATATCCACATGCCCGAAGTGTCGCCGAGCATGCCGGAAAGGCGCTCGCGCATTTCGCCCGCGGCCTTGTTGGTGAAGGTGATGGCGAGTATGCCGTAGGGCGAGCACAGCTCCTTTTGAAGTATGTAGGCTATGCGCGAGGTGAGGACGCGCGTCTTGCCGCTGCCCGCGCCCGCGAGCACGAGCACGGGGCCCTCGGTGTCGGTGACGGGCTTTATCTGTTCGGAATTGAGAGAGGAGAGTATATCTTGCATATTTATCTTGGCGTTAAAAAATATTTTCGCATCTATTATATCACACCCGCCGCCGTTTGACAATCAGTTGGCGGCACAAGGCGAAGTTAAAGTCCCGACTCCTTTTCGCGGCGGTATTTTTCGAGGGCGGCGTTGTAGCGCGAGGCGAGGTCGAGGTTGTACCGCTGCTTTTCGGCATAGCCGAGACTGTTGTAGTACTCCCTGTCGGTCAGTCTGCCCAACGCGTCCGACACCTCGCCGCAGCTGTCCAAAAGCTCCTTTACCTTCAAATAGAAGTCGTCGGGCTTTTCGCCGCGGATGTCCGAGCGCACCCTGTTGTAGATGCCCTCCCTTACTTTGTTTTCGTTGAGGCCCATGCTGCGGGCGCGGGCGGAGACCTCCTCCGCCTCTGCCCTGCACTTGCTCCAATACCCCGTTTTGAGCCGCCTTTTTGCGCGGCGGGCTACGCTTTTGATATCGTCCATAATACTCTCATTTTTCGACATTTTTTGTAAGTTAAAGGCCCCGCCGAATATCTTTTGTATCCGGCAGGGCCTTAAGTTGCTGTTTAGTTGCGGCTGCGCTTTCTGGCGGCTTCGCTCTTCTTGCGCCTCTTTACGGAAGGAGATTCGTAGAACTCTTTCTTTCTGAGGTCGCCGATTATGCCGTCGCGCGAGCACTTTCTTTTAAATCTTCTGAGCGCGCTCTCGACCGACTCGTTTTCACCGACTCTGATAGTGGACATCCTTTTTCAACCCTCCTTCGCCTACGCAGTTATTTTTGTGCTCCGAAATTCGGTTACCTATGTATTATAGCAGAACCTGCCCGCATAGTCAACTACATTTGCATTTGCGAAAAATTTTTTTAAAGAAAATTTATTGACAAGACAGGCTGTTTTGCATATAATAAAAGTAAGCAAGGGCGAAACCGTTTTAAGGCGGTCAGTCCGTGTTGAGTATCAATTTAAAATAACTGCCTCAATCGGGACTCGAGGCAGTTATTTTTTTATACGGATAAGCACGGTGTTTTTGTTTATTGTTATGGAGAAAACGATCCCTGCGTCTATAAGACGCAACAATAACAAAATAAACTTTATATCCATATCTATCACCTCCTTTTTAGGAAGTGACTAACCGCCGGGTCGCCCCTGCCATGATTTAATTATACATCATATCGGAGGGCATGTCAATAAAAGCAAGGCAAAAACTACAGCATGCCGCAGGCCTGCATGACGGCGTTTACGGCTATGCCCGCGAGCACGGAGATGACGTAGAGCAAGGCCATTAAAGCGAGGTTGCGCTTTATTTTTTTGGTGTTTTTGAGCAGCACCACAAAGCCGAGGCCGGCGTTGCAGCACAGCCCCGCCAGCATGCTGCCGAAGGCTATGCCGCCCTCGCAGTAGGCCTGCGCGATGACGGCCGACGAGGCGCAGTTGGGTATGAGCCCCACCGCCGAAGTGATGAGGGGCTGAAGGTATAAACTGCTCTTGAGCCACCCCTCTATCGCGGCGCGGTTGTATTCGAAGATATACCCGAAAACAAGGGTGACTATGAAAATGTACAGCGCTATCTGCAGCGAATGAAGGAGGGGCGAGAGAAAATATACCTTGAAGGGCTTGCCCTCCTCGTGCTCCCTGCCACACGAATAGGCGTGTATATCCTCCTCGCCGCAGGGCTCAGCGAGGCGCTCCCTGCGGAGCAGAGCGTTGGCCGCATAGCCCACGGCAAGGCCTATTACCACCTTTAAGGCAATGAGAGGCGCCACGGCCGCCGCGCCTGCGGGGTCGACGATGAGCACGATGAGCGCCTCGTCGCTCGTGGCCAGAAAGACGGCGAGCACGGTGCCCGTGCGGATAAATCCCCTGTCGTACAGCTTTGCCGCCATCACCGAAAATCCGCACTGCGGCACTATGCCCGTCACCGTACCCGCGAGGGGCGCCCAAGGGCCCTGCAACAGTTTATGGTTGTGGGAAAAGGACGTTTTGTGCTCGAGAAATTCGATGAGGATATAGATGACGAGTATGAACGGCAGCACCTTTAAGGTGTCCAAAAGCGCGTCTGAGAAAACTTCCATATACCTTCCCGCGGCAGAGGCCGCAATACCAGACGACGCTCCCGCGCGGGGAGCGTCTGCGTTTAATTATATTATATACTCAATGCGGCGCACGCATACCCCCGAACGCGGGGCGGCGCCAAAAAGATCTACCTGCGCTTTTTGGCCTTGACCTCGGGGGCGGGCCTTAAAGAGGCCTTTAGGGCTTCCTCCTCGTCGTAGGGCCTGGGCTCGACGCCCGCAAGACCCGTTTGGGTATATCCGTCGTCGCGCGCGAGAATGTTTATGCGGGTGGCTCCGTCGAAGATATACAGGCGGCCGCCGTCGGGCGACACGGCGCCGCTCATGCCCTTCTGCACGTCGTCGGGAACGAGGGTGAGCAGCGAGAGGTTGTCGCTCACCTTGCACTCGGCGTAGTTTTTGCCGTCGGCGGGGTCGGTGTAGATGACTTCGGCGGGCATGCCCTCACCCCACTTTATGTCCTCGGGGCGGATACCTATTATAACCTCGCGGCCCGTGCCGACGTACTCCTCTTTAGCCGTCAGCCTTTGGGCGATATTTTCGGCGATGGGTATCTCGACGCCCTTGCAAAGAGCGACAAGGCCGCCCTCGCGCTCCTCGATGACGGCGCCGCCGACAAGGTTGATATCGGGCGAGCCGACCAGCAGGGCGACGTAGGCGTTGGCGGGGTAATCGTAGAGGTTGGCGGGGGTGTCTATCTGCTGCACGACGCCCTCGCGCAGCACTATTACGCGGGTGGCCATGGAGAGGGCCTCGCCGACGTTGCGCGTGGCGTAGAGAAAGGTGCCCTCCATGCGGGCCTGCACGTTGACTATCAGCGAGCGCATCTGCGCCTTTAAACTGTCGTCGAGCCCCGCGACGGGATCGTCGAGGAGATAGAGTTTGGGCTCTCTGGCAACGGCCCTGCCCAGCGCGACGCGGCGGCGCTGACCGGCAGTCAGCGTTTTGGGTTTGCGGCCGAGCACGTCCGAAAGCCCCAGCATTTCGGCGGCGGCCTTTACGCGGGCGTCGACGGCGACGGGCGGAGCCTTTCTCAGCCTGAGGCCGTAGGCCATGTTGTCGTAGACGTTGAGCGAGGGATAGAGCGTGTCGTTGCGGAAGATCATGGCCACGTCCCTGTCCTTGGGCTGGAGGGCGGTTACGTCCTTTCCGCCTATGGTAACGGTGCCGGAGGTGACCTCCTCAAGCCCCGCCACCACGCGCAGAAGGGTGGATTTGCCGCTCTTTTCGCCGCCGATTACGGCGACGAACTCTCTGTCGGAGAGCTCGAGATCGACTTTGCAGAGCGCGACCGCGCCCGAGGGATAGACCTTGCTTACATCTTTCAAAACTAAATTTGCCATTATTTGCTCCGTTATGGCGCGGCGCTCGCGCCTTAATGCTATTATATAATAGCACAACGGGGGCGGTTTTTCAAAGGTCTTTGGGGGCAAATTTTAAAATTTTATCAATTTTTCTTGAAAAACGCCTTCTGCAATGGTATATTATATGTGTATGAACGCAACCGACTACAACAAACTGATGTTCGAAGAGATAGACCGCGGCGGCGCACGCGGAAAAAAACTGCTGCTGCACGCCTGCTGCGCGCCCTGCTCGACGGCCTGCCTCGAGAGGCTTTCTATGCTGATGGACGTGACCGTGCTGTTCTACAATCCCAACATAGAGGACGAGGAATACCAGAAGCGCAAGACAGAGCTGACAGGCTTTCTCACGCGCACGGGGTGGGCGGAGTTTTTGGACTGCGACCACCAAAAGGAAGCCTACTATGCCGCAGTGAAAGGGCTCGAGGGCGAAAAGGAGGGCGGCGCGAGGTGCGCAAAATGCTTTGAGCTGCGCCTTGCCTATACGGCGCGGACGGCGAGGCAAAAGGGCTTTGACTACTTTGCCACCACGCTGACCGTCAGCCCCCTTAAGAACGCCGCGCTGATAAACGCCATAGGCGGGGCGTGCGCCGCGCGCGAGGGAGTAAAATGGCTGCCGAGCGACTTTAAAAAGGGCGACGGATATTTAAGGAGCTGCCGGCTTTCGGCGGAGTACGGACTGTACCGCCAGAATTACTGCGGGTGCGTATTCTCCAAGAGGGACTGAGCACGGCCCGCCGCGCGGACGGGGAAGGTCTTTTTTTAAAATGCACTTGATAAAAATTTAATAGTGTGATATAATATAGAAAAAAGGGGGCGGGCGGCACGCCGCCCGCCCCCTTTAAAAGCTACAAGGAAGAGGCATATGGATATTAACCGCTATTCGCCGAGGTACGGCGTAAACTACAGGCACATGACCAAGCTGGCCGATTTTTCGACCGAGGAGATATTTGAATTCCTTTACGCCGCGCGCGCCATGAAGGACAAGTTCATAGCGCACGAGGACACCAAGATATTCCGCGACGTGACGCTGGCGCTGCTGTTCGGCGACACCTCGCTGCGCACCCGCTCGGCCCTTGAGATAGGCATACACCAGCTGGGCGGCAACTGCATAGACCTGCCCTACAACGAGCGCGACATGCGCGCGGGCGAAAACATAAAGGACATAGTTACCGTGCTCGCCCGCTACGGCGTGGGCGCGTTGGTAACGCGCGGCATAAGGCAGAGCGAGCTGGACGACTACGTCACCGTTTCGCCCATCCCCATCATCAACTCCACCAACGACGACTTCGACCCCATTCAGACTGTGTGCGACCTGTTCACCATATGGGAGCGCAAAAAGAGGCTCGAGGGGCTGAAGATAGCCTACATAGGCAAGGGCTCGCACGTTGCGGCCTCGCTGATAATGGGCGCCGTAAAGTGCGGCATGGAGGTGGCCGTGGCCACTCCCTCCGAATTCAGGCTCAAGCGCGAACATGTGCGCCGCGCCGAGCAGTACGGCTCGATAACGCTGACCGACGATCCCTACTTCGCCGCCAAGGGAGCCGACATAATCTACACCGACAGCTACCGCTACCACTCCAAGCCCACCGAGGACGAAATGCACATAATGGCGCCCTACAAGATAAACAACTCGGTGATGTCGGTGGCCCGCCCCGACGCGATATTCATGCATCCCCTCCCCGCCTCGCGCGGAGTTGAGGTGACTGCCGACATTATAGACGGCAAGTTCTCGGCCGTGATGGAACAGGCCGAAAACAAACTGCACGCCATAAAGGGAATTCTGGCGCTGTTGATTGATTAAAGGCCGCGCGACGACTTAGCCGTACGGCATTAAATGCACGCTTGCGCGTGCGTTAAATGAAAAGGCGTTCGCCTTTTCGTGAAATGCAACCTTACGGTTGCGTGAAATGGCGCGGACTTTGTCCGCGCCGTTGTGGTATAAGTTATTGAATATCGACCTCTCCGTCCGAGCGCTCTCGCGCTCGGACACCTCCCCATAGCGACGGGGAGGCTATAATAAGGATATATCGTATCTGAAACGTAACCGGGGAGATTTCTCGGCTACGCTCGAAATGACATACTCTACCCGAGGGGGTGCGCGAAGCCTTACCCATCCCTATGTTTGTCATTTCGACCAAGTGAGGCCAACAGGCCGAACGCGCGGAGAAATCCCACGGGGAGAAAGCTTCGCACGCTTCCCCTCCCCCCATTGTCATGCCGAGCAGCGCGCCATAAAGGTTGGAACATAACCGAGCAAGTGCGCGCGTTGCCGAGGCATCTCTCCTCGTCGCCGCAAGGCTAATTTCGCGGCAAGCCGAGTAAACTCGGCTTGTTTGCTTTATAGCCTGCGGCTCCTCTTTCGCGCAAATACTACAGTTTTGCGCGAGGCCAATGTGAAAATATCTGCACTCCGTGAAAGCAAATTCGCCCTTGCCCGCCCCCTCTCGCGAGTGCGGTGCTTTGGCGATTTGCTACTCATTTTTCGGAGGGTGCTCGCAGGGCTGCGCACGCTTCGCGGAGCGGTAAAAAGTGTATCTGAAAAGTAACCGGGGAGATTTCTCGGCTACGCTCGAAATGACAGGCTCTCCCCGAGGGGGTGCGCGCCGCACTATGCCCCGTTTGTCATACTGAGCAGCGCACCCAATAGGCCGGTTTCCTTATAAGGTAGGAGTGCGCGTCGCCGAATGTATCTCGGAGGCGTAAGCCGACGGACAAACGGGGCGCTATTAAAACTCCCGCCACAACGCGGTGCTTTAAGCGCCGCATATCGAGGCCGCGTTAACGCGGCCATATCGAGCCCCGAACGGGGCATATCGAATTGCCGTAGGCAATATATCGACATTTTTAGATCCTTCGCTGTCGCTCAGGATGACATGTCTGTCCCACCCGCCCGCCCCGTGCCTTTCGCCTCTGCAATACAAGGTAAAAAGTGCGGCGCGCGGCCATTTGGCCGCGCGCCGCACTTTAATATTGAAAGCATACCACTACAGTAGGCACCCTGCTATTGAAAACACACTACTACAGAAAGCACATTGCAACAGAAAGCACCCTGCTACAGAAAGCATACCGCTGCAAAAAGCAGATTGCCATGGAAAGCACATCACTATGGAAATTTCTGCGGAAAAATTTACTGCTCTGAGCGCGGGGAGGCGAGGTCTATCACCACCACCTCGGGGCGGTTGTTTATGCGCAGAGGGAACTCGGAATTGCCCAGACCGCGCGAGATTATCATGTGCGTTGCCCCCAATATATGCTCGCCCGAAGTCAGCGGGGGCAGCAGGCCCTGCCCGGGCGCGTACACGCCCTGATCGGTGAAGGGAAAGCGCCACTGTCCGCCATGGGCGTGGCCGCTGAGCACGAGGTCGTACCCCGCCCTCGCGTACCGCCTGATGAACTGCGGCTCGTGCGCGAGAAGTATTTTGTAGGATTCGAAGTCGGGCGTGACCTCGAAAATTTTATTGTTTTTGAGGTGGGCGCAGCCCAGCCCCACGAGCGCCACGCCGTGCACTACGACGTACTCGTTTTCGAGGACTACGGCGCCCGCGTCGGCAAGTTTTTGCGAAAAGACGCGGTAATTTTTATACCTCATCTCGTGATTGCCCGAAACATAGTAGACGGGCGCTATCTTTACGAGGAGGGATATCAGCTCGAGAGCGGCCTCCTCGCCCGGCTTGCGGTAGAGGTGGATTATGTCGCCCGTAAAGGCGATGAAGTCGGGTTTGAGCTTTTTTACCATGCCGACAAGGCGGCAGTTTTGTTTGCCGAAGCGCTTGGCGTGCAGGTCGGACAGGTGCACTATCCTAAGCGGCCTATCTATCCTTTCGTCCTCTATCTCGTATTTAGTGACGCCGAGCTTGCTGTTGGAATACCAACAAAAGAGTGCGGCGAGCGCGACTGCGCCCGCGCAGGCGGCGATAATGATGACTATCTGCTGCCACGTCATACGCGCACCACCGCCCTGAATATCTTTTTGCCCTCGGCCATGAAGCGGCGCTCGTGCTCGGTTATAACGTTGCCCTCGAAGGGCTGCGCCGCGAGGTCGCGGCAGACGGAGAGGACGCGCATGCCCTCCTCCTCATAGCTCAGCAGCGAATAGTTGAAGAAGTCCTCGTCGTCGGTCTTTTGCCAGATCTCCCCGCCCTCCTTCAAAAGGGCGCGGTATATCCTTAAAAAACGCGGGTTTGTGAGGCGCTGTTTTACGAAGCCCTGCTTGGGCAGGGGGTTGGAAAAGTTGAGATATATGCGATCTATGCTGCCTTCGGGGATGTATTTGGGCAGCACTTCGGCCGCGCAGATGAGAAAATGCACGTTGTTGAGCCCGCGCTTTAAACACTCCTCGCAGGCCTCTATCATGACGTTGGATATCTTTTCGACGGCGATGAAGTTGACCGAAGGGTGCATGGCGGCCATTTGATTGACAAAACCGCCCTTGCCGCACCCCACCTCGAGGTGGACGGGCCCGCCCTGCGGAAAGAGCGCCTGCAGGTCGAAAAGACGGCGCTCCATGGCGGCGAGCTTCATATTCTTCTGTGCGAGGTCGGCCACGGTGAGGATGGGGCCGCAGGCGTCCAGCCGCTCCTCTAAGTGGCTCTTTTTGTGCATTCTCATACGATAAATTTTAACATATTTTTACAGCGCCATGCAACTATTTACATGTACATATCGGGCACATTTTTATTTATTTTTTATTTTGCGAATGTATGTTTATATTCGTTGCGGCAAGGTTATTAAAAAGGCGTCGGGTGAATAGCTCCGTTTCTGAAAGAAAACTCCTTTCGCGCGTCGGGAGAGGCGGAAAATTAACGGGAGGAAAAGAGATGGACGTTTTCGAAGTTATCGACACCCTTACCCTTTACGGCGCGGATATAGCCGCGCTTTCGGCCCTCACCTGCGTTATAGTGCAGGCGCTCAAGCGCACTCTTTTAAAGAAGTGCCAGAAGAAGGTGCTGACCTTTGTGCCCTTTGTTGCAGGCACCATACTCTACGCCCTTTTTGCGGCGCTGAGCAATATGGACGTAAGCTTCGTCTTTGAAAACCTGCCCCTTATTTGGGAGCGCGGGTTTGAGATAGGTGCGCTCTCCACATTGGTGTATGTGTGTTACGAGCAATTCATACGAAGGGAGCAGCAGACGGGCGCCGCCGAGGGCGTTATAAGAACGCTGATCGAGGGATATGTGCCCGCGGAGAGCGTGGCCGCCGCGGCGAAGTCGGTTGCGGAGGCCATAGAGCGGGACGTGACGGGCGACGGCGCCAAAAAGGCGGCCGAGATACTCAACGCCGCCAAGGCCGAGGGCGTAGGCGAGAGGGACATAAACCTTCTCGCAAGGCTGATAATTGAGACCCTTGCCCGCCTGAACGCGGGCGGAACGGCGTAAAGGGCGCGGCATATGCCGCAGGGAGAGGACGGGGCGACCCGCCCTCTCTTTTTTTGCGCCGACATGCGGCGCACCCGAAGAACACAAACTTTGAGGGGCAGGCCCCGTCTGCCTCACCCCGCCGAGCGAAGGGATATGTTGTAAACCACCTCCGCCGAGGAGAGCAGACTGCCGCCGTATTTGCGGTATAGTGCGGGGGCAAAGCGGTAGAGGCCGTTCTTTAAGCCCAAAACGTCGCAGTCGGCGGCGCGCAGGGCGTCCAACAGCGAGGAAAACATGCCGCGGACGGCGGCCTCGCCCGCGCGGAGCGCGCCTTCGGGCACTTCGCCCTCCGATTTCTGAGAGGCCTCGGACGGAACGGAGGTGTCGGCCAGCTGCGCCACGGCCGAAAAGGAGAGAGTTATTACGGGCCTTCCGCCCTCCTCCCCCGCCGTTGCCGAGCCGCTGCAGCTGCGCAGGCCGAGGGTATACAGCTCCTCGCCGTCCGAGCAGGGCACAAAGACATGGCGGACGTCGCTCTTGAGGAGGTTGAAGGCCATGCTGTCCTCCTCAGACAGTACGCCTGCAAAGGCCCCCTTTGTAAAGACGGCCGTTCTGTCGCACAGAAATTCGGAGCCGCCACCGCCGCTCTCACCCTCCCCCTGTTTGCCCTCAGACCCCGCACTATCCCCCGACGAAGGCTGCTCTGCTCCTCCCGCCGAACTGCTTTTGGGACGGATGAAGGGCATGAAGAAGGCGGCCGAGGGCGAACTTTGCAGAAGGCCGATATCCTTGAGGTCGGCGACGGACACGTTGCCGCTGCGCTTGGCCTCGTCGGAGAGCAGCCGCTCTATGGACACGGTGGCCGTGTTGCCGAAGGCCATGTCCGAGCCGAGGAGGGAGCGCGCGCTCCCCTCGCACATGGCGACGGAGGGGGTAAGTTGGGTGTAGTCGTCGCGGTAGAAATAGTCGAGCACTTCCAGAATGTCGCCCTCGGAACAGCTTTGACCGAGCACTATCAGCTTGCAAAAGACGAGTTTGGGATAGAAACCCGTCTTTTTGTTTATGCCGTTGAGCGCGGCGGCGACGGTGGGGCCCTCGGCCTCGACTTCGATATAGCGCGTAGACCCGCCGCCCGACGACGGATTGGGCACGGCCACCTGCGCGGTGACCGACATGTTGTCGTCCGTCCTGTCGATGCCCGCGCCTATGATGACGGCCGTCTTGCGGATATCCACAAGGCCGTAGTCGTTGGTGAAATACATGAAGGCGAGCACGGCCATTACGGCCACATACACAAAGGAGGCAAAGCGCCTCAGCTTAAATTTTTTCACGCGATCCCTCCCTCTTTGCGCGCATTGCCCCCACACTATGCGCCAACCAAGCTACGAGCGGCATTACATAGGAAAATATTGCCGCGGCCACGCACATCACTGCTCCGCCCACCCTCTGCACGTCGGCAAATTTGTTGTTCAGAAGGAGCGTAACCGTCAGCAGCACGGCGTTTATCCCCACCGAAAAGGCAGGCATATATGCCTTGTCGAACAGCACTCTGAGGCAGTAGGAGGCCGCCTGCACCCTCAGCACCAGCGCAAAGATCATCACCATATCGAGGGCGTAGACGGCTATAATGTCCGTTCTGCCTATCAGGTTTATGGCGGGGAAAAAGAGGGCTATCTTGCTTATGGCAAAGTACTGCGTGGGCGCAAGCGCGCCGTACACGGCATAAAATATGACGCAGACGGCGGCGACTATCAGCCCGCCGGCGGCCGTTGAGGCGGCTATCTTTGCGGCGTCCCCCCTCCTGTACCTGAATTTGCCCGAGAAAATCAACATTAAAGCGCCCTCGTCGAAGCGGAAGAGGGACGACGCCCCGCCCGCCATCACCCTTGCCGCAGGCCGCCCGAACACGGGCAGGAGGTTGGCAAAATCGCACTCGGACAGCGACATGACCACGAGGAAGAGCATGCACACCGCAAATACGGGCAGGCAGATCTCGGCCGTGCGCCCGGCGTTGGTCAGGCCCTTGGCGCCCGCGTACAGCGACAGCAGAAAGAAGGGCAGAAAGGTGAGTATGGAGGGGATGGTGTCGTAGAACACCTCGTGTACCATGGTCTGCTGCTCGGTCATGGGAATGACGGCCGACAGCACAAAGTAGAGTGCGAAGAGCCCCGCCGCCACCCTCATCGCAACCTTTCCGAAGGCCGAGGAGAGCAGGGCGAAGAAGCCCTTGGGGGTGCGCGAGCACAGCAGGCAGACAACAAACACCGCGCCCGAGGACAGCGCGGAATTGACCACCACCGGAAGCCACAGGCCGTTTGCGCACGCCGCGGCCAGCGCCGTGGGGCAGATCATGAGTTTTAAAGAGGCCGACAGCGCGCACATTATTACGCAGATCTGGCGGACGGTGAGTTCATTTTTTATCACTTCTGAGCCTCACTTTGTCTTGCGGCGACAGCGAGCGCGGCCGCCTTTTCAACGAATAGATATTGCTTTTGTAGAGCGCGTCCTTGAGGTCGCGGCCGTTCATGGGCGCGAAGGGAGCGAGCAGGGGCACGCCGTAGGACTGCTCGCCCGAAAGATAACAAAATATGCCAGCAGCCAGCAGCACAACGCCGTAGACGCCCACCGAGCCCGCAACTATCAGAAAGAGAAGCCTCAGCGTTGTGGTGGTCTCCACGAGGTCGGGCACGGTGTAAAGGCAGATGGCCGAAAAGGCTACTATCATTATCGCGGGCGTGGAGATCATGCCCGCCTTTACGGCCGTGTCGCCGAGGACGAGCGCGCCCACCACGGAGAGCGCCATGCCGACGTATTTGGGCATGCGTATGGAGGCCTCGTTCAGCACCTCCACCACCATTATTGTAAGAAACATTTCCACGCTGGGCGAAAAGGGTATGGAGGAGACCGAGCTGGCGATATTGAACAGCAGCTTTATGGGAATGAGCTGTATTTTATACAGCTGCGCGCAGATATACATTGCGGGCAGCAGCACGCCGACGAGCACGGCGACCAGCCTTATCGCCCTGATTATCGAGGCGCGGTAACTTGTGATGTAGTAGTCCTCGGCGGCCTGAAAGTCCTCGACTATCATATACGGCACGGTTATGGCTATGGGCGAGCCGTCGACTATGACCCCCGCCCTGCCCTCGCACAGCTTTGCGGCGAGGATGTCGGGCTTTTCGCAGGTGCCGCACCGCTTGAATACCGACCTCGGCCGCTTGGAGATGAAGGAGGAGATGTAGGAGGAGTCAGGCACAATGTCTATCTCGTTCTCCTCCACCTCCCTTTTTAAATTTTCGACTATCTCCCCCCGGCAGACGCCCGAAAGATAGACGACGGCGACGGCCGTGTCGCTCCTCTTGCCCGAGGAGACCATCTCCACCTGCAGCCGCTCGCTCTTGAGGCGCTTTCTTAACAGCCCTAAGTTTGTTTTGATATCTTCGGTGAAGCCCTCCCTCGGGCCCTTTACCACAACCTGCGTGGGCGGCTCGGTGACCGCCCTCCCCGGAGGGGCCTTTAAGCCTATTATATACCCGCCCTCAACTCCGCCGCATAAAAGCAGCGCGTTGCCTTCGAGCACGCCCGACACGGCCTCGTTAAAATCCTTACATTCCTTAACTTCGGGCGAGGCGAGCAGCAGGGCGATATCCCTTTCGTCCCCTTGGGTACCTACCTCTTTGAGCGGCTTTACTACCAGCTCGCCGAGCAAGTCCTTGTCAGTGAGGCCGTCGATGAAAACCACCGAAAAATGCCTGCCGCACGGCGAGGAAAAGGGAAAAACTATTACGTCGGGCGAGGTAAGGAATTCCTTAATATCCCTTGCCTTGTCCTCCGCCTCCGCCGCGGCAGACGAGAAGTTTACGAAGTTACTCATTGTGCAAATATTTTTTGCAGAAATTTTAAAAAAATACTTGACAAATCATACTATGTAATATATAGTATTATGTGAAACGAGGTATCAAATTGGACACACAGCTTAAAAAAGGGCTTCTGGACGTGTGCGTATTGAGCGCGCTTGCGGACGGAGAGAGCTACGGCTACAAGATAATAAGCGACCTTAAGGGCATGATAGACATTTCCGAGAGCACCCTCTACCCCATTTTGCGGAGGCTTGAAAACACGGGCGCGCTTGAAACCTTTACAAGGCAGCACGGCGGCAGGCTGAGGCGGTACTACTTACTCACTGCAGTCGGCCGCGAAAGGCTTTCGGCCTACAAAAAAGACCTTGAGGAAATGGTAAGCATATATAAAAAACTGTTTGAAGGAGCAAAATAAGTATATGAAATACATTGAATGGCGCGACGAGCTTGAGAGCTATCTGACCGACTTAAACGAGGACGAGAGAAAGAAAGTGCTTTCGTACTACGCCGAAATGTACGCCGACAGGCGGGACGCGGGTCTTACGGAGGAGGAGGCCGTCAGCGAGTTCGGCCCTCCCTACGACGCCGCAAAAAAAGTTAAAGAGGACGCCGAAAGCGACGACGGCGCCGAAAGGCAGCCCGAGCACAGGAGCACGGGCACGTTCGAGGCTTCGGGCCCCGTGGACTCGCTGGAGATAGCCGGGGCTTTGGGCAAGGTGTTCGTGCACTTTTACGACGGCGACAAAGTTACGGCGCAGTACCCCGAGGACGGTCTTTTGGACTACAAGGTCAAAGAGGCGGGCGGAAAGGTGATGATAACGCACAAAAACGTCAAGTTCAGGGACTTGCGCGCCGTAAAGAAGGTGATGGCCGATTTGAACGTTTTCATCCCCAAAGAGAGCGTGCCCGACTGCCGCATAGAGCTTTCGGCGGGCAACCTCACCCTCGGCGGGGGCACCTACGGCAATTTACAAATAACCGTGGAGGGCGGCGCGCTGACGGCGGGAAGGCTGACGTGTTCGGACGCCAAAATTATCAACGACGCGGGCGCCGTGAAAATAGAGAGCGTCATTTGCCACCGCCTGAGCGTGGAGGCCAACGCGGGAAGCTTGAGCGTGGGCGAGATATGCGGCTCGACGGCGGAGCTGAAGATAAACGCGGGCAAGGCCGACATACGCGGCGTGGACTGCAAGCGCGTGGAGGCCGCCGTCAGCATGGGTAAGCTCGATTTGCGCCTGTGCGGCGCGAGGGAGGACTACGACGTGGACGTAAAGTGCATACTTTCGGGGTGCAACATAGAGCCTTCGTCCAGCGGGCGCGAGCGCTCGATAAAGGCCGAAGTTTCGCTCGGCCGCATGAGCGTAAGCTTTGAAAGGTGAGCGAAAATATTTAATAGTCCGGGCCGCCGCGCCTTTGGCGCGGCGGCCCTTTTTGTTGACTAAAGGCCAAAGGGATGGTAAAATATAGGCGGAAAATAAAAAGGTGAAACAGATGAAGATAGACTGCGACGCTACATACTTTGTGCCGCGCGACGTTTTAGAGTGCGGGCAGATATTCCGCTACGAGCAATACGGCAATGGCTACAGGGTGATTTCGGCCGATAAGGACTGCTACATATACACCGACGGCGTAAAGACGACGGTGGAGTGCGGCGACGCCGACTACTTTTACAACTTTTTCGACCTCGGCAGGGACTACGGCGAGATTATAGAGCGCATGCGCTCGTTCGGCGTGCCTGTGCTCGACGAGGCCTGCCGCAAGGCGAGGGGCCTGAGGCTTCTGAACCAGAACAGAGAGGAGATGATATACTCGTTCATCATCTCGCAGAACAACAACATTCCGAGGATAAAGGGCATTATTTCGCGCATATGCGAGGGGTTAGGGCAAAAGACGCCGTCGCCCTACGGCGATTTTTACGCCTTCCCCTCCTCCGCCGCCCTCGCCGCTAAACCGGCGGAGTACTACAAGGCGCTGGGGGCGGGCTACCGCGACGTGTTTTTGCACGACACCGCCGCGCGCATAGCCGCCGAGGGGCTGAAAGAGCTTGAAAACGCCGACTACGACGGGCTTAGGAAAAAGCTTCTGACCTACAAGGGCATAGGCCCCAAAGTGGCCGACTGCATCTGCCTTTTCGGCTTTGCCAAGCGCGACGCCTTCCCCGTAGACACATGGATAGAAAAGCTCTACCGCGAGGATTTCGGCGGCACATATACCGACAGGACCGCCATAAGCGCATACTTTAAGGGGCTTTTCGGTGAGTTTTCGGGATATGTGCAGCAGTATTTATTTTACGCAAAACGCGCAAACTTGTGATATGCCCGACTATTTTACACACGCCATACTTGCCGGCGCCATATACGAGGGTCTGGACAGCCGCGAGCGGGCAAAGATAACCGACAAAAAGCTCTATTTTCTGGGCGCGCAGGGCGGCGACGCCATGTTCTTTTACCGCCTCAGCCGCAAAAACAACCTCGGCAGAAGCCTGCACAGGCAGCATCCCGCCGAAATGTTTTTAAAACTGCTCGGCGCGCACCCCTCGTATGCGGCGGGCTGGGCGACGCACTACGCGGCGGACAGCACCCTTCACCCCGCAGTATATGCCTTTGAAAGGGCAAGCAGGGCGCCCTTTGCCCACCTTGCCTTCGAGCGCGATTTGGGACTGTACGTTTCGCAAAAGTTTTCCTGTCCGCGAAAGATAATGCCGAAGGACGACCTTTTGAGCTGCAAAGACGAAGTATTTTCGGCGCTGAGCACCCTCGGGTGCGACGTCACCGAGCAGGGCGTTGAAAGGGGGCTTGAGCGCTACTTTTGCTACACGCGCTCGGTGTACGCGCGCAAGAGGCAGAGCTATAAGTTTGACTACGACTACCCCTCCCTCGCTCCCCTTGTGGACGGCGCCGTGCAGAAGGGCATACGCGCCGCGACGTGCGTGCTTGAGGGCAGAGTGGACGGAGAGCTGTTCGCGGCCTCCTTTCTTCAGGGGCGGCAATAGAGCAAAAAATGCGGGGCGGGCGGCCGAAAATTCTTTCGGCCGCCCGCCCCATTTTACTTAAAATAACGCGTTCACCCGCATATATGGTCAATCGAACACGCTGTCGTAGATGCTTTTGCGCTGCATTGCGGAGCACAGTTCGTCCTCGGTCAGTTCGCGCCCGTCGGCGCCGTTGCGAAGAATCAGGTAGCGGCCCTCATCGAGGAGGGCGATGGCGCGCTTGACGGTGAAGCCCTCACCGACGAGCACGCATTTTACCTCCAGCCCGCGCTTGAGCGAGGAGCGCGAGGCGAAGTTTATGCGCACGCCGCAGGTCGGCCTTTCGGCCGCCGAAAAGAGCAGAAAGAGGGCGAACACGGCGTAGGTAAGATTATATCCGCTTACAAAAAAGGCGGCGACGAGCGCGGCGGCAAGGGCGATATCCATGCACTTTAAAATAATATCGGCCCGCCTTACGGGCATAAAGCGCCTTAACAGGCAGCGCGCCACCCTTGCTCCGTCCAAAGGCCACGCGGGCAGAAGGTTGACGACGAGCATGGCCAGCGACGCCGACATTATGGTGTCGGTAAAGGCGTAAGTCTGCGGAAAAAACCACCACAGCCCGGCGAGAAAGACGCATATGGCGGCGTTGACGGCGGGGCCGGCGAGGGCGAGCTTTATTTCGTCGCGCGGGCGGATGCCGTCGAGGTCGCATAGTGATGAGGCGCCGTAAGGCATGAGCGACAGGCGGGTGCACTCGTACCCCAGCTTTTGGGCGCAAAAAACGTGACCGCACTCGTGAAGGAGGGCGGTCAGCGCGAATATGACGGCCGTAGGCAGCCCGCCGAAGATCGAGCAGGCTATAATTACGGCCACGAAGAGCGGGTGGACGGTAAATTTCATCTGTTATGAATTCCACACGGGCAGGGCGCCGTCGAGCGAGAAGTTGCTGATGACCTCGTCGCCGTCGAACATGCTGACGCTGACGGGCGACGCTCCGTCCGTATAGGCGAAGGGGATGTTGGCCCTGACCTCGTCGCCGACGGACGAATACACGGTGGTTAGGCCGCTGAATACGGCCGTGAATGTGGGAGAAAACTCGACTTCGGCCGTGTAGAGCCCGCCCTCGGAAGTGACCGAGGACAGAGTACCGTCGCAGACGGGATATACGGCCGTGCGGCCGCTGAAGGTTATGACGCCCGCGCTTTGGCTGACTTCGGCGTCGGACAGCGTGCTGACGACGGGCGAGAGCTCGAGGTCGGTGTACTCCACCTCCTGTTCGGCGGGCTGCGACAGGCCCGCCACAAAATTATTGATGGCGGTGTTGTCGACAAGGGCGTTGGTTATAAAGATGCCGCCGGCGAGCAGACATGCCGCCACGGCCTCGGCTATCAGCACGCCGCTCCAGCCGTCGCGACGGCTCTTTACGGCGGGGGCCTCGGTGAGGTCCTCGGTCACGGCAAAATCGGAGCGCAGAGGCTCCTCCGCCGCGGGAGCGCGGCTGTTGACGCCGGCTATGACGTCGTCCTTAAGATCGCCCTGCGCGCCCGCCCTGCGCCTGAAGAGCCCCCTCTTCTTTACGACGTTGACCGTGCTCACGGGGATTTCGAGCATTTCGGCGTATTCGAGATCGTCCATAAAAAATACCTCCGGTTGCTTTTTGCGTTGAGATATTAAATTATACGCGACCCGAAGCGGCGTTAGAACTTTTTTGCAAAAAAACGCGGACAAGCTCTAAAACATTTTATATAATTCAATTTTAAAGCCTGCGGACGGCAAAAGGGCGCAAAGGGGCGGGGCGGCGCAACTTAAAGTTGCGCCGCCCCGCCGTCGGACAAAAAACTATTTTAAACTGCCCTTGAGTGCGGCCGAGAGGGCGACGAAGTCCTCGGGCGAAAGCGTTTCGCCCCTCGCCATGCCGTCTATCCCGCACGCGGAGAGCAGCCCGCGCGCCTCGTCGCGCGTCAGCGAAAAGGCCTTGACAAGATTGTTTTCAAGCGTCTTGCGGCGCGAGGAGAAGGCGGCCTGCACCACCCTTTTATACATTGCCCCGTCGACGTCGCCGAGGCGCCCGCGCGAGATATCTATTCTGACCACCGCGCTGTCGACATTGGGGCTGGGGGTGAAGTTTTCCCTGCCGACGTCGAGCACCTTTTTCGCGGTGGCGTAGAGGGCGATATTGGCGGTGATCGCGCCATATTCGGGGGTATTCGGAGAGGCGCACAGCCGCTCGGCCACCTCCTTTTGCACCATTACGGTCATGGAGAGGCACTTTGAGGAGTGCTCTAAAATGTTCATTATCAGGGGGGTGGTGATGTAGTAGGGCAGGTTGGCCACCACCACATAGGGCGGGAGCTCGCTCTCCAGCCTGTCGAGACGGAGCTTTAAAAAGTCGCGGAACACGACTTCGGCGTTCTCCACCCCCGCAAGCGTTTTGGCGAGCACGGACTCGAGCGAGGTATCTATTTCGTAGCCGTGCACGAAGGCCGCCCTGCGCGCGAGGGCGCGGGTGAGAGTGCCCGCTCCGCAGCCTATTTCCACCACTTCCCTGCCCTCGGCGCCCGAGAGGGCGACAATTTTGTCGAGAAGGGCCTCGTCGGAGATGAAGTTCTGGCCGAACTGTTTTTTGAAGGAGAAGCCGCTCTCCCTGAGCGACCTTTTAAAATTGTTGTTTTCCATGTATTTTACGGCGCTGCGCGGCCTGAATTTTTAATTGGACGGCACATATATGCCGTCCGAACGCGGTTTATTTGAGTTTGGGAAAGAGTTTTTGAGCGTTGCGGCGGACTGCGGCGGCCATTTCGGCCTCCTCCACCCCCTTTATTTCGGCCATATTGCGCGTTATTTCGGGGATGCTCTTTGGCGTATTGGGGAATTGCCCGAAGAGCGACGAGGGCGAGAGATAGGGGCTGTCCGTTTCGGTGAGCAGCCTTTCGAGCGGGGTGGCCGCTATGGCGCGGCGGGGCTTTTTGCTCCGCCTGAAGGTGGACGTGCCGCCGTAGGAGAAGTAGCCGCCGAGGTCTGAAAAGTCCTTTACCAGCTCGGCCGAATAGGAATAGCAGTGCAGCAGAAAGCCGCGGCCGAGGAGGCGGGAATTTTGGCGCAGGAAGTTGAGCGTGTCCTCGGCGCAGTCGCGCGAGTGTATCTGCACGGGCAGGCCGAGGTTGGCCGCAAGCTCGAGCTGTGCCTTGAAAAAGGTGTGCTGACGGGGCTTGTCGGTATCGGGGTAGTGATAGTCGAGGCCTATCTCGCCTATGGCCACGCACTTGGGGTGGGCGCACAGGCCCTCTATTTCGTGCAGGTCGGAAAATGAGGCCTTGGCAACTTCGGTGGGCTGCACGCCGGCCGTGAAGTACACGCAGTCGTACCACTCGGCCAGCTCCTTGCACTCGCGCGAGGAGGCGAGGTCGTACCCCGCCGTGATAATGCGGTCGACCCCCGCCTCCATGCAGGCATTTACAAGGTCGCCCACGGAGCCGTAGTCCTTGAAATTGAGATGACAATGAACGTCGGTGTACATGATAGAGCGGGACATATGCCTCAATTAAGACAGTTTGCTGCCGTCGGGGACGTCCTTTTCGGGGACGACGAGGGAGAGCGTTCCGTCGGGGCCCTCGGCGCAGATGACCATGCCTTCGCTGACAATGCCCTTCATTTCGCGAGGGGGAAGGTTGACGAGCACCACCACCTTTTTGCCCACCATCTCCTCGGGCGTGTAGTGCTTGGCTATGCCCGAGAGGACGGACAGCGTTCTGCCGCCCACCCTTATGGTTTCGTGCAGCAGCTTGCTCTTCTTAACGGCCTCGCAGGCGACTATGGTGCCCACTCTGAGGTCTAATTTGTCGAAGTCGTCTATGGTGACGGCGGGCTTGAAGTCGTCCTCGGGAAGGGGAGCGGCCTCGGCCTTCTGCTTTGCCGATATGGCCTCCACAACGGGGCGGATATCTTCGAACTTAAGGCGGGCGAAGAGCGCTTCGGGCGCCTCCGCCACGGCATACCCCGCGGCCAAACCGAATGTGGAGAGGTCTTTAAACGCCCTCTCCTCCCCTCCCGTCTGGGAAAGTATCTTTGAGGCGGTGGAAGGCATGAAGGGCCTCAACAGGTTGGCGCCTATGGTTATGGCCTCTAAAAGGTTATATAACACGCGCTCCAGCCTCGGCCTGTTGGCATCGTCCTTGGCAAGTACCCAAGGGGTAGTTTCGTCGATATATTTATTGGCCCTTCTGAAGAGCTGCCAGAGCTCGTCGAGGGCGTCGGCAACGCGGCACTCGTCCATGCGGGCGGCCACCCTGTCGCACGAAGCGCGCGCGACTTCGGCCAGCTCGTCGTCCACCCCCTCCATGGGCGAGGCGGGGGCGACTTTTCCGCCGAAGTACTGATTTGTCATGGCCACGGTGCGCTTGACGAGGTTGCCGAGCGTGTTGGCGAGGTCGGAGTTGTGCCTGTCGCACATGAGCTCCCACGTTATCACACCGTCGTTTAAAAAGGGCATTTCATGCAGCACGAAGTAGCGCACGCTGTCGACGCCGAACACCGAGGCGAGGTCGTCGGCATACATTACATTGCCCTTGGATTTGGACATCTTGTCGCCCCCCTGCAGCAGCCACGGGTGACCGAACACCTGCCCAGGCAGGGGAAGGCCGAGCGCCATTAAAAAGATGGGCCAATATATGGTGTGGAAGCGTATTATGTCCTTGCCGATGACGTGCACGTCGGCGGGCCAATACTTTTTGAACTGCTCGGAGGGCTCGTCGACGTCGTAGCCTATGCCCGTGATATAGTTGGTTAAGGCGTCCAGCCACACATACACGACGTGGCGGCTGTCGAAGTCGACGGGTATGCCCCACCTGAACGACGTTCGCGACACGCACAGATCCTGCAGTTTGGTCTTTAACGTGTGGTTGTCGCAGGCGGCAAGCAGTTCCTCGTCGCTCTTGCCTATGAATTCGTCGGCGAGCAGGAAGTTATTCATCATCTCGTTCTTGCGCGCGACGGGTTTGATAAAGTCGGGATGGGTGACTATGTGCCTGACCAGCTTTTCGGCATACTTGGCCATTTTGAAGAAGTAGGCCTCCTCCTCGGCGGGCTTGCACTCCCTTCCGCAGTCGGGACACTTGCCGTCGACAAGCTGGCTCTCCGTCCAGAAGCTCTCGCAGGGGGTGCAGTACATGCCCTTGTACGAGCTCTTGTATATGTCGCCCTGCTCGTAGAATTTTTTGAAGATCTTTTGCACCTGACGCTCGTGGTAAGAGTCGGTAGTGCGGATGAATTTGTCGTACGAAATGTCCATTGCCCCCCATATATCCTTGATCTGAGCGGCAACGCCGTCGACAAACTGTTTGGGGGAAAGGCCCTTTTCGGCGGCCTTGAGTTCGACCTTCTGGCCGTGCTCGTCGGTGCCCGTCATAAAAAACACGTCGTAGCCCTGCATCCTCTTCATGCGGGCGAGAGCGTCGGTTAAAATTATCTCGTAAGTGTTGCCAATGTGGGGCTTGCCCGAAGTATAGGTTATCGCCGTAGTGATATAAAACTTTTCTGCCATATATCGCACTCCTTATGCGGCCTGACCGCAAGTAAAACTGTTCATATTTAATATACCATATTTTTAAACGGTTGTAAAACGTTTACCCCTCCCCCGCGCTGAAAAGTAAGCGTCAGCCTTTGAGAAAGGAGGCGGCGCGCTGCCTATTTGCCGCGCGCCGCCTCCCCCATGTCATTTCGACCGAGCATAGCGAGCGGAGAGATCTCCCAGGTTACGCTTCAGATACACTCATACCACAATATAGCCTCCCCTTCGCATGGGGAGGTGACCGCGTGCGAGAGCACGCAGACAGAGGGGGCGATATTTTAATATTCTATCCCCATTGTCATCCTGAGCGACAGCGAAGGATCTCCTTGTCGGGCTACTATAAAGCTCATACAGAGATGCCTCGGCAACGCGCGCTCACACTCGGTCTTTTTCCAACTTTCTCGGCGCGCTGCTCGGCATGACAAGGGGTGGGTGTGGGTGCGCCGTACCCCCCCCCGGGAGAGAGATGTCATTTCGAGCGTAGAACGCTTCAGCGTTCGCAGCCGAGAAATCTCCCCGATTATAAGAGTGTCATTTCGACCAAGCGAGGCTGTTAAGCCGAGCGCGCGGAGAAATCTCCCCGGATATCGCTTCAGATACACTCATTCCGCAATATAGCCTCCCCGTCGCATGGGGAGGTGGCCGCGCGGTGAACGCGCGGTCGGAGAGGTCGAAAAAAAGAGGAACGCCCCCTCAGTCGGCAACAAGTTGCCGCCAGCTCCCCATAACGACGGGGAGCCATGGCGTGGCGTTGCCACGTTTGTCCGTCAGCTTATGCCTCCGAGATGCCTCGGCAACGCGCGCACCTGCTCTTTTCGTATCCAACTATATCGGCGCGCTGCTCGGCATGACATGGGGGTATGGGTGCGCAGCCCCGCAGCACCCTCCGAATAATTTAAGCAAACGAACTTAAGCCGTGCCGCAACTTAAGTTGCGGCGGGCACAGGTGAGTTTGCGCTTCGCGCAGAGCGCATATATCTTTACTTCACCCTCGCGCAAAACCGTGGCTTTTGCGCGAAAGAGGAGCCGCAGGCACAAAAAGCAAACAAGGCAGGTATAACCTGCCTTGTCGCTAAATGTGCCTTGCGGCGACGTGGTGGGAGGAGGTGGATTCGAACCACCGAAGTCTGAGACGTCAGATTTACAGTCTGATGCATTTGGCCACTCTGCAATCCGCCCGTATTTTGCCTTTTATGGTGTTTTGGAGCTGGTGACTGGAATCGAACCCGCAACCTGCTGATTACAAATCAGCTGCTCTGCCAATTGAGCTACACCAGCAAAAGACAGATTTTTTGGTGCCTTGGGGTGGAATCGAACCGCCGACATATGGATTTTCAGTCCACCGCTCTACCGACTGAGCTACCAAGGCGTTTTCAGCAATGCCGCCTTTAAGCCGCAGAGCTATTTTTTTGTTATAAGCGCCAGAGTGTGGCGCTTATAACCTTTGGCGACCCAAAACGGGCTCGAACCGTCGACCTCCAGCGTGACAGGCTGGCGCTCTAACCAACTGAGCTATTGGGCCAAAATATTTGTGGTGGGCCTTCACGGACTCGAACCGCGGACCAATCGGTTATGAGCCGACCGCTCTGACCAACTGAGCTAAAGGCCCGTCAGACGCATGCCCTGCGTCACAACGCTTGTATATAATAATATAAGCAAACTTTTTTGTCAAGTAATTTTTTTGAAATTTGCGCCTCTTTTTTAAATTTTTTTTAAGGCGAGCCATACTCCGCCCCAAAATAAAATGACGACAGGAAAATGTGCCCCGCCTTAAGAGGGCCCCGCCGCTTCAAAATAATGCGGACGCACCACAAAAGGCATTTTTTGTGGCACAATTTGCGTTTTTTATTTAACAGAGGTTGACATTTCAAGATAAATATTGTAAATTATATTTAAATATACTTTACGTTCGGCCAAACCAAAATGTTGTACACGGTTACATTCAATCCCTCGCTGGATTACTATTTAAAAGTAAACAACATAAAACAGGGCGCCGTCAACCGCGCGGCGGGCGAAAAGCTCATCCCCGGGGGAAAGGGCATAAACGTCAGTCTGGCCCTAAAGGAGCTCGGCGACGACACCGTCGCCCTCGGCTTTGTTGCGGGCTTTACGGGCAGGGCAATCCTCGGCGAAATAGACAGCCGAGGCCTGAAGCACGACTTTATCGAGGTGAGCGGACAGACGCGCATAAACGTAAAGATTAAGAGCGTGGCCGAGACTGACATAAACGGCGAGGGCGCCGAAGTGACGCAAAAGGACGTAAACGCGCTGGTGCGAAAGCTTAAAAGGGTGCTGCGCGCGGGCGACTGGCTGATAATCAGCGGCAGCGTGCCCTCCTCCCTTCCCCACACGGCCTACGCCGATTTTTTGGACAGGCTGAAGGCGCCCAAGGGCGTCAACGTTGTGGTGGACGCCAGCGGGGCGCTGCTTACAGAGAGCCTGAGGCACAGGCCGTTTTTGATCAAGCCGAACATATACGAGCTGTGCGAGGTATTCGGCATTGCGCCCACCTCGGACACGCGTAAAATTGCCGAATGTGCGCGCCTGCTGCAAAAGAAGGGCGCGAGGAACGTAATAGTTTCGATGGGCGCCGGGGGCGCCGTTATGGTGACCGAGACCGACCAGGCCATGTTCGTGCGCGCGGCGCGCGGGCAGCTTGTCAACTCTGTGGGCGCGGGCGACAGCATGGTTGCGGGATTCGTGCACGAATATATTGCGACGGGCAACTATTTTAAGGCGCTCAACTTTGCCACGGCGGCGGGGAGCGCGTGCGCCTTCACCGAGGAACTGCCCACCCGCGAGCAGATAGAGTACGTTGAAAGCCTGATGCTATGATATACTTCGCCCTGACCCAAAACAGCCGGGTCTACGAAAAGGCCGTCGCCCTTCTTAAAGAAAAATTCGGGCCCGAAGGCTACCTAAAGGTAGACTTCTCCCACCCGAAACCGACGTTGGCGGGGCCATATGCGGGGGTGTACGACTTCAACATAAGCCACAGCGGCGACATGGCCGCCATTGCCGCGGGAGACGAAAAGGTAGGTTGCGACATAGAAATTTTTAAGGGCAGGCCGAGGGCGGCCGTACTTGCGCGCTTTACCCCGCGCGAACGCGCGGGCATATGCAGCGAGGCCGATTTTTTGAAAAACTGGACGGCCAAGGAGGCCTATATAAAGCGCAACGGCCTTTCGCTCGCCACTCATTTAAGGCGGTTGGAGTACTTTGACGGCCGCATATGGCTGGACGGACGCGCCCTGCCCTGCACCCTGACGCACATACCCTTCGAGGGCGGCATAGCCTGCGTGTGCGGACAAGGCCGGGTGCAGATATGCGATATCCGACATATTATTTAAGACGGGACAAAAGCGGAAATTTATTCCGCTTTTTTTGTTGATTTATGCGGCGCAAAGAGGTATAATTACGGTATGAAGGTATTTGTGATAGCAATGGCGAGCGAGGCCGAGGCCGTGCTCGCCAACATGGAGGAAAAGACCCAAAGCTCCGCCTGCGGAAAAATAGTGACGCGCGGCACGCTGTGCGGCATACCCGTGGCGGTGGTGATATGCGGAGTAGGCAAGGTAAACGCCGCCTGCGGCGCGCAGTACGCCGCAGACTGCCTGAACGCCGACGCCGTGATCAACATAGGCGTTGCAGGCGGACTTAACGGCGGCACGGCCGTGGGGGAGATCTACGGCATAGAGAGCGCCACGCAGTACGACTTTGACTTGGCGCAGCTCAACGGCACGGCCGTGGGCACGCTGAACGAATTTTCTCAGCCCTATCTGCCCCTCGCCACCCTGCCACTCTACCCCTTGAAAAAGCTCGGTTCGGGCGACAGGTTCAACGACAGTCCCGCCGACTTCGAGCTGCTTACAAAAGAGCTCGGCGCCGACATACGCGACATGGAGTGCGCCGCCATGGCTCAGGCGTGCGCCCACGCAGGCGTAAAGCTCTATTCGTTCAAGGCCATATCCGACGTGGCGGGCAGCGGCTCGACCACCGAGCAGTATTTAAAAAATCTTGAAAGGTGCAACGCGCGCCTGAAGGAGGCCGTTCCGGCCATATTTAAGGGAGTTATGAATGGATAGGATACCCTCTTTTTGCAAAGACCACGATAAGCTGACCGTCGGCCTGCACGCGGGCACGGTGATGCACGGCGTTACGACGTGGGACATGCGCTTTAAAAAGCCCAACGCGGGCGACTATATTTCGCCCGCCGCCCTGCACACGGTGGAGCATCTTCTGGCCACCACGCTGAGAAATTCGGCGCGCGGGGAGGACATAATTTACTTCGGCCCCATGGGCTGCCGCACGGGATTTTACCTGCTGACGACGGACATGGACGAGGGGCAGGTGCTTACGCTTTTGAAGGAGTGCTGCAAAGAGGCGCTCAGACTCGACGAGGTGCCCGGCAGCCGCCGCGAGGAGTGCGGAAACTACCTCGAACACGACCTTGAGGGCGCAAAGCGCGAGATAGCCGGATATATTAAAATTTTAGAGAGCTTATGATAAAACTTGGCGGAGGCTGGGACGAGGCGCTTGCGCCGCTGTTCTCGGACGAGAGATATTTAAAGATAAGGAAGTTTCTGATAGAGGAGTACTCGCACCATGTGGTGTACCCCGACATGTACGACCTGTACAACTGCTTCCGCTATACGCCGCTTGAAAAAGTGAGGGCGGTCATACTCGGGCAGGATCCCTATCACGAGCCCGGCCAGGCGCACGGGCTGTGCTTTTCGGTGAAGGCGGGCGTGGAGCTGCCGCCCTCGCTGAAGAACATATATAAGGAGATACGCACCGACCTCGGCATAGCCGAGCCCGACTGCGGCGACCTTACGAAGTGGGCCAAAGAGGGCGTGCTGCTCCTCAACACCACCCTCACCGTGCGCGAGCACGCCGCCAACAGCCACGCCGCCTGCGGCTGGGCGTGGTTCACCGACGAGGTGATAAAGCTCGTCTCCTCGCGCTGCAAAAACGTTGTGTTCATACTATGGGGCAGAAACGCGCGCAACAAGGCCGCGCTGATAGACGGGAGCAGGCATATGATAATAGAGAGCGCCCACCCCTCTCCCCTTTCGGCGCACAACGGATTTTTCGGCAGCAGGCCCTTTTCGCGCGCCAACGACTACCTCGTCGCCCACGGCAGAGGGGAGATAGACTGGGACTTGAACGACAAATAGACAAAACCTTTTTTAAATAACGGTATATACCTCCCCGCAGACGGCAATAATGTCGGCAGGGAGGTTTTTTATGACCGAGATGACGACAAAAGAACTTGACATGCTTACGGCCGCCGTGACGCGCGAAGCGCTGCTCGGCAAGAAGGCGGCGCTGTACTCGCGCACGCTGACCGACCCCGACATAGCCGCATGCATGGCAAACATAGCCAAGGGGCACACGCAGCGGTGCGCCGACCTGTTAAAGGCGGCGGGAGGCCGGAATGACTGACGGCGGCAAGTGCAGGGCGGCGCTAAACGAAAGGGACAGCCTGCAGGACATGCTGTACGGCGAAAGCGAGCTGGCGGCGCTGTACGCCGAGGCCGTGTGCGGGAGCGGCGCGAAGAGCCTCAGAAACGCCTTTGCCGCAAACTTTGCGGCGGCGGCCGAAGCGCAGTACGAGCTGCTCACTCTGATGACGGCGCGGGGCTACCTCTCCCCCTCCCCCGCCGACGGCGAGGCCGTAAAGAGGGCGGCGGACAACTTTAAGAGGGCGTGCAAGAGCCTCGGGAACTGACTGACGCGCAATGTCGTTCCGCAACCTGCCGCACAATAAAGACCGCCGCCGCGGCGCTTGAAAAGCGCCGCGGCGGCGGACACAGCCCGGAAAATTATCGGATACGGGCAGGTAAGTTATTATCGCTCGTGCGCGGGCGGTCATTTTATGTCCTTGAAGATATCGATATCTATACCGCCGTGCGATTTTATCAGCTCGTAGTCGGGGTCGGAGGAGAAGTCGCGCTCGCCCTTGTAGCTGCCGCCGAGGGCCTCGATAGCGTACTTGAGTTCGAGGAAGTCGGCATACGACAGGCCCTCCTCCTCTATCCTGTCCTGAAGGTAGGGCAGGGCGCGCTCGTCGCCGAAGGAGGCGAGGAAGTCGGCGCACAGCGCCAGATGCTCGTCGGCGGTGCGGAAGGCGGAAATGAGGACGGAGAACACCTCGTCGTTGGGAGGGGTGCAGCGCGACAGTATTTCAAGCATATATTGGGGTTTGACGCCCTGTTTGTAGTAGGCCAGCGCCTCGGGCGCGGCGAGGTCGGCCAGCTCCTTCACATAGTCTATGCAGGAGTTTACCAAGTCCTCCTCGGGGGACGTGACGATGAGGCGCATGTACTCGGGCAGGGCCTCGGGACGGGCGCCTATCAGGTTGACGGCGTAGGCGGCCTCCTCCGCGCCGCCCGAGAGGAGGGGCAGGAGCTTGTCCGTAATGTTGCGGCCCTCTACGGCGTTGCAGAGGTACTCGCTGACGGGTATGCCCTTTTTTATGTGCGCCCTGAGGGACGCGACGAGCTCGTCGTCGCTCTGCGCGGCGTAGAAGGCGTTGGGCGACACGCCCAGCGACTTGACGGGAGTGTCGCCGAAGGCGGCGTAGAGGGCGGGGATGGCGTCCTCCCACTGCTTTTCGGTGTACCCGCGCGGATTGCGCTTGATGTAGTCGGCAAGTTTTTCTTCGAACATGCCGTCGAAATCGTAAAGTTTCATACATTCCTCCGCCCGTGCGGGCGTTCAAGGGCGCATATGTGCGCCCGAAAGGGTCTGAAAGGTCAGTTTGCCCCGCCCATGATCTTATCGAATTCCTTGCGGTCGGCGGCGAAGTAGGCGCACATTTCGTCGGGGCCCGCCTTTTCGCCGATGACGCCCGATATCCCGCCGCGCGCGCAGATGGCGGCGGCGAGCGCCGCAGGCGTCTTTACGGCGGCGAAGCCCTTGTTTGCGGCGAGGCGGGCGTGGAGCTCGGTTGCCGCGTCCTTTATAACATAGGCGTAGTCGGGGTCGATGAGCGCGAAGCGCGCCACCGCCACGCCGTAAGCGCGCAAAAACTGCTTGCGCTTGGCCCTGCCCACGCTGAGCACGGGCAGCTTTATCTTGCGGTAGATATTGCACACCACCACGCCGTATTCGCCGCCCCGGTTGCACTCGGCCACGGCGGCTAAGGCGTGTATCTTTACCCTGTCCGAAAGGAAGCCGTCCAAAAGGATATCCCTGAATATATCCTCGCACGAAGGCGCCATGGCGGCCGCCGAAGCGCCCAGAAGTTTTATCTCCTCGGGGCTGTTTTCGCCGCCCTCGTCGAAGCACCAGCGGATGCAGTCCGAGAGGTCGAGCTGGTCGGAGAGCGCCACAGCCGCCTTGGGCTCGAGCATGACGAAGGCCGTGAGCAGGCTTATGTTGCTCTCCCTCTCCTCCTGCGGGAGGCGGTAGAAATAGCTGAGGGGGTGTTCGAGGAAGTCCTCATCGTCCTCGGCCATGTGCTCGCGCACGAAGTCCATATAGTATTTGGCCGTTACGGCGTCTATATAGATGGTCTGTATCTTGTCGAAGGCCTCTAAGCTTTCGCGCTTGCGGCCGCAGTTGTAGGCCGACACGGCTTTGAAGTAGAGCACGGCGTTGTCGAAGGGCAGATCGTCCTCTATCTTGCAAAAGAGGGCGTAGGCCTCGGCGTGCATGTTGTTTTCGCAGCAGACGGTGGCTATTTTATACCTGTCCTCGGTGGACTCGCCGCCTATCTCGAGCAGGCGGCGCGCTATGGCGCGGCTCTCCTCGGTGCACTTCTGCTGATTTTTTACGGCCGCGAGGGTGGTGAGCGCCTGAATGTCGTCGGGGAACTTTTCAAGCATGCCGCGGCACTCCTGCTCGGCCTCGTCGCACTTGTCGCAGATAATGTCGCACATGGCGATATAGTTGCGGGCGGCGAGGTAGCTCTTGTTGCCCTCGCCCACCTTGGCGAACTGCTCCTTGGCCCTTTCGTACTCGCCCGCGCGCATGAAGTTGAGGCCGTCCTCCATCTCCCCCGAAACGTCGGCGAGGCGGGGCGGCCACGCTATTTTGAGCGTGGGGCGGTGAGTTATGATGAAGGAGTCGATTATCTCCTTCCGCCTGTCGGAGTCGAGCTCGGGCGAGGTCTCCACCAGCAGTTTGTTGTAGTAGTAGGCGGCGGTCTCCTCGTCGCCCATATTGAGAAAGTTGACGGCGATGCCCTCGTAGGCGGCGCCGTAGTCGGTGTGCTCGTCCTCGTAGCCGTAGCAGTAGTCGATATACTTATACCAGCCGTTTACGCACTTTTCGTAGAGACCCATGTCGTCGAAGGCCTCGGCGTAGAGCATGTACGAATCTTCGGCGTTGCCGTTGAGCTCGGAATTTTTGTTGAGCATGCGCAGCGCGCCGAGGTAGTTGTGGTCGTCCAGATAGTCGGACGCCATGTCCAGAAGCCTGTCCTCGCTGAGGTCGATGCCCACCGTCTTGTTCTTAAGCGTATCCTTGTTTTTTTTCATCTATCGAATAACTTGAGAATGTCGTCCTCATCAAATGTATAGTCGGTGTTGCAGTAGTGACAGTGCACCGAAACGCAGCCCCGCTCCCTGCAGATATCCAGCGCCTCCTTGCGGCCGAGCGACAATATTACGTCGGCTATCTTTGCGCGCGAACAGTTGCAGATATAGTCGGGGTGCGCAAGATACAGCCCCTTTTGGTCTATCAGTTCGGAAAAATAGGTGCGCACTATGCCCTCGGCACCCATGCTCTGCACGAGCGAGGCGGGGTCGGCAAAGGCCTGCATGCGCTCCTCCGCCCTGTCCATGGTCTCCTCGGTGTGGCCGGGCAGCAGCTGGATGATCACTCCCCCCGCCGCGAGGCACGCGCCGTCGTCGCCGAGCTTTACGCCCACCGATACGGCCGTGGGGATCTGCTCGCTGCGGTAAAAATAATCCATGGTCATGGCCGAAACGTCGTCGCTCTCTATTTGGCAGGCGCCCGTGAAGGGACGGAAGAAGCCGTCGTCGCGGATGACCGTAAGCGTGCCGCCCCTGAGCGACTGCCTGCACGAGCCCTCGGCAAAGCCCCGTATGTGCATATCCTTGTCGCCCGAAACCGAGGCCGAGCCGTCGCCCGAGGCGCTCTTTACCGTCATGGACACGGCGCCCCTGTCGCTTTTGAGCGTGCCCGAAAAGTAGGCGCACACGGTGAGCAGGCCGCCCAACAGTTCGGCCTCACCGCCCTTGAGCGAGTGTATTTTTATGGCCTTGTTGACGAGCTCGGTGGTGTCGAGCACGGAGAGCGAGGCCTGTTTGTCGTAGATGAGCGCCTTGTAGAGATAGTTCATGGCCTTTTGTTCCCCTTTATTGCGGTGAAATTTATGCGGAGGCTCTTGTCCTCCGTGCCGAGGTCGCCCTCCGAACTCAACGTGGAGAAGCCGGCGCCGCGCAGCGCGGCGAGGACGTCCTCCTCGCGGTGGGCGTATTGGCGGTGGGTCTCTTCAAAGCGGTCGTACCTGCCGTCCGCCGCGCGGACGAAGAAGGTCAGCTCCATGGTGACGCCGTCCTCTTCGGGCGTGTTGAACCACATGTAGGACACGTCGTCGCCGTCCTCGCCGAACATGTTGTCGGCAAGGATATGGCGTATCTTGTGCTCGGAAGAGATGTCGAAATGAAAGACTCCGCCCGCATTGAGGCAGGAATATACCTTGGCGAACGTGCTTTTGAGCTTTTGCGGGGGGACGTAATTTACGCAGTCGTTTATGGCGACGGCAAAGTCGGCCCTGTCCTTAAGTTTAAGTTTGGTTATATCGCCGAGTAAAAATTCACAGCGCACGCCCTCGTCGTCGGCCAGACGGCGCGCCGCCGTGAGCATGGAGGGCGATATGTCCACGCCCGTCATGGCGTAGCCCGCCTTGGCGAGCGCACGGGTGAACGTGCCGTTGCCGCAGCCTATGTCTGCGCCGACGGGGCCGACGCCGAGCGAGGCCAGCTTTTTTAGCAGATACCGCGACCATTTGGGATAGTCGCAGTCGCGGTTGAGATATTCGAACATGCCGCCGAGGGCGGAATAACTTTGACCCATACGACCTTATATAAACTCATACTGCCCGCGCTTAAACGCGCGGGCAACGGACGTCATCTTAACAGATGTTCGGAGCTTATCTTCTTCTTTTTGCCCTTTTTGTCCTCGGAGGAGAGCGCCTTTTCGCGCTCGGCAAAGAGCTTGTTGTACTCAACGTACTTCTTGTCGTTCTTGTGAGCTTCGAAGTATTCGGACACCTCGCCCTCCATCGCCCTGCGGGCGGATGCCGCGGCGGCTATGTCGGCGCGGGTGAAGCGCGCGGGCAATATTGCGGCTTCGGCGGCTACGTCGATGGGCCTGATGGGGCGGGAAATGAGTTCGGACTTGCCTGCGGCGAGCAGTTCGCGCGCCTCGGCGCGGGCGTCCTCCTGCTTGGCAGCCTCGAGCTGTTTGGGGGTCATCTTTGCGCGGGCCGCCTCCTTTTCGCCGGCCACGGCGGGGGTGATGAAGGAGTCGAACACCCACTGCGCGTAGGCCATCCACGAGAGAACTATGAAGGAAAAGCCGATGAAGATGAAGAATATTATGCCCAGCACCAGAAAGAAGGGCACCGAGATGCCGATGAGCATTATCCACACGGGGAGCAGCGCGAAGGCCAGCATGAACACCGTCTGCAGAATAGTGCCGACGGCGAGCACGAAGGAGTTCTTTAAGAGGTACCTGAACTTTACCTTATAGCTGACCCCGACGGCGTACACCCACATCATGTAGACGCCGACTACTACGGTGGCAATTATCATGAACACCTTTGCCGTTATCGGGCCGGCCGCGGACGCGCCGTAGGCTATCTCCATGGCCGCCCAGTCGCTGACTATTATGGAGCCGAACAGAAAGAGCATGAACACCACCACGGGCAGCACGGTGTTGAGATAGCACACCTTTACGCCGTGGAAGTAGTTTTTGACGGCGAAGTCGCCGCGGGTGTTTATCATCCTCTTTACAGAGTACGAAGCCCCCGCAAGGCCCACCGCCGCCACGAGCGCGGCGACTATGAGCAGCGAATAGAAGATGAGGTCGGCGGACAGCACTATCCTTTCGGCCAGTCCGACGGTAGAGGGCGTGTAGATGGCCATGCCGACGTTGGACGAAAAGGGATAGACGGCCGCAAGGTTGGTGACGTACACAAAGCGCATGTAGACCACCACTATAGCGGGGACGAAAAACAGGAGGGTGAGTACGTTGATGATGACGAACTTGACGAAGTTGCCCTTGAAGAGCGCCCACGTTTCGCTCCACCTGCCCTCCTTGGGGGCGTAGGTACGGACGTAGTCGTCGGCCAGATCGTTGCCGACGAGCGATTGCAATCTCGATTCTGCCATAAAACTTCCTTAAATATGTTGCTTGCGGCGGAAAACACACTCCTCCGCACATATCATTATACAGCAAGCGGGGAGATTTTTCAATTATTTTGCCCGAGAAGGGCGCAATTTTTATATTTTATTTTGCCGAAGGCGGGGCGACCCCGGGCCCCTCCCCCGCTCATTCCGCCCTTTTGCGCGTATTTTTAAAAAAGCACCGCTTAATAACTTTACTTTTGCGCGGCAGTTATGCTATTATAATATAGTCGAATAGAGGAGCGGAGAGCAGTTAAGTCCACCCTTTCGGGCCGCAGAAGGCGGCGGCCGCACGCGGGGAGGACGGAGGGCATCCCCGCCGAAGCGCGGGAGGGCCTTGTCCGCGCTGGGCGCACGCGAGAATATCCGTGCGACTGTCACTGTGGAGTGTTGCGCTATTTGCATTTTTTAAATGTGTGAACCGCGGAGCCCTGCACGGGCTCCGCTTGATTTTTGAACTAAAGACTTTTTTGGAGAATAAAATAGATATGAAAAAGTATTCCGTAGGTATTATAGGCGCCACGGGCATGGTAGGCCAGCGCTTCGCGCTGCTGCTTGCCTCCCATCCGTGGTTCGAGGTGAAGGCGCTGGCCGCTTCGGCCTCCTCGGCGGGCAAGAAATACCGCGACGCCGTAAGGCGCTGGCACATGGCCGAGCCCATGCCCGAAAAGCTGGCCGACATGGTAGTTTTGGACGCTTCCAAGGACTTGGAAAAGATAGCCGGCCTTGTAGACTTCTGCTTCTGCGCCGTAAACATGCCCAAGGAGGAGATAAAGGCGCTGGAATACGCCTACGCCAAGGCCGAGTGCCCCATAGTTTCCAACAACTCGGCGCACCGCTTGACTCCCGACGTGCCCATGATAATACCCGAAATAAACGCCGATCACCTCGCCGTCATCGACGCGCAGAAAAAGAGGCTGGGCACCAAGCGCGGGTTCATAGCCGTAAAGAGCAACTGCTCGCTGCAGTCCTATGTGCCCCTCATCCACCCCCTGAAAAAATACGGCATTAAGTGCGCAGCCGTCACCACCTATCAGGCCATTTCGGGCGCGGGCAAGACCTTTGAGACCATGCCCGAGATAGTTGACAACATAATCCCCTATATAGGCGGCGAGGAGGAAAAGAGCGAAAGGGAGCCCTTAAAGATATGGGGCAGCCTTGAAAAGGGCGAGATAGTGCCCGCAAGCGGCCCCGTTATCACGGCGCAGTGCCTGCGCGTGCCCGTATCCGACGGACACACGGCGGCATGCTTTGTAAGCTTTGAGAACAAGCCCGCGAAAGAGGACATCCTCGCCGACTGGGCGGCCTTCGAGGGACGGCCGCAGCAGCTTAAGCTGCCCTCGGCGCCCGAAAAGTTCATACACTACTTCGACGAGCCCGACAGGCCCCAGCCCAAGCTTGACAGAATGTGCGAGAGGGGCATGGCCGTGTGCGCGGGCAGGCTGCGCGAGGATAACCTGTTCGACTATAAATTTATAGGTTTTTCGCACAACACTCTGCGCGGCGCGGCGGGCGGCGCCGTGCTGCTGGCCGAGCTGCTTGCGGCCGAGGGATACTTCGGCTGAAAACATAATAAAACATGACCAAAGGGGGCATGAAATACCATGAAAAACTTTTTTAAGGGTACGGCAACGGCGATGATAACGCCCTTTGCCGCCGACGGGGGCGTGAACTTCGACTCCTTCGGAAGAATGATAGAATATCAGATAGCCGGGGGCACGGACGCGCTTGTAGTGCTCGGCACGACGGGCGAGCCCGCCACCATGACCGAGGAGGAAAAGACGGCCGTGATGAAGTTCGCCGCAGAGCGCGCCAAGGGCAGGGTAAAGCTTATATTCGGCACGGGCAGCAACTGCACGGCCAAGGCCGTGGAGGCCACCCGCCGCGCCGAGGAGCTGGGCGCCGACGGCATACTCGCCGTCACCCCCTACTACAACAAATGCACCCAAAAGGGCATTGTTGAGTACTACAAGGCGGTGTGCGCGGCCACAAAACTGCCCGTGATAGCTTACAACGTGCCCGGCCGCACGGGGGTGAACATTAAGCCCGCGGCGGCGGAGGAACTTTCGTACATACCCAACATGGCAGGCATAAAGGAGGCCTGCGGCAACATGGAGCAGATATGCGAGACCATGCGCCGCATCCGCCCGAGGATGGATCTCTATTCGGGCGACGACAACTTGAATCTGCCCATACTCGCCATAGGCGGCGCGGGGCTGATATCCGTCGTCTCCAACATAGCCCCCAAACAGGTCAAGGAAATGGCCGAGGCCATGGCCGAGCGCGACCTCGACAGGGCCAACGCCATACAGGATAGGCTGCTGCCCCTTATCGACGCCTGCTTCACCGAGGTCAACCCCATACCCGTAAAGGCGGGCTGCAGCATGATAGGTCTTGACGCGGGCGTGCCCCGCGCCCCCCTTACCGAGCTTGAGGACGAACACAAGGCGATAATGAAAAAATGCATAGAGGAGGCCGGGCTGAAGGTATGCTGAAGATACTTGTATGCGGCATAGGCGGAAAGATGGGCGCAAACATATGCGACCTTCTGAGCGCCGACGGCGAGGCCGAGGTGTGCTGCGGCGTAGACCTGCGCGCGCCCGAGGGCTGCAAAGTGCCCGTCTACCCCTCCTTTGACGAGGTAAAGGAGAGGCCCGACGTAATTATAGACTTCTCCTCCCCCGCCGCGCTCGGAGGCGAGCTCGAATACGCGGTAAAAAAGGGCGTTCCCCTCGTGATAGCCGCCACGGGCTACACGGCCGAACAGCTTGAGAGCATTGCGGCCGCCTCGCAAAAGACGGCGGTGTTCAGAACGGCCAACTTTTCGCTGGGCGTCAACCTTTTGGTGGCGCTTGCAAAGAAGGCGGCGGCCGTGCTGGGCGAAAACTTTGACATAGAGATAGTTGAGCGCCACCACAACAAGAAGGCCGACGCGCCGAGCGGCACCGCGCTCATGCTGGCCGAGGGTATAAACGACGCGCTGGAGATAAAGAGGCCGTACGTTGAGGGCCGCAGCGGCATGGTGGGCGCGCGCGGCGACGAGATAGGCATACACGCCGTGCGCGGCGGCACGATAGTCGGCGAGCACGAAGTCATGTTCGCGGGCGAGGACGAGATAGTCACCCTCTCCCACTCGGCGCGCAGCAAGCGCGTGTTTGCGGCGGGCGCCGTGAAGGCCGCCAAGTGGATGGCGGGAAAGACGAGCGGACTGTACGACATGACCGACGTATTAAAGGACGTCCTCAACAGATAGACTCCCCGCAAAAAAGAGAAACGGATAACGCCGCCCTATCGCGGCACGACAAAAGAGACAGCGGCAAGCTGTCTCTTTTGTATTATTATCGCAGCCGAAATATGCGGCGCCGCCCCTTCTCAGCCCACCGCCAGAAGGTAGGCGAAGTAGCCGCAGTATGCAACGAGCATTACAATGCCCGTTATGCGGTATATGCTTTTGTTGAGTATGCAGGGCACCCAGAGTATCATGGCGGCCGCGAAGGCTATGGCGGCGTCGACGAGGAAGTGCGCCTCGTAAGGCACGGGCGTGATGACCGACGACAGGCCGACTATGAACAGTATATTGAATATGTTGCTGCCGACTATGTTGCCTATGGCTATGTCGGCGTTCTTTTTTATGGCGGCCGTGACGGACGTGAACAGTTCGGGCAGCGACGTGCCCAGCGCCACTACGGTGAGGCCTATGAAGCGCTCGGACACGCCCATCTCGCGCGCGAGGAAGGTGGCCGAGTCGACCGTGAAGTTGCTGCCGAAGATTATCATGGCCAGCCCCACGGCCGTCATGACGATCAAGAGGATGAGGGAGCGCTTTTTGACGTCCTTTGCCTTTCCGCCGTCGCTCTCCCCCTCTTTCCCCGCTGCCTCCGCCGCTGCGGGAGAGACGGCCGCGCGGGCCTCGCCGTCGGCAAGGGGAGCCTCGGTCTGCGGAAGGGGCCCGGCCGTCCCCTGCCCGAGGACGGCGGCCTCGCGCTTGTTGATGTTCTTGCGCGCGACTATAAACAGGTAGGCCATGTAGGAGATAAACACAACCAGAAAGATTATGCCGTCGGCGAGGCCTATCTCGCCGTCTATGCCGAGGAGGAATAAGAGCACGGTAGCGCCGAGCATTACGGGGATGTCGACAAAGACGGTGTCCTTGCCCACCGCCAGACGGCTTATGGCCGAGGATATGCCCAAAATAATGAGTATGTTTAAAATGTTGCTGCCCACAATGTTGCCTATTGTGATATCGGCGTTGCCCTCTATTGCGGCGCTGATCGACACGGCGGCCTCGGGCGCGCTGGTGCCCATGGCGACTATTGTCAGGCCTATTATTATTTGGGGTATTTTCAGCTTTTCGGCCACGCCGCTCGCGCCGTCGACAAAGAAATCGGCGCCCTTGGCGAGAAAGATGAAGCCCACGGCGAGCAGAAAGATGTTGAACCAGACGTTCTGAGTGAGGTTTTGAATAAATTCTTCCATTGTTTTTCCCTTGTTCGGCCCGATAGCTTGCGCTCGGCCATCTGCACAGATTATAGCATATCTCGGGGGCAATTTCAATAGGCGGGGCGAAAATATTACAAATTATTTTGGCCGCCACGGCGCCTGAAAAGCGCCGTGGCGGCGCGCGCAAAGTGTTCAAATTTTATGTTGCGTTTATATGCGGGGGTATAATATGGGGTATGGAACAGGAGATAAGATATTATTCGGACGAGGTGCACGACGACTTTGCCCAGACAAACATAGAGGCGGTGCCCCTGCCCGCCGGCTTTAAGTACCACTCGGACAATATATTCAGAAGGCTGAGGAGCTTTTTCATCTACCGCATACTGGCCACGCCCGCCTGCTTTTTGTACTGCAAGCTGATAAGGCGGATAAAGTACGTCAACAAAAAGTGCCTTAAAGGGTATAAGAAGCAGGGAGCCTTTATATACGGCAACCACACGGCCTTTGTGTGCGACGCCTTCAACCCCACGGTGCTGGCCTTCCCCCGCCCCGCAAAGGTGATGGTGAGCGAGGACTCCACCTCGATAAAGGGCATAAGGTGGCTGATAATGGACGCGGGCGCGCTGCCCATTCCCTCCTCGCTGCATTTAATGCCCGCCTTCAACGGCGAGATAGAGCGGGCGATAGCCAAAAAGTATTGGATAGCCATCTACCCCGAAGCGCACATATGGCCGTACTATTCGGGCGTGCGCAACTTCCCCGCCGTTTCCTTCCGCTATCCCGTAAAGCTGAACGCGCCCGTATTCACCTACACGATGACCTTTAAAAAGCGCAAGCACTCTTCGCGCCCCAAAATAACCGTGTATGTCGACGGCCCCTTCTTGCCCGACAGCGATCTGCCCGCGAAGAAGGCGCAGCAGAAGCTGCGCGACGAGGCCTACGCCGCAATGAAGGCGAGGGCGGACGAGTTTTCTACATACGACTATAAATACAAATATATCTACCGCCCCGAAGGGGACAGCGCGGCCGTGGAGGCCTCCACCACCCCCCAAGGCCCCGATACTCAAGTTTAAAAGCGCGTTGCCCGCAACATATGTTGCGGGCAACGCGCTTTTCTATAAGCCGCACGAGCGTTAAACAAACATGTTCATGAACTCCCTTAAGGCGTAGGGAGCGGCCACGTTTTTGGGAAGGGCCATGCCCACGGCGCGCACGGGCAGGGCGGGGGAGACGTCGACTTCGAACAGCTCGCCGCTGTCCAGCAGGGCGGCCGCGTACTCGCGGGGGATGCAGCCTATGCCCATGCCGCAGCGGGCGAACTTTAACATGAGATCCCAGTTGGCCACCTCGATATCGGGGGAGAGCACGGCGCCCAGCGACTGCATGAAAGCTGCCAGCGCCCGCCGCGCCACCGTGTTGGACTCTATCATCAGCAGGGGATATTCCTGCAATTTTGAGAGGGGCACCTTTACGCCCTTAAGCGAGGCGAAGCGCACGGGCGAGGCGACGAACACGTCGGAGAGGTGGGCCACCGTGCCCTTGAACGACACGTCCTTGTCCTCTATGGGCATGTTGATGAAGCCTATGTCGCACTTGTTGTCCTTGAGCTGGGTGAGCGTTTCGGGCGTGGTGCCCGTTATCAGCTCGATATGTACGGCGGGATATTTTTTGTTGTACTCAACAATTTTATCGGCGAGGATGTTGGAGAATATGGAGTCGGTGGCGCCTATCCTCAGCGTGCCCGAGGCCGTTGTTTTGAGCTCTATCAGCTTATTTTCGGCGCCGTCGAGCAGCGAGAGCGCCTCCTCCACCTGCGCATAGATGAGTTTGCCGCCCTGGGCGGTGAGCTCCATGCCCCTGTGCGTGCGGTTGAACAGCGGCGTACCCAGCTGACCTTCGAGCTGTTTTATGGCCTGCGACACGGCGGGCTGGGAGATGAACAGCTCCTCCGCCGCCCTTGTCAGGCTGCCGCACTTTGCAACCGTGTAAAATACCCTGTACAGTTCGATATTGACCATATTGAGCTCCTTTTTTTATAAGAGTGCAAAAGTTTTAAGACATACGCAAAAACCAAGCCGATTTACGCATAGATACGAGCAAGACGAGAAGCTCGAGGAAAACCTGAGGGAGTGTACACGGACGTACATGACGAAAGGTTACCGCAGTGCGACATGGTATTGCGAAGTAAGTGCACCGACCAAGCAAATTTACGCATAGATACGAGCAAGACGAGGAGCGCGAGGAAAACCTGAGGGAGTGTACACGGACGTACATGACCGAAGGTTGCCGCAACGCGACATGGTATTGCGAAGTATATATGCGTAAAGAATTATCATTTCCCGACGCAGAACTTTGAGAACACCTCCTCAATAATCTCCTCGCTCGCAGTTTCACCGGTTATTTCGCCGAGGGCAGACCATGCGGAGGTGATATCTATGGAGATGAGGTCGAGGGGGTAGACGCCTATGCCGTCAATGGCGGCGGCAAGACTGCTTTGGGCGCGGACGAGGGCCTCGTAATGGCGGCGCTCGGTAATAAGCCCCCCTCCCACGCTTCCGCCCATTGCGCGTTCGGACATGAGCGCACGGAGAGCGGGCAGGTTTTCGCCCGTTTCGGCCGACACATAGATGTCGAACTTTTGCGGTCGGGCGGGGGATATGTCGCACTTATTATAGATTTTGATGAGGCGGGGGTCGTCGTCGGCCACGCCCTCGAGGGGTGTGTAGTCGCCCTCGCACACATATAAAACGAGGTCGGCCGAGGCCACGGCGCGCCTTGCCATGGAGATGCCTATGGACTCTATTTCGTCGTCGCTCTCCCTCAGCCCCGCCGTGTCGGTGAGCAGGTAGTTTACGCCATCTATCTCGAGCGAGCCCTCCACAATGTCGCGCGTGGTGCCGGCGCGGGGGGAGACTATGGCCCTGTCGTAGCCCAAAAGAGCGTTGAGCAGCGAAGATTTTCCCACGTTGGGCGCCCCGCACAGGGCGACGCGCACGCCGCTCTTTATCTTTGCACCCCTGCCGTAGCCCGCCGCGAGGGCGGAGACCTCGTCCCTCACCGCGCCGAGACGGGCGCCTACGTCGGCGAGGTCGGTGGCGGCGATGTCCTCTTCGGGATAGTCGATATCGGCTGCGATGCCCGCCAGCACCTCCTTTAAACGGGCCTGCAGGCCGCGTATGCGCGAGGTGAGTTTTTCGGCGTACAGGCTTGCGCCCGCGCGGGCTTCGGCGGAACTTGAGGCCGAGATCATGGCGGCCATGCCCTCGGCCGAGGCGAGCGACAGCTTGCCGTTGAGAAAGGCGCGGCGGGTGAACTCGCCCGCGCCCGCCATGCGCGCGCCGTGGGAGAGCGCGGCCGACAGCACGGCGGCGGGCACTTCGGCCCCGCCGTGGCAGTGCAGCTCCACCACGTCCTCGCCCGTGAACGAGCGGGGCGCTTTAAAGCAGACGCACAGGCCGAAGTCGCGAAGCTGCCCGCACTCTATGTGCCCGGGGTACATGCGGTAGGGCTCGAACTCTGCCACCTTCACCCTTCCCGCAGGCGTGAAGATGGCGCCCGCCACCGCGAGGCTCTGCGGGCCGCTCAGCCTTATTATGCCCACGGGGCCCGAAATGGCGCCCGTGGCTATTGCGGCGATAGTATCGGACATTGTTCCCTTCCCTCCTGCGCATGGTATAAACTGTGCTTATATCTGTTCGCATAGATTATAGCACGCCGCGCGCATTTTTGCAATTAAAAAACGGCGCTCGGGGCGCCGTTTTTGGTATCATTTGAATTCGTCGAAGGGGTCGTCGGGCTCGCCGCCCTGCGCCTTTCCGCCCGAAGCGCCGCCCGAGGGGGTCTGCGCCGAGGAGGAGTTTTCGCCGAGGCCGTCGAAGGGGTCGGCAGCGGGGCCCGAGGAACGGGGCGCGCCGTAGGGATCGTCCGAGGGCGGGGGCGTGGGACGGCCGCCGTAGGGATTGTAGCCGCCGTAGGGATTGCCGCTCTGACTGGAGTACTGCTGGTACATTTCGTAGCGGCGGCGCTGCTCGCCGCGCATGTAGTCGCGATAGCTGATGCCGCGGTTGTTGCGGACGGCGAACATGAGTATGCCCTTGATGGGGAAGAGCACGGCGCCGAGCGTGAAGAGCACATATCTGCGGCAGGCGTACGTCTGGAAGAAGCAGATGACCACGAGCACATGCAGGGCGATATACGCGAGGTTGAACCATGTGAGGACGTAGCCGGAGAAATAGTCGAACACCCACGCCAGCCATGTGCCAGCGATGGCCGCCGAGGACTGGTAGCCCTCGATATACTGCACGCCCGTAATGGGATCGGTGGCGGTGACTACCTCGTAGAGGTTGCCGGCGTAGACTATGCCGTCGACGCAGGTGGCGAATATCATGCCCGCGACGAGCACGGCCTCAAAGGCCGCCAGAGCCGCCGAGAGCGCCTTGGCGGGGATGTTGTAGAACCTGTTCTTGTCGGACACCACGCCGATATAGTAGGTATTGAAGAATGGCACGAAGGCCATCCACCTGTGCTTGTAGCCCTCCCTTTTGGCGATGGTGTAGAGCGCGACGCCCTCGAGCGCGAACACGACTATATAGAGCAGGCCGCAGATGAGCAGACTGACCCACAGATAGGTGAACGGGCTCCAATCGGCGTTGGACAGGGTAAACAGGCTAATGAACAGGTTGGAGATGAGCTGAAGTTCGAAAAAATCCATATGCTTTGTATGAGCGGGTGCGGACGGCACCCCTTTCCCCCCATATTATATTGCATTAAAGGGCGGGTCGGTATTACTCCCGTCCGGTATGGGAAGCCGAAGGATAGGTTTTATTCCCGACCATTATAACTTTATAATGTATAAACGGTGAAAAGGCTTTGTGAAATTTTAATAAAATTTTTACCGGGGCGCCTTCGCGCCTCGTGGAGGCGCAGCGGGGCGGCGAACTTTACCTGCCTTCGCCGAAGATGTCCCGCCCGTAGTCGACGGAGAGCAGCACGAGGCCCTTGGCGGGCATGGTCTTGCCGACGAGAGCGCGGTCGCGCTCCCCCAGCGAGCGGACGACGGCGGACAGGGGCAGGCGGCCGAGGGCGCACTCCACGGCCGTTCCCGCCATGGTGCGCACCATGTTGTAGAGAAATCCGCCGCCGCAGACGACCAAGCGGACGTCCTCCCCCTCCCTTTCGACCTCGCACGAATACACCGTGCGCACGGTGGTCTTTACCTGCGAGCGCGAGGCGCAGTAGGCCTTGAAGTCGTGCTCGCCGACGAACAGCGCGGCCGCGCCGCGCATCAGCGAAATATCCAAAGCCCCCTTGATATGCTGCGAATACCTGTCCTTTAAGGGATTGCGGCGGGGGGAGGTGTACATATTGTAGACGTAGGTCTTTTTCTTTGCCGAGCGGTTGGCGTCGAAGCCTTGGGGGGCGGCCGCCGAGGCGAGCACGGCCACCGAGGGCGGCAGGCGGCAGTTTAAGGCGTCGGCAAGTTTTTCGGGCGGGATATCGGCCTCGAGATCGACGTGGCAGACCTGCCCCGCGGCGTGAACGCCGCTGTCCGTGCGGCCGCTGGCCGTGAAAACTGCCCTCTCGCCGAAGAGGGCGAAGGCGGCGTCTGAAAGCGCCTGCTGGACGGACGGCCCGTTGGGCTGTATCTGCCAGCCGCAGAAGTGCGTGCCGTCGTAGGCGACCTTTAAAGCGTACCTCATGCTATCACCACATAGGGATAGGCGGCGGGGAATATTTCACAGGCATACACGTTGAACAGCACCGCTGCGGCTATGAGCGCCGCCCCGACGAGGGCGGCCACGCCGTCCCGCCATGTGAAGGTAAGTTTTTTATACTTTGTGCGGTTGGGCGAATTGGTGTAGCAGCGGGCGTCCATGGCGTCGCCCAACTCCTCGGCGCGGCGGAAAGCGCTTATAAGCAGGGGGATGAGTATGGGCACCATGGCCTTTACCCTCTTGAAGAGGTTGCCCGACTCGAAGTCGGCTCCCCTCGCCTTCTGCGCGGATATGATGCGGTTGGTCTCGTCGATGAGCGTGGGGATGAAGCGCAGAGCTATGGACATGATGAGCGCAAGCGCGTGCACGGGGAACTTTATCCACGTCAGCGGCTTTAATAGGCTTTCGAGGCCGTCGGTCAGGCTGACGGGCGTGGTGGTCAGGGTGAGCAGCGCCGAGCCGAGCACGAGAAAGATGAGCCTGAACATTAAAAATACGGCGAAGATGACGCCTTCGAGGTAGATGTGTATTATGCCCCACTCCGCGAGCAGGTGCTCGCCGCCGTGCAAAAAGAGGTTTAAAAGCGCTGTGAACACCAAGAGAAAGAGTATGCCCTTTACCGAGCGCAGCACCGAGCCGAAGGGCACACGCGAGATGACGACGGCCGCCACGACGAAGAGGGCGCACGCCGCAAGGCCGTAGAAGGTCTTGGCGACGAAGAGCGCGACGATATAGGCGATGAGCAGCAGCAGTTTTAAGCGGGGGTCGAGCCTGTGCGCGAAGGAATCGGCGGGATAGTACTGGCCGAACGTTACGTCGTTAAGCATCCCGTTCACCTCCCAGCGCGGCCGACACGGCCGCGACCAGACCCTGGGGGGTGTAGTCGCAGTCTATATCCATGCCGTATTTTTTGAGCTCCTCGCACACCTTTGCGGTGAGGGGCACGTCCAGCCCGAGCGAGCGCAGCTCCTCCGTGCGGGCGAACAGTTCGTGGGGGCGGGCGCACATGGCTATCCTGCCGTCGGACACCACGCAGGCGCGCGTGCAGTTGCAGGCTATTTCGTCCATGTCGTGCGAAACTATTACAACCGTCCGGCACCACTCGGAGTGCAGCGCGTGCAGAAGTTCCATTATCTCCTTTTTGCCGAGGGGGTCGAGACCGGCGGCGGGCTCGTCGAGGACGAGTATTTTGGGGCGGGAAACTATGACGCCCGCGATGGCCACCCTCCTCTTCTGCCCGCCCGAAAGGTCGAAGGGCGACTTGTCGCACACCTCGTCGGGGTCGAGTCCGACGGCGGATATGGCCGCGCGAACGCGCTCTTCCACCTCCTCGGGCGAGAGGTCTTTATTGAAATTTTTGAGGCCGAAGGCGACGTCCTCGGCCACCGTTTCGGCAAACAGCTGATATTCGGGATACTGAAAGACCATGCCCACGTCGGAGCGCAGCTGCAAAAAGTTACACTTTTTGTCGGCGAGGTCGTAGGGGCCGACGCGCAGCTCGGGCATGACGGGGGGCGTTTGGCCCTTTTTGAGCTTGGGCGGGCGGTACTTTTTGTTGGCCTGAGGCAGTTTGATGAGGGCGTTGAGGTGCTGGATGAGCGTAGATTTGCCACTGCCCGTGTGGCCTATGACGCCGAAGAATTCGCCCTCGCCTATGTGCAGATCGACGCCCCTGAGCGCCTTGGAGGCAAAGGGCGATTTGGCCGAATAGGTGAAGGTGAGATCTTTGATATCGATATCCCACGCGCCGTGTTTGGGGCCTTTATCGGGGGATATGCGGGGGGATACGGCGCATTGGCGCCCTGTTTTTGCGGCGTGGGCGGCAATGTCGGCCGCCAGCTCCTCGGGTCGGAGGCAGGGGCGCGTATCCACTCCCCTCTCCCTCAACGCGTCGGCCATAGAGGTTATTTCGGGCAGGCAGAGGTTGTAGGTGACGAGCGACTCGCCGCTGTGGAAGATGTCCTCGGGCGTGCCCTGCATGACTATCTCGCCCCTGTTCATGACTATGGTGCGGTCGGCGAGCAGCGCCTCCTCCATGAAGTGGGTGATGAGGAGGACGGTTATGCCCTCCTCCCTGTTGAGGCGGCCGACGACCTCGATGACCTCCCTGCGGCCGCGCGGGTCGAGCATGGCCGTGGACTCGTCGAGGATGAGTATGTCGGGCCTTATGGCCAGCACGCCGGCAACGGCTATGCGCTGCTTCTGGCCGCCCGAAAGGCGGGAGGGCGTGGCATGGCGGTAATCGCTCATGCCCACGGCGGCGAGCGAGGCCTCGATGCGGCGGCCTATCTCCTCCCTCTCCACGCCGAGGTTTTCGGGCCCGAAGGCGACGTCGTCCTCGACAATGGAGGCGACCATCTGGTTGTCGGGATTCTGAAAGACTATGCCCGTATGCCTGCGCGCCTCCTTGACGCCGTCGGCGTCCGAAAGGTCGATGCCCCACACGCGTATTTTGCCCTCGTCGGCCTGAAGAAGGCCGCATATGAGGCGGGCGAGCGTGGACTTGCCCGAACCGTTGTGGCCGATGACCGACACGAACTCGCCCCTGCGCACCTCGAACGACACGCCGTTGACGGCGGGAGCCTGACTTTCGGGATAATAAAATTTTACGTTGCTGAAGGACAGAGCGGGCGCGCCCTCGGGGAGCGGGGAGCCTTCCTGCCGTAGATCTTGGGACATTTTGCCATCCTTTATTTTTATCGGGAAGAGGCGGGGCGCGCCGTGCGGCGCGCCCCGCCTGCGCTATACCAGACGGGAGTAATACGAACCCGATTTAAAGCGGGTTCGTTTTATTCTCGTCCGGTACACTGAACGGGATATTTAAATTATAGCAGACAAACGGCGTTTTAACAATTATTTACGCCCCGAAATTTGTGACAAACGCATGATTTTTTGCGGAATGTGCGGGCGCTGCCGCCCTCCCGCGCGAGGGGCGGCGGCTCAGTCGCCCTTCCCTTGGCCGCCCTCCGCGGGCTGCGCGGCGCTGTCTTCGGCGCTATCCCCAGCAATATCACCCGTTGAAACGGGTATTTCGGCCCCGCCCTCGGCGGGCACCGTCTTTAAGGGCAGCTCCTTGCTGTAGAGCACCTTTAAAAGGATGGGCGTGAGTATGGAGGAGACGAGTATGAGCAGCACGGTCATTATCATGAACTCGCCGCCGAGGGCGTTTTCGCCGAGGCCGCTCGAAGCATCGGTGACCGTCTGGGTGACGATGAGGGCGACTTCGCCGCGGGCCATCATGCCCACGCCGCCTATGGCCGACTCCCTCCAGCTGTAGCCGAAGCCCCTTGCCACGGCGCCGCATCCGATAATTTTACCTATTAGGCCCATTAAGACGGCGAGGAAGGCGAAGAGCACTATCATGCCGTTCATGCCGCCGAAATCTATGTTGCTTATGCCTATGTTGGCGAAGAACATGGGCGCGAAGATCATGTACACGCTGACGTTGACTTTGGAGTCGACATACTCGCTCGAGCGGTGGACGGTGGCCAGCACTATGCCGGCGAGGAAGGCGCCCGTTATGTCGGCCACGCCGAAGATCTCCTCTGCCACCCAGCTGTAGACAAAGCATATTACTATGGAAAAGATGGACAGCCTGTGGGTGGGGAAGTACTTCTTTTCCATCCAGTTGAACAGCTTATTGATGCCGAAGCCCGCAACTATGGCCACGACAAAGAAGGCTACTATCATTATTATGGTGCCGTACACCGTGCCCTTGAAGGCCTCGAAGCCGTTGGAGGCCTCGACGTTGCCCGAGCGGGCTATGGAGGTGACTATGGACAGCACCACTATGCCTATCACGTCGTCGATGACGGCGGCGGAAACTATGGTGGTGCCGAGCTTGGTGTTTATCTTGCCCAGCTCCTTTAAAACCGACACGGTTATGGCGACGCTGGTGGCGGTGAGTATGGTGCCTATGAACACCGAGCGGTAGATGTGCGCCGTGCCGAGGCCTATGCCGCCGAAGGGCAGGCTGATGAGCAGTCCGAGCACGAAGGGCACTACGACGCCCGCGCTGGCCATGAGTATGCTGGCCAGACCGGTGTTCTTGATGTCGTCGAGGTTGGTTTCGAGCCCCGCCGAGAACATGATGAGTATGACGCCTATCTTGGAGAATACCGAGATGGTCTCGTTGGCGCCCGTGGTGCCCTCGAGCACAAAGAGCGCGTTGTAGCTGCCCGCAGCAACGGCGTCCTCGAAGCCGATGAGGGCGAAATGGCAGAACTGCCCGAACACGGCGGGGCCGATGACTATGCCGGCGATGATGAAGCCCAGCACTTCGGGCAGGCGCAGCCTGCGGAAGAGCAGGCCGAACAGTTTTGTGAAGAGCAGCACCACGGCAAGTATTACCACATAGCCGAGGGGATGATCGACTGCAAACATATTATATATGACCTCGTAAAATTATTTTCCTTGTTGCCTGCGGGCGCGACAAAGCGCGCTCCCGGGACTTTTTCGGGGGCGTGGCAATGCCGCCGCGGTCGCCCGCGGCCGCGGCGGCATTTAACATTATATCACTTAAATTTTTATTGTCACGCACATTGAGGGGGTTTTTTGAAAAAATACCAAAAATTTGTACTTTCGCACATTTTGAGGGCGCCTAAAAGTTGTCCCCGTTACACGGCGGGGGCGAAAAGAGGCAATAAATTGTAAAAATGTTGTGGAACGGCAATATTTTTTTTAAATGAGTGTTGACAATTCACACAACGTGTTTTATAATAATAATGCGGCGCGGAAAGGCGCGGCGCGTTTTGCGTGCCCGAGGAGCGGAAAAAGCCCCTATGGGCCGCGTCCGCCGACCAAATACGCGGCGCGGACAAACTTTAAGAGAAAACCATTAAACACTTAACAACATAATTTTTCGGAGGTTTCTTGTGAAAAAATTGACTATCGACGGCAATACCGCCGCCAGCCATGTTGCGTATGCTTTTTCGGAAGTAGCCGCAATCTATCCCATCACTCCCTCTTCGCCCATGGCGGAGATAGCGGACGAATGGGCCACCGCAGGCAGGACCAACATGTGGGGACAGAAGGTCAGAATAGCCGAGATGCAGTCGGAAGGCGGCGCCGCGGGCGCCGTGCACGGCTCGCTCTCCGCAGGCGCGCTGACCACCACCTACACCGCTTCGCAGGGTCTGCTTCTGATGATCCCCAACATGTATAAGATAGCGGGCGAACTGCTGCCCATGGTAATGCACGTTTCGGCGCGCGCCCTTGCGGCACACTCGCTCAACATATTCGGCGACCACGCCGACGTCATGGCCTGCCGCCAGACCGGTTTTGCCATGATATGCGATTCCTCCGTTCAGGAAGTTATGGATCTCGCGCTCGTGGCGCACATGGCCACGCTGAGGGCTAAGGTGCCCTTCATCAACTTCTTCGACGGCTTCAGGACGTCGCACGAAGTTGCAAAGATAGACGTCTGGGACGAAGCCGACGACTACGCCGAGATCCGCGAGATATGCAAGGAAGTGGGCCTCGACGCCGACATAAAGGATTTCAAGAGCCGCTCGCTCAACCCCGAGCACCCCATTCAGAAGGGCACGGCGCAGAACGGCGACACATACTTCCAGAACAGGGAGACTGCCAACAGCTACTATCAGGCGGCGCCCGCCATCGTTCAGCAGATGATGGACGTTGTTTCGGCAAAGTGCGGCAGAAAGTACCACCTCTTCGACTATGTGGGCGCTCCCGACGCCGAGCAGGTAATAGTCTGCATGGGCTCGGCCTGCGAGACCATTGAAGAGTCGATAAACAAGCTCAACACGATGGGCAAGAAGTACGGCCTCATAAAGGTAAGGCTGTATCGTCCCTTCGTTGCCGACGCCTTCGTTGCCGCCATTCCCAAGACGGTTAAGAAGATGGCCGTGCTCGACAGGACAAAGGAACCCGGCTCGCTCGGCGAACCCCTCTACCTCGACGTATGCTCGTCGCTGCTCGAAAAGGGCGTTGGCGGCATAAAGGTAGTCGGCGGCCGCTACGGCCTCGGCTCCAAGGAGTTCACCCCCTCCATGGTGCTCGCCGTCTACAAGAACCTTGAACTTAAAGAGCCCAAGAACCACTTCACCATCGGCATCTACGAGGACGTTACCAACTCCTCGCTCGACTTCTCCGAAAAATTCGACGCCGCGCCCGCAGGTTCCACCTCGTGCAAGTTCTACGGCCTCGGCTCGGACGGCACCGTAGGCGCCAACAAGAACTCCATCAAGATAATAGGCGACCACACCGACAAGCACGCTCAGGCGTACTTCTTCTACGACTCCAAGAAGTCGGGCGGCATAACCGTATCCCACCTCCGCTTCGGCGACACGCCCATCCAGAGCGAATACCTCATCGACTCGGCCGACTTCGTTCAGTGCTCCAACCCCTCCTACGTCACCCGCTACGACATGACGAGCGACATTAAAGAGGGCGGCACGCTGCTTTTGAACACCGACGCCACGACGGTTGAAAAGCTGGAAGAGTTCCTGCCCGCAAAGGTAAAGCAGGACATTGCCAAAAAGCACATCAACCTGTACGTCATCGACGCCATCCACATTGCCGGCAAGCTCGGCCTCAAGGGCAGGACGAACACCATCCTGCAGTCGGCCTTCTTCCGCGTCAATCCTCAGATAATGCCCTACGACAAGGCCATTGAGTACATGAAGTACATGGCCAAGAAGTCCTTCGGCAGAAAGGGCGACGCCGTTGTTCAGATGAACTACAACGCCATCGACTCGGCCGCGGGCGACAACCTTGTAAAGATAGACGTGCCCGCTTCGTGGGCCAACGCCACCACGGGCGCAGCCATGGTAGAGGGCCATGCCGACAAGTACTACCAGGATATCATCAAGCCCATCCTCTATCTGCAGGGCGACAAGCTCAAGTCCTCACAGTTCAATGCCGACGGCCACGTTCCCACCGGCACCACCAAGTTTGAAAAGCGCGGCGTTGCCGTTCTCGTTCCCGAAATAATTCAGGACAAGTGCATACAGTGCGGCACCTGCTCGTTCGTATGCCCTCACGCCTGCCTGAGGCCCGCCCTCGTTAAGGAAGGCGCCGAAAAGCCCGCCACTATGGAGCTCAAGAAGGCAATAGGCCTGCCCGGCTACGAATACAAGATGCAGGTATCTCCCCTCGACTGCATGGGCTGCGGCGTCTGCGCCACCGTCTGCCCCGTAAAGGACGGCGGAGCCATAAAGATGATACCTCTGCAGGAGTCGCTCGACAAGGGCGAGGCCGAGAATTGGGAGTACACCGTAGAGCTTCCCGCCGCCGACACCTCCAAGTTCAAGAAGGAGACGGTGAAGGGCTGCCAGTTCTGCACACCTTTATTTGAGTTCTCGGGCGCATGCGCAGGCTGCGGCGAAACGCCCTATGTAAAGGTAATAACCCAGCTCTTCGGCGAGGACATGATAATCGCCAACGCCACGGGCTGCTCTTCGATATACGGCGGCTCGTCGCCCACCTGCCCCTACACCACCAACAAAGAGGGCCACGGCCCCGCATGGGCAAACTCGCTGTTCGAGGACAACGCCGAATTCGGTTACGGCATAGGCCTTGCGTACGAAACGAGGCGCAACGCCTTAAAGGGCAAGGTTGAAAAGCTTGCCGAAATAAGCGAGACCTGCAAGCCCGCCTGCACGGCATGGCTTGAGGCCTTCAACGACAGGGAGCCTTCCAAGAAGGCTTCGGCCGAGCTTGTAAAGGCCCTTGAAGGCTGCACCAAGTGCGACGCCGCCTGCAAGGAGCTTGTAAACGAGATTCTTGCCGACAAGGACTGCCTTGCCAAGAAGTCCGTTTGGATATTCGGCGGCGACGGCTGGGCATACGACATTGGTTACGGCGGCCTCGACCACGTTATAGCTTCGGGCGAGGACGTAAACATCCTCGTGCTCGACACCGAGGTGTACTCCAACACCGGCGGACAGGCCTCCAAGTCCACCAACATAGGCGCCGTTGCTAAATTCGCTTCGGCCGGCAAGAGGGTAAAGAAGAAGGATCTCGGCCTCATCGCCAAGAGCTACGGCTATGTATATGTTGCGCAGTGCGCAATGGGATCCAACCCCGCGCAGTTCCTTAAGGCCATTTCCGAGGCAGAAGCTTACCACGGGCCTTCGCTCATCATCTGCTATGCGCCTTGCATCAACCACGGCATCAACATGACCAAGAGCCAGCTTGAAGAGAAGGCGGCCGTAGACTGCGGTTACTGGCAGCTCTACAGGTACAACCCCGTAGGCGAAGTGTTCACGCTCGACAGCAAGGAACCCAACTACGACAATTACCAGTCCTTCCTTGCGGGCGAAACGAGATACTCCTCGCTTGTAAAGACCCAGGGCGCCGAAGTTGCCGGCGAACTCTTCAAAAAGACCGAAGAGTCGGCTAAGGAACGCCTTGAAGAATACAAGAAACTTGCCGCAGGCAAAGAATAATAAAACTCCTCTTAAATAAGGCGGGGCAGACCCACAGGGTCTGCCCCGCTTTATTGCCTCGGGCGGCGATCTGCCAAAGGCGTGCGCGCTTGCGCAGATGAGCGCATGCGCAATAATACAGATGATATAATTGATACAGATAGTACAATAAAATAGTACAGACCATACAAAAATCCGCCGTCGGAAATGACATTTCCGACGGCGGATCTGATAGTTATTACCTTTTATTCATAAAAACAGCCGATATTGCAAAAACATGGGCGGTGCGTTGCTTAACTTTTAAAGAGCGCCCTTTAGTCCTTAGTTATCGTCAGGGTGTACGAGAAGGCCGAGCCTGCGCCGTCGTCGAAGTTGATGAAGGGCTTTAAGGCGAGTTCGCGCGGGGCGGCGGGGAAATCGTTGATGCCCCACCACGGCTCTATGCAGATGTAGTCGCCCTCCTTTTCGTTCGACCAGAAGGCCCAGACGGGGCAGGACGAATTGAAGGTGTAGTTGAAGCCGTCGGCCGTCTGCGCCGTTATGTCGCCGTGCAGGCCGCCGAGCTGTAAAGTTTTGCACTCGGCAAACAGCGCCTTGTTGGCGACTATGCGCCTTACGGGCATGGGGCGGGAGGCGTCCTCGCCGAGGGGGTACTCCACCGCGTCCTCGCCGCCCGCAAACTCTATAACGGCCTCGCCGCCGGGCGCCCTGAGCCCCGGGTGTCCGCCGACGTAGAAGGGCATTACTCCCCCCTTGGACTGCACGAAGTAGGTGAGCTTGAGCACATTCCCCCTCAGCTCGTAGCGGAGGTTGTACTCAAAGTCGAAGGGGTAGGTCTCTCGGGTCTGCTCGTCCGAGGTGAGGTGGAGCTCTACGAAGTTGTCGCTCATGTCGGTGACGGCAAGTTTGGAGTAGCGCACCACGCCGTGCGATTTGGGGGCGTACGTCCTGCCGCCTACGGTGTAGGGCCCGGCATGGCCTATGACGGGAAAGATGGCAACGTCCCTGCTGCCCCACGCGGGGCCGCCCTGCCACAGCCGCTCCTCGCCCGTGGGCAGATAGATGAGCGAGCGCATGGTGCCGCCCTCGTCGGTTACGGTGAGCTGAAGAATGTCAGATTTGATGGTGTAGTCCATATTATTTTTTCCTTATCATTTTATTTTGCGACCGAACGCCGTGGCGCAGGCCGAGAGCGGCTCCTATCCCTTACCAAGGCAGAACTTGACCGCCGAGGATGTGTATGTGCAGGTGGAAAACAGTCTGCCCTGCGTCGTCGCCCTGATTTATGACCAGCCTGTAGCCGTTTTCGCAGCCGTTTTGCTTGGCGATGGCGGGTATTTTTTTGAGCATGGAACCGACGAGCGCGGCGCGGGCGTCGTCCATGTCGGCAAGCAGTTTAAAGTGGTCTTTGGGCACGGCCAGAAGGTGCACTTTGGCCTTGGGCTCTATGTCCTTGAACACGAGCATTTCGTCGTCCTCGTAGACCTTGGCCGAAGGGATCTCACCCCTGATTATTTTGCAGAAAACGCAATCGTCTTTCAACATGTTATCACCTCTGAAGTAATTATTTTGTATCGCTTGTACCGCCGCCCGACCTGCGGGCGCGGATATAAAAGTAGGAAAAGAGCGCGAGCGAGGCCGCCGAGGCCGCCGCAAGGCAGCCCGTGAGCGTGGCGACGCTCGGGTACATTATGTCGGGGCGGGCGTCGGGGTCGTAGACGATGACCGAAATGCTGCCGCCCTTTCTTTCGGCCAGCACGCCGCTGACATCGCTGCGGACGCGGAAGTACGAGGCGTAGAGCGTGCCGTCGGTGTTGTAGGCGTCCTCGGCAAAGTACCTGCGGGTGAGGCCGCCAACCTCCAGCTCGACGCTGCAGGCAGAGAGCATATACCGCGCGCCGTCGCCTGCGGACAGCACGGAATAGTTGAAGTAGTACCACTCGCCGCCTTCTTCAAACATAACGCGCTGTGTGACGGCGGTCACAACGCCGTCGACGGTGGTGACGGAATAGTCGCCTACAGAGGGGTCGTACTCCCGCTCGTAGGGCGCGACGAGGTCGTATCCCTCCTGCATGAACTCAACAAAGCTCTGCGGGGAGGAAAAGGTGTAGGTGCGGTAGCGGCCGAGCGAGGGATCGAGACAGCACCCTATGGAGATGACGGCCATTACGAACGCGCCTATGGCGAGGGAGAGATGGCCCGCGTGCTTATAGTACAGCCTGTCGCGGGCGGGCGATCCGCCACCGCAGGAGAAGGCGCATAAAAGGCCCGCGCCCTTTAAAAGTCTGCCGCGGAACACGGCGAGCACAACGCACGCGAAGGCGAGCGCGGCGACTATAAGAAGGGCAACAACGGCAATTTTTCCACCGCCCGAGAGGGGGCTGTTCCACAATACATGGGCACATATGGCCGAAATAAAGCAGGCATACAGCCTTACCGACAGGAAGGGCCTCCTTGCGGAAGCAAAGGCCCAGCCCACGGCCGCCGTCCACACCGTGTGGGTGCAGAAGGCCGTTCCGCCGCGGCTGAAAAACAGTCCCACGGCGGCGGAAATGTCGAATTCGGAGAGGGCGTCGGCCTCCCTGAAGATATAGCCTGCGTCCTCCACCACCGAAAAGCCGCAGCCCACGGCGGCGCCTAAAATAAACCCGACGATAGGCTGTCTGTTTCTGACGGCGGCTATGCACGCCACGGCCGCGACGGCCTTGGCAAATTCCTCCACCGACCCGACGAACGCGGCCTGCGCCCAGCCCCCGCCAACGGCGACGAGCGAAAAGACAATCTGGCATATCACGCATGCGGCCGTTCCGCCGATGAGAAAGACGAGAAAGACGCCGAGCAGGCTGAGATCGCCGCGCGGGTACATTTCGTAGAGCAAAATAAGGAAGGGAATGTTAAAGACTACGCCGCCGAGCACCACCGTGACGGGCAGAAAGAGCTCGTTGCCCGTAAACCTGACGATGAGCAGGTAGACGGCGAACACGATGACGGCCGCCGCAAACACGCGCACATACATCCACGGATATATGCGGCGCACGCCGTCCTCCCCCTTTATTCCGCGCGTTAAAAATTCAGAATACTCGGCGGGGGTGTGCCTGCGGAAGGTCTGAACGAAAAATTCCTTCACGCGCGAGCGCGCACGCGGGAGAAGGGAGCAAAGCCTGCTACTCATTGCCTTCCCCCAACTTTGCAAGGGCGCCGTCGCGGAAGAGATCCAAAAGTTCGACTTCCGCCCTGCCAGCATGCCTGCCGGGCAGATAAACTTTGATATATTCGGGGGTGTAGCCGTCGGTGTACTGTCCGTCGAAGTCCTCGAATATGACCTGTCGGCGACAGCCGAGGCGCGAAGAGATGAACTTTTGGGCGCTCTCCTCCCCCTTTTTTAAAAGGGCGTGTAGCCTTTGCGACTTAACAGGTGCGGGGATATCCTCCATTGAATAGGCCGCTGTGCCCTCGCGCGGGGAGAAGGCGAAGGCGTGCACGCGCGCAAAGCGGGCCTCGTCTATAATGGAGAGGCTGTCGGCGAAGTCGCCGTCGCTCTCGCCCGGGAAACCCGCTATTATATCGGTGGTAATGGCCGCCTCGGGGAAATATTTATAGATGAGCGCGCACTTTTCAAGGTACTGTTCGCGCGTGTAGTGCCTGTTCATGGCCCTTAAAACGGCGTTTGAGCCGCTCTGAAGGGAGAGATGGAACTGTGGAGCGAAATCAAAGAGATCACGGCATACGGAGAGAAAGCCGTCGTCTACGACGCCGCACTCGAGCGAGCCGAGGCGTATGCGGCAGCGGACGCCCCGAGCGGCGCCGAGAAGGGAGGACAGCGAGCAGCCTGTGTCCCTGCCGTACGCCGATATGTTTATGCCCGTGAGCACTATCTCCTCGGCCGAGGTTTGGGCTATTTCCCCCAATATATCCCCTATCGGACGCGAAGTCACCCTGCCGCGCAGGTAGGGTATCACACAGTACGAGCAGAAGTTGTTGCAGCCGTCCTCTATCTTTACGAAGGCGCGGGTGCGCACATGTTTGGGGTAGGGCAGCGCCGCGCACGCCCCGCCGAAGTCGGCGCAGACGGCATTTATTACGCTCTGTTTGTCGCGGGCGCCGCCGACGTACCTTACGCCCCTGTCGCAGAACTGCCCCGCGTTCTTCTGCGAGGCGCAGCCGCATACATATATGAGTGCCTCGGGCGATGACCTGCGCGCGCGGGCGACGAGCTGACGGCTCTTTTTTTCGGCCTCGCGCGTGACGGCGCAGGTGTTTAAAACGTAGATATCTGCGGGGCAAAGCCTGTCGGTGACCTCCCAGCCCAGCCCCTCGAGGGCGGCCATGAGCGAGGCGCTCTCCACCTCGTTTACCTTGCAGCCGAGTGTGAATACGCAGGCCTTCATCCCAATTCCCCCAGCACGAACATTACGTTTGAAAGGGCGGCTATGGCCGCCGTTTCGGCGCGGAGTATGCGCCTGCCGAGCGATATCGGCGAATAGCCCGTGTTTTCGGCGAGGGCAAGCTCCTCCTCGGCAAATCCGCCCTCGCTGCCTATAACTATGGCCGTAGGGCCCGATATATCCCTCAACGAAACCGCCGAAGCGTGCACAAATTCGCACGCGAACAGCTTATTTTTGAACTGCGTGGCCGAGGCAAGAGCGCCCTTTAGGTCGCCGAAGTACTCCACCGAGGGCGCGCGGGAGCGCAGGCACTGCTTGGCGGCCTCGCGCGCGACGCGGTTGAGGCGTTCGAGCTTGTTTTGGTTGATATACGCCGAACAATATTTGGAGGAGAACACGGCTATCGAGCTCACCCCGAGTTCTGTAGCCTTCTGCACGACGAGCTCGGTCTTGTCGCCCTTGAGCGCGCCTATAAGCAGGCGGACGGGGGTGCGCGGTTCGCGGCTGCCGACGGCGCTGCCCGTTATGTGCGCCGTGAGCGAGTGCTTTCCGACGGCCGTCACTATGGCGGGGTATTCGCCGCCGTTGCCGTCGAGAAGGACTATCTCGTCCCCCTCGCCTATCCTTAAAACGGTCTTTGCGTGCGCGAACTCCTCGCCCGTCAGCTCGGCCTCGGCGCGGGCGGGATAGTCTATGTCGCCGCAAAAAAATCTGCGCGCGCCGCTCATGAGTTTGCGAACGCCAGCGCGTTCCACTCTCCCTTTTTGATCTGCTCGCGGAGGGTGAGGCCCTCGCCCTCGTATGCGGCGATGACTTCATCCTTTTTGCTATCAATTATACCGCTCAGGATGAGCGTGCCGCCCCTCTTTAAATTTTTGGGTATAGAGGGCGCCAGCCTTAAGAGCACGTCGGCCGTTATGTTGGCCAGCACTATGTCGCCGACGATATCCGAATTGCTTAAAAGGTCGGAGTGGGCGACCTTTACGCTGCCGCTCACGCCGTTGAGGGCGCAGTTGTGGTTGGCGCTCTTTACGGCGACGGTGTCGATATCGGTGAGATAGGCAAAGGCCGCGCCCAGCTTGACGGCCGATATGCCGAGTATGCCGCTGCCGCAGCCTACGTCTATGCAGACGCTTTGGGGCGTGATATACTTTTGCAGCAGCTCCACGCACATGGAGGTCGTTTCATGCTCGCCCGTGCCGAAGGCCATGTTGTTGTCGAGCAGCACCACCTGCTCGCCTTCGGCCCTCTCGTAGCTTATCCACTCGGGCACGACGACTATGCTGCCTATGTGTATGGGTCTGAAGTGCCTGCGCCATATCTCTATCCAGTCGTCGCCGTCCACCGTGCGCGAGGTCATCTCCAGCGTGCCCAAAGGCAGAGCGCCGCCGCAGGCGGCGGACATGTCCTCTATGTCCTCCCTTATGCGCGATATGGTTTCGGGCGCGACGTCATCGGCTATGAACGCCTTTACGAGCACGTCGCCCGACCTGTCGGCCGTGAGCGACTCGTCCATGTAGTCCCAATACATCACTCTGTCTGTCTGCAGGGCTATTACGTCCTCCACGTCGGAAATGGCCACGCCGTGAGTGGTGTAGCGCCACATTATGTCGGCCACGAGCTCGCTGCCCTCGGTGGTGGTGTGAACGGTAAGTTCGGTGAATTTCATGCTGTACCCTTGGGCCGCGGCGGCGGACGCCCCGCCGCCGCGGCAAAAAAACTTTAGTCCGCCTTTATTTTACCACACCCCCCTCCCTTTTGCAACAAAATTCATGCTATAAATCACTTGACAAAAGTACGGTTTCGTACTATAATACCTCAATAGTTGAGTACGGAAACGTACTATAAGGAGAGAACATGACCGACGCATATATAACGAGGCTGGCGCGATGCATATCGCGCATGGACGGAAAGTATTACGACTACGCCAAGCGGAGCATGGCGGCCGAGAACGAGGTGTATGTGCTGTACACGCTTTCGGACGGCGGCGAGCACTCACAGAAGAACATCTGCGACGACTGGCACATTCCCAAGACTACTGTAAACACCGTGGCAAACAAGATGCGTGCCGACGGATATATAGAGTTCACCAAGACGGACGGCAGGGAAAAACTGATGAGGCTGACGCCCAAGGGGGCGGAGTATGCCGAGAGGGCGCTGACCCTCATTCACTCGGCCGAAAATTACGCGATAAAGAGGACGCTTGAAAGGTACTCGGCGGCGTTTGTCGACGCCATGGAGGCCTTTACCGCTTTTTTTATGGAGTTTGACGAAGGATATGACGGATAACGACGCATTTTACGGCAAAACGGCGCCGCTGAAGCTGTTTTTACTTGTAGCGCTGCCCGGAGCGGTGGGCATGCTTGCCTCGTCGCTCTACGGCCTCTTCGACGGGATATTCGTCGGGAACAAGCTGGGGCAGACGGCCTTCAACGCCGTCAACCTCGCCTTCCCATTCGTGGCCATAAACTTTTCGCTGGCCGACCTGATAGGCGTGGGCTCGTCGGTGCCCATTTCGATAGCGCTGGGCAGGCAGGACAAGAAGAGCGCAAACAACTACTTCACCTGCGCGTGCATAGCAATAGTAATAATCGGCGTGGTAATGGGCGCCGTCATGTGGTTTGCCGCCCCCGCGCTGATGGGCATGATGGGCGCCGAGGGCGAGCTGGCCGACTTCGCCGTGCAATATCTGAGGGTGTACGCGCTGTGTTCGCCCGTGTGCACGATGGTTTTCGCCGTCGACAATTACTTAAGGATTTGCGGCAGGATAAAGACGAGCATGGCCCTCAACATTGCCATGTCGGGCGGAACGGTGCTTTTGGAGCTACTGTTTTTGTTTGCATTTAATTGGGGGATATGGGCCTCGGCGTTTGCCACCTGCCTCGCCATGATAGCCGTTACGATAGCCGCCATGCTGCCCTTTATGCTGGGGAGGATGAGCCTTAAGTTCTGCCGCCCCGGATTCGAGCCCAAAGTAATGTGGAAGATGATAACGGCGGGCTCTCCCACCTTTTTGAGCAACATTGCGGGCAGGCTGACGGCCATAGTTTTCAACACCGTGCTGCTCGCCGAGGGCGGCGACGACGCCGTAAGCATATACGGCGTGATAATGTACCTCAACGACATAGTTCAGCCCCTTTTGTACGGCGTGTGCGACTCCCTTCAGCCCGCGATAGGCTACAACTACGGCAGCCGCTCGCCCGAGCGCGTAAAAAAGCTGGGCACATACATCTTTGCGGCGGGAGGCATAATTTCGCTGGCGGCCGCCGCGCTGCTGTTCGCGCTGCCCGGGCCGATATCCTCGCTCTTCCTCTCCGGGCCGAGCGAAGAGCTTGCAAAAATGTGCGTGTTCGCTCTGCAGATATTTTCGGCCACATTCTTAACGCGCTGGTTCGGCTTTGCGGCGCAGAGCTACCTTACGGCCATAAACAAGTCGTTTTTCGCCTCGCTGCTTTCGATATGCAACGCCCTTGTGCTGCCTATGGCCTTTTTGGGCATACTGTGGAACATGGGACTGACGGGGATATGGCTCAACTTCCCCCTCACCTCGGCGGGAGTGACCGCGGCGGCCGCCGTGATATTTGTTGCCCAGCGCAAAAAAATACTGCCCCAAAAAGGAGATATATAGCCAACTATGCTTGAATTACTTAAAAGATCGCAATTTGAAGAGATGTACGCGATAATGGAGCTCAGCTTCCCCGACAGCGAAAGGCGGAGCCGCGAGGAGCAGGCCGCGCTGTTTGAGGACGGCAGGTACCGCGTGACCGTCCTGCGCGACGACGAGGGCAGGGTGTGCGCGTTCATGGCGTGGTGGCAGCTTGAAAGCTGCACATATTTAGAGCACTTTGCCGTCGGCTCCGCCCTGCGCGGACACGGGCTGGGCGGAAGGTTTTTGGACGAGCTTACGGCCGCGCTGCGCGCGCCCGTGGTGCTCGAAGTGGAACTGCCCCAAACGGACATTGCCGCCCGCCGCATAGCCTTTTACGAGAGGCACGGCTTTGAGCTCAACGGCTACGACTATATCCAGCCCCCCTTGGGCAAGGGAAAAGAGCCCCTGCCCCTTAAGATAATGTCGCTCGGCGACAAGCTTACGCCCGAGCAGTTCGGGGCCATTCGCGCGGACATATATGCCGCCGTTTACAAGGTTTTCGCCAAATAACATTTAATTGCCCGACATTGTCTTGCGGCCGCCCGTTCGGGCGGCCGCTTTTTTTATCGTCCGCACCGCACGCAAAAAGTCAGAATCTAAATCGGGTAAGGCCGTTGATTTATCGGCTGAAATGTTGTATAATGACAGCGTAAAGAATTTTAACGCACGGATATATCATATATGGAAAAGTCGTTTAAAGAAATTTTGCATGAACACGAAAAAGAGGACGGAGCGGCGCTCGGCTCGGAAGAGGACATGATGAACGCCGTCCGACGGGAATTTTCCAATGCCGGACAGCTCATTTTTCAGGCGCGGCAGCAGGACTTCTCCCTCTCCGACTTCTTTTCGGGCAGTCCCCTTCCCGTCGGTATGCCCCTGCCCGTGCGCAGGTCGCAGACATTTTACATAAAGAAACATACGGCGGTGCAGCGGCCGTATATGCACTCCCACGAATTTTACGAGCTCGTATATGTGCAGGCGGGCAGATGTTTGCAAACTCTGAAGGACGGACGGCAAACGCAGTTGAAAAAGGGGCAGTGCTGTCTGCTTCGCCCCGGTGCGTCCCACCGCATAGAGCGCGCCGACAGGAGCGACGTAATTTTAAAGGCCGTTATACCGTGCGGGCTGTTTGCCCGTTCGACGGACGATATCCCCCTGCCAAACCGGCAAATTATCATGTTTGAGCGCACGTCTCTCTTTGCCGAATACCTGCTGATAAGACTGCTTAGGGAGAGCCGCATGCGCGACGCCTGTCATGGGAGCGCGACCCGCGCGCTGTTGTCCCTGCTGCTCTGCGAGCTTGCCCGCGGACAGACGGAGCATAGCGCGGACACCGATCGGTTTTACGACGAATATTTTCAGACCCAACTCAAGCGGGCGTCGCTTGCGCACTTTGCCAAAACCTACGGTTACACCCCCGCCTACGCAAGCAGACTTGTGAGGCGGCAGACGGGCAGAAAATTTTCGGAATTGCTGTCCGAATACCGCCTGCAGCGGGCGGCGGAGTTGCTGTCCTCCACGGATATGAGCGTAGAGGATATCGCCCTGGAGATAGGCTATAAAGTGCCCTCCGCATTGTATAAACATTTCGGAGCCCGCTTCGGCATGACTCCCGCACAATACCGGACGGCAATAAAATGAACCCGATTACTCCCGTCCGGTATGCCGCAACGCGTTGAACGGACGGTAAAGAACGGAAACAATTAAGACAAACAGAGAGATAGACTTACGGCGGCGGCAATGGTATAATCGGGTAAAGAGGTAAGCAACATGAAAGTTGAAAGGATACACGCCCTGCCGCTCACCAAAGAGCAGGCATTGGAATATGCCGAAATCATAGCCGCGCAAAACTGGGGCGGCCCCGCCGCAAAGCTTAAATATTTAGGCGGAGGTTCGTTCGGCCGCGCCGTAGCCGTCGAACGCGGGAACGGACAAAAACTTGTCGTCAAATTTTTGCGGGCAGAGGGCATGATGGAAAAGGAAGCGCACGACCTTGAACTGCTTGCAAAGTACAGCACGTTAAAAGTGCCTAAGGTGCTGTTTACGCGGCCAGCCGACGGGCAAATACCCGTGGACTGTTACGGCATGGAACAGATAGAGGGCAAGAGCTCGCTCTTCGCGCTCGGCATGCTCCTCCTCGGCAGAAAGCGCAGAGAGGCGTTTGCCGACCAGGTCACCACGGCGCTGCACGCCATACATTGCTGCAAAAACGACAAGTTCGGCGACACCGTGAACGCCGACTGCGACAGCTGGCTGAGCTACTACCGCCCCTTCGCCGAAGAAGTATTGAAAAGGGCCGAAGAGTATTTTGCGGCGGGAAAGCTGAAAGAGAGCGTCATACTCGCCATGCGGGCGGCATGGCAAAAGTTTGACATAATATTCTCCGAAGAGGTAAAAGAGGCCTGCCTCATCCACGGCGACCTCAACGTAGGCAATATCATGGTGGGAAAGGGCTACGAGATAACGGGCTTTATCGACCCGCTCAACTCGGCATACGCCGACAGGGAGTACGACCTGTTTCAGTTCGATAATCTGACGGGCAAGCGCTTCTTTCTGCGCGAAACGTATATTAAAAAGTACGGCTCAAGCCGCTACTGCATGCAAAAACTGGCCTTTTACGGGCTTTGGAACGAGGTCTACTGCTATATCAGGTCGGGCGTTTTGGTCGGCCTTATCATGCGCCCGCTCGTGAAGAACATGAACGAGCGGCTGAAAGAGCTGTGATCTCCTTGGGCGCGGCGATCGTGCGGACGGCGCTGAGGGCCTTCACCTATCCGTACAGAAGGAAATTTGCCTCGCTGTCGCGGTCGGTCACGCTTAAAAACAGGCCGTATGAACCGCCGAAGGGATTTTCATTTGACTTGCAGAATCTCGGCGGAGTTCGGGTGGAAAAATTAGTGCCGCCTCAATGGGGCGGCGGGATAATTTTGCAGTTCCACGGCGGCGGGCACACGGCGCCCATGAACGACATGTACCGCAGAGCGGCGGAAGGGCTCGCCGCAAACTGCGGCTGCACCGTGTACAGCATAGATTACCGCACCGGCGCCGACCTCACCTATCCCGCCGTGCACGACCAATGCTATTCGGCATACGCCGAACTCTGCAAAAGCGTGCTATCAGACGCCCATTTTGTCGCCATAGGCGACAGCTTCGGCGCAAACCTGCTCCTCTCTACTTGCCTGAGGGCGAGGGACGCCCGCCTTCCGCTGCCGTCCGCGCTCGTCTGCATATGTTCATACATAGACATGGCGGCTTCGGGGAGTTCCTACAGGGAAAATTGTTATAGCGACCCCCTCTACGCCCTGCCGAGGGGCTGCGACTTTGAAGAGCACGAAAGGCATATCCGCCGCATATCGCCCTATTGCGGCGATACGCCCCCAACCTGTCCCTACCTCTCGCCCGCTTACGCCGATTTAAGCGCGTTCCCCAAAACGCTCATTTTGTGCGGCGGGCTGGAGACCTCGCTCAGCGACAGCAAGACGCTCCGCGACGGGCTGCTGAAAAGGGGCTGTTCGGCCGAGCTGCATATCTTCGACGGAATGTGGCACGACTTTATGTATATGTTCCCCCGGCTGAAGGAGAGCAAGGCCGCCTGGCGGGAGATATTTGCGTTCATTTCGGCAAATACTCCCACGAAAAAGACGATATGAAGTCGTCGGAGTTGATTGCCAATAATGTTATTATTGCGTATTAAAGTAGAATTTTCATTTTACGATACAAGCCGAGCGGTTCCGCTCGGCTTGTATTTTATCAAGATTATTCCTTTGGCGGCAATAAAAAAACTACCCGAACCCACTGCTGCGTAATACTCGCTCCACCGCAAAAACAGCCGCCCAAACGGGCGGCTGTTTCCGTGGTGGAGATGATCAGTATCGGCCGAAACCCCTAAAGGGGCCCCTCGGCCGAGCGTCGGTTTCCTCGCGCGAACTGGGCGATTTACTTTTTCGCAATACACCCACCTTTACGCGCGCAGTTCGCCTTCACTCCACCGCAAAACAGCCGCCCAAACGGGCGGCTGTTTCCGTGGTGGAGATGATCAGACTCGAACTGACTACCTATACGTTGCGAACGTATCGCTCTACCGGGTGAGCTACATCCCCAAATTTAATTGTATGTTCTGCTTCCCTGCCGATGTCCCCTAAAATTTCACCACAAAATCGCAATAATATTTTTGGTGCGGATAACAGGATTTGAACCTGCACGGTCGCCCACGGGATTCTAAGTCCCGCGCGTCTGCCAATTCCGCCATATCCGCGTTAATGTTTCAACTTAAAGGCTCTGCTCAGCAGGCGCGGCTTTTGAATACCTTTATAATATAACAGAAATCTAAGCAAATGTCAAACATTTTTTGCTTTTGCGCGGCGCACTAAAAGGGCAACAACGCGGGCGGCGGTGATGAGCGCAACCGACAGCGCTATGCCTATGCAGTCGATAAGGACGTCGCGCACGGTGGCCGAGCGCCCGGGGATAAACGATTGATGAAATTCGTCGGTGCAAGCATACAGCAGGCTGAACGTAAACGCGCACAGCGCCGCAAGGCAGAGATTGAAGGCGCCCCTTTTGAATTTTGCCGAACAGAGCGAGGCGAAAAATGTATAGCTTGCCGCGCCGAGACAGGTGTACAGGAATATGTGCGCGAGGTTGCGAATTTTAAAGCCGAAGATTATTTCGACATCCGAGGGCGACTGACCGGGCGGCACCTCGATGCCGAGCAGGCCCAAGACGAATTCCCCCACGCCGTTGCTGGCGCCCGACGACGTTTCGCCCGACTGACCCGAGAATATAAATATGACTATCATTACGGCAAGCGTTGCGGCAGCCGACAAAATTATTTTGATCTTAGTGCTCATATATGTATTGGTTGCGGCATATGTGCCGTTCTATTATTTATTATCGTCGGAAAAGTCATACCCTTCGGGGAGGTAAACTTGCAGCTCATTGAAGCGCTCGAGATACTTTAAGGCCTCCTCTTCCCTCCCTGCGGCCGCGAGATACTCGTACCTCAGGCGGGTGAGCATGATGAAGAGCACGTCGTCCTCGGGCAGCTGGGGAAGGGCGAAGAGCTCCTGCCCGTCGATATCTGCCAGCCTTTCGCCCGTATTGAGGCGGGACTGCACGTTGAGAAGGGCCAGCATTACGCGGGAGGCGTCGTCGAGAACGATGAGGCCGCGCACCACCTCGCCGTCGTTGCGGGCCGAGCGGTCGTCGGGAACGCCGTTGAGAAGGGCGAGATAGGCGCTGTAGGGCGCCAAAACGCACAGCCACGCGGGCAGGGCGCCGAAGAGCGCGGCAATGCCGAGGGCGGCAAAGAGGGCGTTTACGGTCACCCCCGCCGAGGCGGTTATGGCCATTCGAAGGCGCATATGTCCGCACGAACGCGGATCGACGGTGACGGATGACGGCGCGAAAGGCACATACCTGCACCACTTTACGCCCATTTTGAGGGCGTTACCTACGGCGAAGTGCGCGCCCTCGTGCAAGAGGTCGCATATCGGCACGGAGAGGGCAATGCCCCCGATATATATTGCGGCGAGCGCGCCTGCGGGCAGAGGATACGCCGTGCAGAACACATAGCCGCACCCCGCCGCGAGGGCGAGGGAAAGGACTATTGCCACGGCGAAGAGGACGCGGCCGTTCATTGCCCCCACCCCCCCGCACGGCTTAAAACGTAGCCTTCGAGATTGTCCCTTTCGGAGACGACCAGCTCGGGCGCGCCGAGCATATTTAAAATGCTGTACATGAGCAGGCAGCCGCCGCCGATTATGTCGGCGCGGCGGGGCTCCATGCCCCTGACCTTTTTTACCTCCTCCACCGTCATGGACAGCAGTTTATCCGCCATGCCGCCTATCTCCTCGGCGGGAACGACGCAGCCGTCGACGGCGGCGGGATCGTAGCTTTCGAGCCCGAGATATACGGCCGCTATGGTGGTGGCCGTGCCGCCTATGCCGTAAAACTTCAGCCCCTCCGAGGGCACGCTGCCGTATTGGGCAAGGCGGGCGCCTATATACTCCCGAAGGGCGCCCATATCCCTTCCGCAGGCGTCGAAGAGGCGGACGGTGCCTATGTCGGCGCTGTAGCTGTACAGCCTGCGCCCCTCCCTTTGCACGGTTATTTCGGTGGAGGCGCCACCGAGGTCGATAATGCCGCCGTCGCCAAAGCCGAGCGCGCCGAGGATGCCTATGCGCGCCTCCTCCTCGCCCGAGATGACGTCGACGTCCAGCCCCGCCTCCCCTCTGACGGCGGCGAGAAATTGCGCCCTGTTTGAGGCCGAGCGGACGGCGGCCGTGGCGAAGGCGAGCACGGTTTTAGCGCCCTGCTCCTCGCCCTCCCGCCTGAAGGCGGCCACGGCCTGCGCGGTGCGGGCGATGGCCTGCCCGCTCATGGCGCCCGTGGAGATGAGCCCCTCGCCGAGGCGGGTGGTGGCTATCTTTTTATATAAAGTTTTTCCGTCCGCCCACAGCATGAGGCGAACGGAATTGGAACCGATATCGATGGCGGCGATCTTCATAACGTGAAAATACTCCTGTATGCTCCGTCCCCGCGCAGGAGCGCAAAACGGACGGCGGGGCCCATTTTAAATGCCGTATTTTCGGCGCGCCGCTCCCATTGCTTTGTTCAGCGGGGGCGGTAGCCGTTCTGTATGGCCAGCTGATACATTATCTTGTCCTCGTTGAGTTCAAAATTCTCCAGCCAGTCGTTGCCCTCCTCTATTTGGGACATGGTGTACTCGTATTCATATTTAAGCCTGTCCCTGCGGGCCTTGAGCACGCAGATGTCGACTATCTGACAGATGACCACCACGAAGAGAACGACTATGAGAATGACGCCGGCAACCGTGACCGAGGCGATTATCCTTTTGCGCTTTTCTTCGTTTTGCACGCCTTTTCCTCCTTTCAGACGACCATTTGTTTATTGTATTATACACTCTTTTTTCGAAAAAAGCAACAATTATGTGCAAACTTTTAAGATAAAGGGCAAATCCCGCGCCAAATAAAACTAACATCAGTACCCTGAGGGCGGGAAAAGATAATTTTGCCGAAGTGAAAATAAACAAAACGGCGCAGACTGCCCAGAAGGCGAGGTCGAAAACCGACCTTATGACCGAGGCAATGGACGGGCGGACGGACAGAGGCGCGCTTATCAGCGCACGGACGAGGGAGAGCGCGTCGTATATTGCTCCGCACGCTATGCCGCACGCCGCGCAGACTATCAGCGAGGAGGGCAGACTCATTTTAAAAGCTTGGTCTTGAGCCCGCCGCCCGCGCCGTACTTTATGGAAGTTATGCTGCCCGAGGCCGAAAAGGCGCCCGTCTGTTTGGAGAAGCCGACCATCTTCATGTCGGCCCCTCCCACCACTATTTTGCCGCCGGCATATACGAGGGTGAACTGCGTGGGCGAGAAGTCGCGCACGCCCTCGATGCCCGTAGCCGATATGCGCTTGGTGTCCTCGAGAGTGAGAGTGTGAGTTTTGTTTTCCATTGCCGCCTCCCCTGTAGCCGAGTGTGTGTATTGTGTATATAGATATGACGGCGGGGCGCAAAATATGCCCGCCGCGCGGAGTGCTCCACGCGGCGGGCATAAACATATTGCAAAATACGGCTACGCCGAAGGGATGAAGGCCGCCCTGTCCTCGGCAGACCACCCCCACCGCTCGCAGGTGCGGTGCGACTTGAACCAGTCGGTGTCCTTCAGCTTTAAGGTGTTGTTTGAGCACCAGAGCTTCAAACCGCCCTCCTCTTCGGCCGAAGCGGGCACAAAGTAAAAGACGATGTCGCCGTTCATGGAGGCGAAGCCCTTGTCGTCGTCGACTGCGAGCGAGGTGCAGTAGACGGCGTCGGTGTGCTTGGAGACCCTGTCGATAAAGGCCTGAGTGGGGAAGGTGTTGTCGTTGTTGTCGGTGTACTCGGTGGAGCCCGAGCAACAGCATACGGCAACGTATTGAGGCTTTATGATATCGAGGAGTTTGTCGGTGGACGACGTCTTGCTGCCGTGGTGTCCGCCCTTGAAGAGCACTACTTGGGGGAGGTCGTTGTCCTCGACGAGGTGCTCCTCGCCGTCGCCTTCGAGGTCGCCCGTGAAGAGATAGTGGCTCGCCTCTCCCCCCTCGGGCTCGTAGCTCAAGAGGGTGCAGACGGAGTAGTCGTTCTCGTCGGAGGTGTCGTGCTCGTAGAAATAGTTATAGAGTATATTCAAGGTGAGAGTGCCCTCGGCGTTGAGGGAGATAGAGCGGGACGCGCCGCCGCGGCCGTACCAGCAGTCGTCGGCGTTGTAGACGGCCGTGCCGTACTCTTCCTCGCAGTACTCGGTGGCCGCGACATAGTCCTTGTATATCTGCGAATTGGTGTTGTGGCGGGAGAACTGGATGATGGTGCCCACTTCGAAGTTGTATAAAACGCCCGTGCGGCTGCCGCCCGAGGAATTGCCCACAAAGCCCGCTATGTGATCCTGATGGGCGTGGGTGGCAATGACGTATTCTATCTTTCCGTCCTCGCAGTACTGCTCTATGTACGAATTTATCGTGGTGGCCGACGACTTGCGCGAACCGGCGTCGATGAGCACTTCGGTGTCGCCGCAGTCGATGAGAGTGCAGTCGCCCGTGTACTCGTTGCCGAGCTCCAAAAAGTGTATGGAGAACTGCGAGCCGGCGATTTCCTCGAATTTGCCGGGGTCGATATCGGCGACGGGGGCGCCGTTGGTGCCCTCGGGGTCGTCCTTGTCGGTGTCCTTGTAGAAGAGCTGAGTGTACTCGAGGTATTCCTGCCTCAGCCTGTCCACGGCTCTGTTGAAGAGGTCGGGGCGGAGAAAGTAGAAAATTGCCGCCGCCGCAACGAGCAGCACCAGAATTATCACTATCGCCGCAACTATTTTGGGGTGACGCTTTACAAAGCTTGCCGCCTTGCGTGCGGAGCGCTTGCTTGCCATATACTATGCCTCCTTTGCCCGTGCAGGGACGAAAACGCCCCGCGGCGCGCGGGCCGAAAATCAGTCGAGGGCCTTTAATTGTTCAACTATCTTTTCGCGCAGGACGCGGAATCTGTTGAGCTTTTCGCGCTCGTCGTCGACGAGCTTTTTGGGCGCCTTGGCGACAAAGCCCTGATTGTTGAGCTTGCCGTCGGCGCGGCGTATCTCCTCGGTGACGCGGTCGAGCTCTCTTCCAAGCCTCTCCCTCTCCTTTTCGAGGTCGACGAGCTCGCCCATGGGGATGAACAGCGTGCAGGCGGGCAGCACCTTGGTGACGGGCTTTTCGCCCGCCTCCTCCTGCGAGGACACAAACTTTATTTCGGCGGCGCCGGCGAGCTTTAAGATATTGTCGGCGTTGGCCGAGATCATGCGCCTGTTTTCGGCGAGGATATACAGCGTCACCTTTTTGGAGGGGGCGCAGCCCACTTCGGTCTTTATGGAGCGCACCGACTTGATTATGTCCATGACGCCCTCGAAGGCAGCCGATTCCTTTTTGTAGGTCAGCTTGGAGTTGTAGCGGGGGAATTCCTGCGTCATTATCGAGCCCTCGTTTTGGGGGAGATTGCGGTAGATCTCGTCGGTGATGAAGGGCACGAAGGGATGCAGGAGCTTTAGGGCCGTGGTCAGCACATAGTGCAGCACGGACACGGCGTTGTCCTTTCTTTCGTCGTCGTCCGACCACAGCGCGGGCTTGGTGAGCTCGATATACCAGTCGCAGAAGTCCGACCACATGAAGTCGTAAAGTATCTGGCAGGCGACGCCCAGCTCGAACTTGTTGAGGGCGAGGGTGACGTCGCGCACGACGGCGTTGAGCTTGGAGATTATCCACTTGTCGGCATGCGTCAGCCTGACTTCGGCGAGGGGCTTAATGGTGCCGCCCTCGCAGTTCATAACGATATATCTGCCCGCGTTCCATATCTTATTCATGAAGTTGCGGCAGGCTTCCACCTTGGCGTCGGAGTAGCGCATGTCGTTGCCGGGGGCCACGCCCTGAAGGAGGGAGAAGCGCAGGCTGTCGGCGCCGTACTTTTGAATGACCTGCAGGGGGTCGACGCCGTTGCCCAAAGACTTGGACATCTTTCTGCCCTTGTCGTCGCGCACTATGCCGTGGATGAGCACATAGCGGAAGGGCACCTTGCGCATGTGCTCGAGCCCCGAGAATATCATTCTGGCGACCCAGAAGAAGATTATGTCGTACCCCGTGACGAGCAGGTCGGTGGGGTAGAAGTAGTCGAGGTCGGGCGTGTCGTCGGGGTAGCCCAGCGTGGAGAAGGGCCACAGCGCCGAGGAGAACCATGTGTCGAGCACGTCCTCGTCCTGCTTGAGATTTTTGCAGCCGCAGTGAGGGCACTCTGCAGGATCCTCCTTGGCGCATATCTCCCTTCCGCAGTCGGGGCAGTACCACACGGGTATGCGGTGGCCCCACCACAGCTGGCGGGAGATGCACCAATCCTTTACGTTCTCCATCCAGTTGAAGTATATCTTTGCAAACCTTTCGGGTATGAACGTAGTCTTTTTATACGTTACGGCGTTGATGGCGGGGCGGGCGAGGGGCTCCATCTTTACGAACCACTGCTTGGAAACTATGGGCTCTACGGTGGAGCGGCACCTGTAGCAATGGCCTACGTTGTGGGCGTGGGGCTCCTTCTTTAAAAGGTATCCCTGCGCCTCGAGGTCGGCTTCGAGCGCCTTTCTGCACTCGTACCTGTCCATGCCGCAGTACTTGCCCGCATTCTCGTTCATGGTGCCGTCGTCGTTCATGACGCGGACGACGGGCAGGCCGTGGCGGAGGCCGACTTCGAAGTCGTTGGGGTCGTGCGCGGGAGTTATCTTTACGCAGCCCGTGCCGAACTCCATGTCGGCGTGCTCGTCCCCCACGACGGGGATGGGCTTATTGACTATGGGCAGGACGACGTTTTTGCCTATGAGATGCTTGTAGCGCTTGTCGGCGGGGTTGACGGCCACGGCCGTGTCGCCGAACATGGTCTCGGGGCGGGTGGTGGCGACGACGACATACTCGTCGCTCCCCTCTACGGGATATTTGAGGTGCCAGAAGAAGGAATTTTCCTCGGCGTACTCGACTTCGGCGTCGGAGAGCGCCGTTTTGCAGTGGGGGCACCAGTTGATTATGCGCGAGCCGCGGTAGATGAGGCCCTTGTTATAGAGGTTGACGAACACCTCCCTGACCGCCTTGGAGCACTTTTCGTCCATGGTGAAGGACAGGCGCGACCAGTCGCACGAGGAGCCCATCTTTTTGAGCTGCTCAACTATCCTGCCGCCGTATTTTTCCTTCCACGCCCATGCGCGCTCGAGGAACTGTTCGCGGGTGATATCGCTCTTTTTGATGCCCTCCTTGGCCATCTCCTCGACAATTTTTACCTCGGTGGCTATGGAGGCGTGGTCGGTGCCGGGCAGCCACAGCGCGCAGTAGCCCTGCATGCGCTTGAAGCGCGTGATGGCGTCCTGCAGGGTGTTGTCGAGCGCGTGGCCCATGTGCAGCTGCCCTGTGATGTTGGGAGGCGGCATCATTATGGTGAAGGGCACTTTGCTGTCGTCGCGCTCGGCCCTGAAGTAGCCGTGCTCTTCCCAATCCTTATACAGTCTATCCTCGAAGTCGTGCGGATCGTAGATCTTTTCCATGTAAATTCCTCTTCTAAAAAGCGGCGCGGCGGGGAGGCGCTCTCCCCTTCCGCCCGTCAACGTGATACAGAGATATTATAAAATATCGGGGCGCGGATTGTCAAACGTTGAGGCGCCGACATAATATGTAATATCAAAAATTTTTCCAACGCCACTACTAAAAGGAGAAATGTGTTGAAGAAAAAACTTATCTGTATCTGCGCGGCCGCGGCGCTGGCCGCGGCCGCGCCCCTCTCGCTTGCGGCGTGCGCGACGGACGACGACGGCGTAATACGCGTTAACGAAGTGACGCACTCGGTGTTCTACGCACCGCTGTACCTCGCCGACGGGCTGGGGTACTTCGAGGAGGAGGGCATTAAAATAGAGCTGACCAACGGCGGCGGCGCCGACGCAACCATGGCGGCCGTGCTGTCGGGCGGGGCGGACATAGGCTTCTGCGGCCCCGAGGCGGCCATATATGTGGCCATAGGCGACTCCAACGACCTCCCCATGGTGTTCGGCCAGCTGACCAAGCGCGACGGCAGCTTTCTGGTGGGCAGGGAGAGCCAACCCGACTTTGAATGGGCCGACCTCGAGGGCAAGGAGATACTCGCCGGCCGCAAGGGCGGCGTGCCCGCCATGACCTTTGAATACGCCCTCAAGGAGAAGGGCGTGGAGGCCGAACTCAACTACGACGTGGCCTTCAACATGATGACGGCCGCCTTTGAGGGAGGCGTGGCAGACTACTGCACCATGTTCGAGCCCGCCGCCAGCCAATACGAGGCCGAGGGCAAGGGATATATCGTAGCCTCCGTCGGGCAGCAGTCGGGCGAGGTGCCCTACACCTGTTTTATGGCCAAACGCAGCTATATAGAGGCCGACCCCGGCCGCATAGAGGGCTTTCTGCGCGCGGTGACGAGGGCGATAAAGTACGTCAACGAGACCCCCTCCTCCGTCGTCGCCCAAAAGCTGGCGCCATACTTCGACGGCACTACCGTAAAATCGCTGGAGATATCGCTTGACAGCTACAAGTCGATAGACGCGTGGGTGGACGACATGGCCATGAAGGAGAGCGCCTTCACCCGTCTGCAGGACATCATAGAGAGCGCGGGCGAGCTTGAAAGGCGGGTGGACTTCGACGACCTTGTGCTGACCGAGACGGCCCACGCCGTCTACGAACAGGTGTACGCAAAGGCATGATAAAATTTTGCTCGGTGGACTACACCTACCACACGCTCTCGGGCGAGACGACGGCCATAAAGGGGCTTGATTTAAGCATAGTACGGGGGCAATTCCTTTCCGTGATAGGCCCTTCGGGGTGCGGAAAGACCACCATACTCTCGCTTGCGGCGGGGCTCATTGCGCCCACGGGCGGCAGGATAGAGCGGACGGACGCACGCTGCGGCTACATGCTGCAGCGCGACGCGCTCTTTCCGTGGAGGACGGTGGAGGGCAACATCTGCCTGCCGCTGGAGATAAACGGCGGCGCGGGGCCCGATGCCAAAGCGAGGGCGCTGGCCCTCGCCGAAAAGTACGGACTGAAGGACTTTTTGAAAAAGAAGCCCGCCGAACTTTCGGGCGGGATGAGGCAGCGCGTGGCGCTCATACGCACGCTGGCCGCGGGCGCCGAACTGCTGCTGCTCGACGAGCCCTTTTCGGCGCTCGACTATCAGACGAGGCTGGAGGTGTGCGACGACGTGCAGAGCATAATAAAGAGCGAAAAAAAGACGGCGCTGCTCGTGACGCACGACATATCCGAGGCCATAGCGCTCTCCGACAAGGTGGCCGTGCTTTCGGCGCGGCCCGCGCGGGTGGTGGCCGAGCACGACGTAGACTTCGGCGACGGCACGCCCAAATCGCGGCGGAGCTCGCCTTCGTTTGCGCCGCTGTTTGAAAAACTGCGCGCCGAGCTCGGACTATAAAAGGGGGCCGAGGGACATTTTGCCTCGGCCGGAAAGTGACTTATGAAAAACGCAAAAACCTATTCGCCCGAACATATGCGCTATTTAAAGGGCGTAAAGCGCAAAAAAATACTTGTATGGACGGCCCGCGCGGGACTGCTTGCCGCCCTGATAGGGCTGTGGGAGCTGTTTGCGCGGCTGGAGGTGATAGACCCCTTTGTCACCTCCTCCCCCTCGCGCGTCATAGCCACGCTGGGCGAGCTGTACGCCACGGGCAACCTGTTCTACCACATAGGCGTAACGCTGATGGAGACGGTGACGGGCTTTGCCGCCGCCGTCATAGTCGGCTACGCCGTGGCCGTGGCGCTGTGGATGAGCGAGGGCGCGAGGAAGATTTTCGAGCCGTATATAGTTGTGCTCAACGCCCTGCCCAAAATTGCCCTGGGGCCGCTGATAATAATCTGGATGGGCACGGGCTACACGGCCATAATATTCATGACGGTGATAATTGCCCTGATAGTGTGCATAATGAACACGCTGACCGGCTTTTTGCAGGTGGACGCGACCATGCTGACGCTGATGAGGGCGCTGGGCGCCAACAAGCGGCAGACGCTGACAAAGCTTGTGATACCCGCCTCCCTCCCCCAGCTGATGAACACCCTGAAGGTGGCCGTCGGGCTGGCGTGGATAGGCTCGGTGATGGGCGAATACATTGTGTCGCGCGCGGGGCTCGGCTACCTGATAGTCTACGGCGGGCAGGTGTTCAGGCTCGACCTCGTGATGACGGCCACGATGATACTGTGCGCCCTTGCGGGGGCAATGTACGCCCTTGTGGCGCTGGCCGAAAGGCTGCTTGTAAAGTGAAGGCCGCGCGGGCGCCTCTGCGCCCGCGCGGCGGGCGGGCGGGGAGTATCCCCGCCCGCAATTTTTTTCCGCGCTCAGGCAGCCGCGCCCTCCAAGCGGCGGGCGGCAAAGGCGGCGGCCGTGCGCTCGCGCATGTTGAGCCCGCAAAGGCCGTCTATCTCATCGAGAATGTCGGCGGAGTCGCGCAGCGGCGTAATGCAGCCCGACAACGGGCGTATTGTGCCGTCGGAGCAGATGAGCTCCATCTCGTCCTCCCTCCCCGCGCGTATGCGCGCCTTCTGCGCGGATATGTATGCACGATATAATTTACTCATATTTCGTAGTCCTCCCGCGGCCACGGCGGCCGCAACCTGTTTACGATATATATTATAATCATAATACTTGACATAAAAAGTCAGGTATGATAAAATATTTTCAAATATTTTTAAAAAAATTTTATAAAAATATATTGACAGACGGCAAAACGCGCCTTTTCAGGCGCGCCCGAGGGGCGGAGAGACGCCCCTTAGAGGCCCGGCTTCGATATATTATACGGAGGACATGCCCGTGAAATACCAGACTCTTATGAAAATTTTGGCGCTGCTGCTCTCGCGCAAGCGCGTGACGGCCGCCGAGCTGGCCGAGAGGTACGACCTTTCGGAGCGCACCATCTACCGCTACATAGAGGATCTTACTATAGCCGGCATACCGCTGGAGGTAAAGCGGGGCAGATACGGGGGCATAATGCTTTCGGACACATACAGCCTGCCCGCGGGATACCTTACGCGCGAGGAGTACGCCGCCGCGCGCAACGCGCTGCAGGCGTGGGCCGATCAGGCGGGCGACCCCGCCGCCGTTACGGCGCTGAGCAAGCTTGAGAGCAGGCAGAAGAGCGACAGGCGCGAACTTTCGGTGTGCGGAAACATAATAATAGACGGCGGGGCGTGGGGCGACATGGGCGCCTTTACCGCCAAACTGCGCTCGTGCGAGAGGGCGGTGGACGACGGGGCCTGTCTGGACATAGACTATATCTCGCGCGAGGGCGAGCACTCGCGGAGGATAATCGACCCCTATGTGCTGATACTCAAGCGCAACGTGTGGTACGTTTACGCCTTCTGCCACACCAAGCAGTCCTTCCGCACCTTTAAGATAGGGCGCATCAAGCGGCTGATGTTCACGGGCGAGCACTTTGAGAGAAAGAACATATCCAAGGCCGACATACCGCTGAACTTCTCCTATTCGGACGAGGAGATGACCGAGGTGACGCTGGAGATAGCGCGCACGGCGCTGGCCGACGCCGAGGAGTGGCTGGGCGTCGATTCGATAGAGCCGCGCGGCAGGGCGCTGACATGCACCATCAAACTGCCCAAGGAGGGGCTCGTAAACAAAATACTCTCCTTCGGCGGCGCGGTAAAGGTGATGTCCCCCGCCTCAATCGCCGAAGAGGTAAAGAGCGCGGCGGCGCATATTAGCGGACAATACGCCGAATAAAGCTCCGGCCGACGACGAACAGTCCTTCGGCGGGCACGAAGGGACAATTATGAAAGATTTGTAAAATTTTAAAAATAGTCTATTTTATTTGACCAATATGCTTGCCAAACTAATCTATATATGATAAAATATACAAACAGCGGCGGATATGGCTTTGCCCATCCTTTACCCCGATCGCAAGATCGCGGGTACGCTCCTAAGGGCGGCGGAACCTTTGGTTCCGCCGCCTCCCTTTTGCCGAAAGAGCGAAAAGGGCGCGAAAAAGGCGCGGCAGGCATAAGCCTGCCGCGCCGCGCACATTATATTAAACGGGACATATATGCGGGTCAACCGAAAAATTTTACTGCTGAGCCTGAGGCTCCTCCTTCTCTTTGCCGCGCAGCGACGGCTGAAGTTCGGGGTGCTTCATAAAGCGGGTGAGAAGGTATTTGTAGAGGAAGAAATAGGCCACGCCGAGCACTACCATTACTATGGCCCAGAACTGCGAGGGCGAGAGGCTACCCACGAAGTCGCCGCGGTGGTCGACGCGGAAAAATTCGATTATAAAGCGCCATATGCCGTATGCAATGGCATACAGACCCATGTTGCAGTTGAATTTATACCTGAAGTAGAGCAGCGCCATCACGGCGGAGAGCACAAACAGGAATATGCACTCCATAAGCTGAACGGGGATGACGTTTACGCCGTCCATGTTCATGCCGAGCGCCTCGTTATAGCCGTGGGCGCAGGGCAGACCTATCCACGATTCGGTGGGACGGCCGTAGCAGCAGCCGCCGAAAAAGCAGCCCAGTCTGCCGAAGGCGTGCGCAATGGTTATGCCTATGGGGATGATGGGCAGGGCGTCCGACAGCGAGGCGTTCATGTGGTTCTGCAGCACCTTTATCTTTTTGACGCGGGGCGCGATGACGAACACATAGAGGTTCCACACAATGAGAAAGGAGCCCACGCCGCCGATGAGGCCGCCGTAGAAGGTCATGGAGGTGTTTAAGCGGAAGCCCTCGGAGGGATCTTCGATATAGTTGTAGACCGACTGAAAGACCATGGCCATGAATATTCCGAAGGCCGTGGCGCCTATGCCGATGACGAGGATCTTGTCGGAGGCCTCCTCGTTGAAGTTGCGGTACCAGAACGCCCACATCAGAAAGATGAAGCAGGCGATTATGCCGACGGCCATGCAGATGCCGTAGGCATAAATTTCCTGGCCGAAAATTGAAAACAGCGGCTGAGGATGCATATTAAAATTTCCTTGACTTTTAGTGGCGCGGGGGCGCCGCGTGCGGCGCCCCCGCGCCCTTTTTAAATGATTATACCACTACGGCGCGGCGCTGTCAAACTGCTTTGGTGAAATTTTGATGACTTTGGCGCCGCCCGGCCCCTTTGATCAGACATCTCCGCACGCGGCGAGCAGATTGTTGACCGCCGAGGTGAGGGCCTTGTAGGAGGACTTTATTATGTCGTCGTCGACGCCCGCGCCGAAATACACCTTGTCGCCGCTCTCCACCCCGACATACGAAATGGCCTTGGAGCGCGAGCCCTCGCCGAGGGCGTGCTGTTCGTAGCCCGTAAGGGTGTATGTGACGCCGAAGCAGGCCTTGAGCGCGTTGGACACGGCGTCCAGCCTGCCGTTGCCCTTGGAAATTATGGTGGTTTCCCTGCCGCCCTTGAGGATGGTGACCGAGGCCTCGATGCCGTCCACCTGGCGGAAGTGACATTCGGAAATGTCGAACGCGGGGCGGTTTTCGAGGTAGCTCTCCTTGAACACGTTGTAGATGGCCTCGGGCTTGAGCTCGCTGTGGGTGACGTCGGAGAGGTGCTTCACCCTGTAGCCCATGTCCTCCTTCATGGCGCGGGGCATGTTGATGCCGAAGGCCGTCTGCATGACATAGCCCACGCCGCCCTTGCCCGACTGGGAATTGATGCGGATGACGTCGCTTTCGTACTCTCTGCCCACGTCCTTGGGGTCGATGGGAAGATAGGGCACCTCCCACACTCCCCCCTTCTGCGCGCGCCACGCCATGCCCTTGGCGATGGCGTCCTGATGGGAGCCCGAAAAGGCGGCGAACACCAGCTCGCCCGCGTAGGGCTGACGGGGACTGACGGGCATGCCCGTGTACGACTTGTAGAGGGCGGTTATATATGGCATGTTGGAGAGGTCGAGGCAGGGATCGACGCCCTGCGAGTACATGTTCATGGCCAGAGTTATTATGTCGACGTTGCCCGTGCGCTCGCCGTTGCCGAAGAGCGTGCCCTCTATCCTGTCGGCGCCCGCCAAAAGGCCCGTCTCGGCGGCGGCCACTCCGCAGCCGCGGTCGTTGTGGGGATGCAGCGAGAGCACAACGCAATCCCTGTAGTTCAGGTGCTTGTGCATGTACTCTATCTGTTGGGCATAGACGTGGGGCATGGCGTTCTCCACGGTGGCGGGCAGGTTGATTATGGCCTTTCTGTCCGCCGTGGGCTGCCACACGTCCAGAACGGCGTTGCACACCTCGAGGGCATACTCGGGCTCGGTGCCCGTGAAGGATTCGGGAGAGTACTCGAAGCGGTAGTTCTCGCCCGCCTGCTCGGTCAGTTGCTTAAGGAGGCGCGCGCCGTCGACGGCTATGCGCTTTATCTCCTCCCTGTCCTTTTTGAATACCTGCTCGCGCTGGGCGACCGAGGTGGAGTTGTAGACGTGGACGACGACGTTCCTGGCGCCCTTAACGGCCTCGAATGTCTTTTTTATTATGTGCTCGCGCGCCTGCGTGAGCACCTGAACGGTGACGTCGTCGGGGATGAGGCCAACCTCTATGAGGCGGCGCATGAATTCGTACTCCGTCTCGGAGGCGGCAGGAAAGCCCACCTCTATCTCCTTGAAGCCTATTTCGACGAGCAGCCTGAAAAATTCTATCTTTGTATTGAGCGACATGGGCTCGACAAGGCTCTGATTGCCGTCGCGCAGGTCTACGGAGCACCACACGGGGGCGCGCTCCACCATGTCCTTTGCGGCCCAATCCATGCACTTTTCGGGGGGAAGAAAGAATTGTTTTTTGTACTTTACATGATTTTGCATACAAACACCTGTTTTGCTGTTATTGCGGGGAGATTTTGGATATCGCCCTCTCCGACCACACGCTCACGCGTGTGGCCACCTCTCCTCGTCGCCGCAAGGCGCCTTTTGCAACAAGGCAGATATATCTGCCTTGTCAGCCTTTTACGCCTGCGGCTCCTCTTTCGCGCAAATACTACAGTTTTGTGCGAGAATAAGGTAATAGTGTATCTGAAAAGTAACCGGGGGGATTTCTCCGTTTCGCTCGTTACACTCGCTTCAGTCGAAATGACACTCTTATAAGCGGGGAGATTTCTCCGCTTCGGCTTCGCCTTCGGTCGAAATGACAGCAAACCCCGAGGGGGAACGCAGAGTGACCTCTTTCCTTACCTCCTTTGTCATGCCGAGCAGCGCGCCGAGAGGGTTGGCCACAACACAAGCATGTGCGCGCGTCGCCGAGGTATCTCGTCGCGACAGCGACGGACAAGCTGTGGTAAAAGTGTATCTGAAAGGGAACACGGGAGATTTCTCCGTTTCGCTCGTTTCACTCGCTACAGTCGAAATGACAGCGAACCCCGAGGGCGAACGTAAGCCCGACAATGAGATGCGAAGTCTGTCGGCTCGGACTAAAACCAAGTTGTGCAGAGAGATTTTTGCGCAATAGATGCGAGCAAGGCAAGGAGTGCGAGGAAAACTTGAGGGAGTGTACACAGACGTACATGACCGAAAGTTGCCGCAGCACGACACAGTATTGCGACGCAGATATTGTGCAAAAAAAAGAGAGCGTTTCATTGAAGAAACGCTCCTCTCACCCGAACGTGGTACCACTCTTCTTTACGGCTTACGCCGCCTTGTAAGGCGCTGAACACGCCCTGCCCGTTGTACGGCGGGATACCGTACTGCGCTACTTTCTTTTCGTCCATAGCCGTCGCATTTCATTGTCGCGCTCCGGCGCCCCCTTCGGTCATTTACCAAAAGTAAACTCCCTCGGTTCCTCCTCACGCTCCTCGAACTGCTCGGCTCTGAACAAAAATCGCCCTGCCGTCGCATTTGCCTGTCGCGCTCCGGCGGCCCTTCGGTCATTTACCAAAAGTAAACTCCCTCGGTTCCTCCTCACGCTCCTCGAACTGCTCGGCTCTGAACAAAAATCGCCCTGCCGTCGCATTTGCCTGTCGCGCTCCGGCGGCCCTTCGGTCATTTATTAAAAATAAACCCGAACGGTATTGCGACTGTTTTTTTTCACGCAGTCTGCTCTGCGGCGAGTTCGCCGGGCCTCCTCCCCTGCCTTGCACCGACCGGCAGATCTCTGTATGCGGCAGCCCGATTACTATTCCGCTTCATTGCATTATAGATATTTAACTTTTTATTATGATAGCATACCCTTTTAAAAAAATCAAGTGTTTTGGCCTTCTTTTTGTTCTGCGGCGCATTTTGCCGCGCGTTTGGGGAAGAACACGCCCCTGAGGCAGGGTATGGCCAGATAGAACCCCGCGGCTATGAACATGGAGATAGACCAGCCTATCGCCCACGCCCAGCTGACGCCCGAAAAGCCCATGGGGCCGACGAGAACGTAGACGAAGATGACCCTTAAGATGAGGTCGGTAAAGGTGGAAACGGTGAAGCCGAGGTTGCCCCCGCAGCCGCGCACGGCGCCGTCGCAGACTATTTTAACGCAGACGACGGGCAGAAAGGACGACACTATTACGAGGAAGTTTACCGAATACGCCATGGCGTCGGGCGTAAGTTTTTGGGCGTCGACGAACAGGCGGGTGAAAAACTCGGGTGCGCCTATGAACGCCGCCATGAACACGGCGTTGGTGATCAGGCAGTAGCACAGCACAACGAGATGCCCCTTTGCTATGCGCCTGTACTCGCCGAGGGCCTTGTTCTGCGAGCAGAAGTTGGCCAGACCGCTCGTCATCTGGCTGACGCCCATGTTGGCCATGCAAACGAGCTTGAAAGCGGCCGTAAAGCCCGTTGTGGCGTCGATGCCGATATCGTTTATGCGCTTCGAAACAAAGAAATTGCCGACGGACACAAAGGCGTTCTGCAGTATGACGGGCACCGAAGTTATTATAAGGTCGCGGCTTATCTCCCTTACGAACATGCGCGGGCTGCCGTCGGCAGGCAGTCTTTTAAGCTTGCGCCACAGCACAAAGGCCGTGAGCACGGCCGAGATGGCCTGCGAGATGAACGTAGCCCACGCCGCTCCCGCCACGTCCCAATGAAAGACGCAGACAAAGAGAAGGTCGAGCCCGACGTTGAGGAGGGAGGAAACGACGAGAAAGACGAAGGGCGTTTTGCTGTCGCCCATGGCCGAACAGATGCCGCAGCCCGTGTTGTATAAAAAGACGAAGGGCATGGAGCCGGCGTATATGTAGAGATAGGCGAGGCAGTCGGCGCGGTAGGAGGCGTCGACACTGAGGGCGTCCATGGAGAGGTCGCCGAAGGCAAAGCCGAGCACCATGGTGACGGCGCACAGCGCCGAGAAGGTGACTAAAGAGGTGTTTACCGTCTCCCTGACCTTTAAATGGTTTTTGGCGCCGAAGTACTTGGCCACCGTCACCGAACAGCCCGCGTTTGCGCCCAGCGCGAAGGCGAGAAGGATGTTTACCACCGTTGTGGCGTTGCCCACGGCGTTGACGGCGAGGTTGGAGTTGGCGGCGAAGTTGCCCACGACGAGCAGGTCGACGAGCGAATAGAGCTGCTGCACCATGGCGCTGCCGAAGATGGGCAGACAGTACACAAGCAGCACCTTCCACACGTTGCCGCTCGTCAGATCGACGCTTGAAGATCTTTTGACAGACAGAGAGGTTTTCATAGCGAAAACGATTATATACGCGCGCCCGCCGTTTTGCAAACGGCGGGCGCAAATTTTTAACGATATATATATTAGTTTTTCTTATATCTGTTCGCCGCATACCCGCCTGCCTATTCGGCGTGGGTGTGCAGATCGCGCCGAGGGGCGAAGAGGGCGAATTCGCCGTCGGCCTCTGGCTCGGAATAGTCGTCGAAGAGGGCGAGTTTGGAGACCGAAACTTCGTATGCCGTCATGGTGAGGAAGGAGTCGTCGGGCTGCTTTTTCTGGTATTCGCGCGACTGTATGCGCCCCGAAAGCACTATTTTGTCGCCCACGGACATCTTGGCCACAAAGCGGGCGTTGCGCCCCCACGCTATGGCGGGAATATAGTCCGATTTGTTGTACGAGCGGTTGACGGCGACGAGCAGATCGGCTATCTCCCTGTTGAAGGGCGTAGTGCGGTAGACGGGCGGCTTGCATATGTAGCCCGAGAGCACTATGGAATTGGGGTTTGCCGAGGGCGGCGAGGGCAGCACTTCGCGCACGAACACCGTGAGCATGAGGCGCGACCGTCCGCCTTCGAGCTTGTTGTACGAGCGGAACTGACCGAGCGCGCTTATGGTGCGGCCGACCTGCATATCATCGGTCATCAGCCGCTCGGAGATGGTGACGGGCAGGGTGTCGGCCTGACCCGAAAGGCGGTTGACGCGCACATAGAATTCGTAGAAGCCCTCGCCGAATACCTCGTGCGAGAATACCCCCTGCGACACTATCGTGCCGCATAAGTAGACCTTGTTGTTTTCGCTGTTAGAGATCATATATTCTTACTCCTTTGAAATAATCACGCCCTTAAAGGACATTGTTCATCTTTTAGTTTTCCGCGGGCTGCTGTCTGCCGTCGGCGGCCATTTTGTAGCCCTCGCGGAGGATGAGGTCGCCCACCGTTTTAAAGGTGTAGCCCCTGTTTTTGAGCGCCGAGATGACGGCGGGCAGGCTTTCGGCGGTGTGCAGGCCGTTGTTGTGGAAGAGCACTATGCTGCCCTCGCGCACGCCCCCGAGGACGCGCACGGCTATGTCGCCCGCCGAAAGATCCTTCCAGTCGAGCGAGTCGACGTCCCACTGTATGACGAAGTACCCCTCCTCCTCCGCCGTGGCGACGAGGCGGTCGTTGTAGTCGCCGTAGGGCGGGCGGAAGAGCTCCACCTCTTTATTTGTGACGGCCGAAATGGCCTGCGACGACGAGGCGAGCTCGGAGCGTATCTCCTCCGCCGAAAGCCGCGACATGTAGGAATGGGTAGAGGAGTGAGTGCCTATCTCGTGCCCCGCGCCGTCTATCTTTTGGACGTATTCGGGGTACTTTTCCGCCCAGAACTCCACCATGAACCATGTGGAGGGCACGCCCTCGCGCTCGAGCACGGCGAGGATGTCGTCGGTGTGGTCGACGCCCCACGCGCAGTCGAAGGTGAGCGCGACGGCCTTTTCGCCGCACTCCACGCTGTATATGGGCAGTTTTCTGACCGTTCCGCCCATCCACACGGCGTATGCGCCCGAATAGTAGGCCGAAAGCGACAGCGCGGCGATGACCACCGCCACGGCGAAGCAGACGATAACTCCCCTGATCTTTATTACATATGCCAAAGCCTTACTCCGATGATATAAAATTGCGGCCGTCGCAAACACAAACCTTTTGTCGAAAAAGGCGAGGTTTTATCGAAACCGCCGCGCGGAGGGCGCGGCGCTTGCCGCCCTACGATATTGTATTTGCCCGACCGCCGCCGTATGACAAAAAAGGGCCGCGGACGGCGGAAAAAATTTTCCGCCGTCCGCGGCCTTGAGCCATGTTTTATTTTATTTTTTATTCTTGTCCCTGCCCTTCAGGCGGCGTATCTCCTCCACCGTCCTCTCGTAGCCCATGCCCTTGGGCACATAGTACACCCTGTCCTTGAGCGAGTCGGGCAGGTACTGCTGTTCGACGTAGCCCGAGGGATAGTCGTGGGGGTATTTATACTTCGCCCCCTCCCTCTTGCCCGCGGCGCCGCTATAGGAGTGGTCGCGCAGGTACGCGGGTACGCCACCGTCGTCGCGGACGTTGACGGCGTCCGCACGGGCGGCCTGCATGGCCGAGATGACCGAATTGCTCTTGGGCGCCTCGCACACATATACTATGGCCTCGGACAGGGGAATGAGCCCCTCGGGCGCGCCCGTCTTTTCGAGTACATACATGGCCGAAGCGGCCATCTGCAGGGCGCGGGGGTCGGCCATGCCGACGTCCTCGGCGGAGTGCACCGCCAGCCTGCGCGCAACGAGCATGGGATCGCACCCGCCCTCGATGAGGCGCATGGCGTAGTAGAGGGCGGCGTCGGCGTCACTCCCCCGAAGCGATTTGCAGAAGGCGGAGAGATAGTCGTAGTAGTCGTCCTCGTTGTAGGAGAGGGCCTTGCGCTGAATGGACTGCTCGGCGTCGGCAAGGCGGACGTGCACGGAGCCGCCTTCGGGAGGGGTGGTGAGCACGGCCAGCTCCAAGGCGTTGTAGGCCGTCCTCAGATCTCCCCCCGCCGTGCGGGCTATGTGCGTTAAGGCGTCGTCGTCCACAACTGCGCCGTAGGACGCGAGCCCCCTGCGCTTATCGGCGAGGGCCTTTTGCAAAGCCCCGTATATATCCTGCGTTGAAAGCCTTTTGAACTCAAAGACGCGGCAGCGCGAAACTATGGCGGGCGTCATCGAGGCATAGGGATTTTCGGTGGTGGAGCCTATAAAAATAATAGTGCCCTGCTCTATGGCGGGCAGGAGGGAATCGGACTGCGTCTTGCTGAAGCGGTGGCACTCGTCGAGCATGAGGTAGGTGCGCCTGCCGTACATTTTAAGGTTGTCCGAGGCCTCGGCTACGGCCTTCTTCACGTCGGCCACGCCCGCCTGAACGGCGTTGAGCTTGATGAACTCGCCGTGGGTGGTCTGCGCGATTATGTTGGCGAGGGTGGTCTTGCCCGTGCCGGGAGGGCCGTAGAAGATGCAGCTGCCCAGCCTGTCGAGGGCTATGGCCCTGCGCAGCAGCGACCCCTCCGCCACTATGTGGCGCTGACCTATGAAGTCGTTTAAATTGTTGGCGCGCATGCGCTCGGCGAGCGGCTTTGCCGCCTCGGCGTTGCCCGCAAGATCGAATAAGTCCATATCAGTCGGCAATGAGCGCCTTTATTTCGCCAACATGCTCCTTGGCGAAGGCATATCCCAGCTCGTATGCCTTTTCGGCGTCCTTTATCTCGTATTGGCTGAGGCCGTCGAGCTCGGGCGCCAGCCACAGATCGTAGCAGTCCTTGAAGTCGCGCTTGGCAAACTCGTTCTGGTTGTAGTCCATAATGTCGTATATGCGCAGCACCTTGGAGATGATATTGGGCACCTTTTCGACGGCGACGCCCGTGTTGGCGAGCACGTCGAAGGCCACCACCACGTCGGCGCCCAGTTGCTTGCACTGCTTTACGGGCACGCGGCAGAGCACGCCGCCGTCGACGAGCAGTTTTTCGCCCATCTGCACGGGGCGGAACATGGTGGGTATGGCCGAGGAGGCGCGCAGCGCGTCGGTGACGCTGCCCTCGTTGAGGAGGACGAGCCTGCCGCCGTAGATATCCACGGCCACGCACGAGAAGGGCATTCTGAGCTTGTCGAAGGTGACGTCGCCTATCTTTGAAAGGAGGAGCTTGCGCACCTTGTTGCCCTTGAAAATGCCGAGCTGGGAGATGAGAAAGCCGCCCGAGGGATCCATGAGGTCGCCCGCCTTGAGCCGGCGCACGGTGGAGAGAAGTTCGTCCACCGAAAGGCCTGCGGCGTATCCGCCGCCCACCACGGCGCCCATCGAACAGCCCGATATGCAGTAAGGCTCTATCCCCTCCTCCTCGAGGGCCTGCAACAGCCCGATATGCGCCGTACCGCGCGCCCCTCCCGATCCGAGGGCCAATCCCAATTTTTTACTCATATATGACCTCTTGAAAAAATAATTATGTATTATGAAAGCAAAGTTTGTGCCCGTATATGCGCTGCTCGCCGCGTTTGCCCTGCTGATGGCGGCCTTCCCCGCGCGCTATGTGCCCGTGTGCTTCGAGGGGCTGGCGCTGTGGGCGGAGTGCGTGGCTCCCGCCCTTCTGCCCTTTATGATAATATCGCTGATATTCATAAAGACGGGCTGCGCCGCGAGAGCGGCAAGGCCGTTCAGGGGCGTGTGCCGGCTGTTCGGACTGCCGCCCGCAGCGGCGGCGATATTTGTGATGAGCGCCCTTTCGGGCTATCCCGCTGGCAGCAGGATAGTGTGCGAATACTGCGAGCGCGGGGAGATAACGCCTTCCGACGCGCGCCGCCTCGCCGCGCTGTGCTCGACCTCGGGGCCCATGTTCCTGATGGGCAGCGTGGGCGGCAAGATGCTGGGCGACGCAGGGGCGGGCTGGCTGCTGTACGGCGCGCACCTGCTCTCGGTGGCGGCCGTAGCGCTTGCGCTGTGCGCGGCCCGGAAAAAGCCCGCGCCCCTCCCGCGGCGGCTTACCTCCGACGGCGATGGGGACGTGCTGTACTCGGCGTTCTCCTCGGCCGTAATGTCCGTGCTGACGGCGGGCGCCTTTATCTGCTTTTTCTATACCCTGTCGGCCGCGCTGCAAGGCTGCGGCGCGTTTGCCCTGCCCGAGGCGCTGTTGAGGCCGTTGCTCGGCACATATTCCGAGGGCTTTTGCCGCGGGCTTGTGGAGGCGACGGGCGGATGCGCGACGGCCGCCGCCATGGGCGGACGGCTCGCCCTGCCGCTGTGCGGGGCCATGGCCACCTTCGGAGGCGCCTCCATACTCGCGCAGCAGCTGTGCTATCTGACAAAATGCAGCGTAAACCCCCTTCCGTTCATCGCCGTAAAGGCCGCGCAGGCCGCGCTGTGCTTTGTCATTCTGCTGCCGTTCGGCGGGGCGTGAAAAACTTCAATAGCACCCTAAAATTTTAATTGAGCTGCACATATCCTCGAGCGAACGCAGCGCAGAGCGCGTTTGGGCGAGGGATGCGTCGGCCTCAATCTCCACAAAAAAGCGGTACTCGCCCCGCCTGTCCTTGATGGGGCGGCTCTCTATCCTCGTCATGTTTATGCCCGCCGAAGCAAACGCCGACAGCGCGCCGATGAGCGAGCCCGGCCTGTGCAGGCAGGAAAAGGAGAGAAAGACCTTTTTTGAGGGCCGCGTAAAGTCGGGCGCGCCCCTCTCCACGAGCAGAAACTGCGTATAGTTGCGCGGCTCGTCCGAGATGGTGCAGGGCGACAGCTCGAATTTGTCGCCGACGGGCAGCGGCCCGACTATGCCCGCGTCGGCAGGCGTTCTTACCATGGAAACCGCCGCCGAAGTCGAGGCCGTGGCTATGAGTTCGGCCTCGGGGAAGAACGCGTTGAGATAGCGCGCGCACTGGCCGAGGGCCTGCGGGTGGGAATATATCCTCGTTATCGCGGCATGATCGGCGCCCTTCAGGGTGAGCAGGCGGTGGTCTATCCTTACGACGACCTCGCGGTTAGCCACAAGGCCTTCGGAGCTCTGCAGAAGGTCGAGATTTTGCATGACGCCGCCGTTGAGCGAATTTTCAACGGGCAGGACTATGGCGTCGGCCTCTCCCCGCCCTATGGCCTCGAAGAGGGCGAAAAAGGAGGAATACGGCCTGACCGCGCCCGAAAAGGACTGCGCGGCGAGCTGCGAATAACTGCCCTCGGGGCCGAGATAGCCGATAGTCATAGAATAATACCTCTCGATAAAAATTTTGCCGAATAAACAGAGCCTCCGCTTTCGCATAGGATGACAGGAAAGAAAAAGGTTGCACACGCCTCCTCCCTACTCCCTTGTCATACCGAGCAGCGCGCCGATATGGTTGGTTGCAATATAAGCGAGAGCGCGCGTTGCGAGGTATCTCTGCCTATGCTTTGTAACAGTCGGACAATGAGATCCCTCGCTGTCGCTCGGGATGACAAGTCTGCCCCGCCCACCCACCCCGCGCCTTTCGCCTCTGCAAAGCAAGGTGCGGTGAGAGTGTATCTGAAACGGTTCCGGGGGGATTTCTCGACTGCGGCTTCGCCTACGCTCGAAATGACATGCTCTGCCCGAGGGAGAGTAGCACTCCCCTCCCACCCCCGTCATATCGAGCAGTGTTTTAAAAACTTTTACCATAACGCGGCGCGAAAAGCGCCGCATATCGAGGCCGAGCTTCGCGCGGGCATATCGTGCCCCGAACGGGGCATATCGGGTTGCCGCAAGGCAACATATCGACTTTTCTTCGTCCTCTTTACACCTTTGCGGCGATATCGAGGATGAGGCGCCTTGTGTCCTCCCAGCCGAGGCAGGGGTCGGTTATCGATTTGCCGTACACCTCGTCCTCCTTCTGGTTTCCCTCCTCTATAAAGCTCTCTATCATAAAGCCCTTAACTATCTTCTTAAAGTCGTTGTCGTAGAGGCGGTTCTGCATTACCTCCTCGCAGATCCTTATCTGCTGGCGGCACTTTTTGCCGCTGTTGGAGTGGTTGGCGTCGATTATTATTGCGGGATTTTTGAGGCCCGACTTTGCATAGCCGTCGGCCACCTGCATGACCGTTTCGTAGTGGAAGTTGGGAATGTCGTTGCCGTAGCCGTCCACCGCACCCCTTAAAATGGCGTGGGCGAGGGGATTGCCGTCCGTCTTTACCTGCCAGCCGTTGAGTTTGAACACCTGCCCCGACTGCGCCGCGTATATGGAGTTGAGCATGACGAGCACCGAGCCGCTCATGGGGTTTTTAATGCCCACCGACACGTCGACGCCGCTTGAAACAAGGCGGTGGAGCTGATTTTCGCAGCTCCTCGCGCCCACGGCCACATAGGAGAGAAGGTCGTCCACATAGCTGTAGTTGGCGGGGTACAGCATTTCGTCGGCGGCGGTCAGGCCCGACTCGCGCATGGCGCGGATGTTGAGGTCGCGTATGGCGAAAATGCCCTTTAAAATGTCCTCGCCCTTTTTGGGGTCGGGCTGGGAGAACATGCCCTTGTACCCCACGCCCTTTGTGCGCGGCTTGTTGGTGTATATGCGGGGGACGAGCACGAGCTTGTCCTTTACCTCGTCGTTGAGCGCTCCGAGGCGGCAGACGTAGTCTAAAACGGGCTCCTCGGCGTGCGCCGAGCAGGGGCCGACGATGACGAGCATTTTATCGCTCGCCCCCGTTATCACGTCGGCTACGAGCTTGTCGCGCTCCTCTTTTAATTTTTTAAGTTCCTCGGGCAGAGGCATCTCCGCCTTTATCTCTTCGGGTTCTGGTATCTTTATCTGTTTTTCAAACATTGTTTTTCTCCGCAAGCGCCTCAACGTCCGCATATATGGCCGCGGGAACGAGGTCGGCATAGTCCTTTTTGAATTTTATTGAATTCCTGACGAGCGTTGAGCTGACGTGCAGCGTGGCCTGCTCGCAGGGAAGGTAGACGGGAATGAGCGCGGGATACAGCCGCTTGGTGGCAAAGTTGTTGCGGTTTTCGTATTCGAAGTCTATGCAGTCGCGCACGCCGCGCACATAGAAGGGGGTGTTTTCCTCGGCGAGCAGGTCGGCCGCCGTGCCCGTAAAGGCGCGCACCCTTACGTTTTCCATGCCCGAAAACAGCTTTTTTAAGAGGCGCAGCCTGTCATCCTCCGAAAAGAAGGCCTGCTTCTGCGGATTGACCATGAGGGCGACGACCACCTCGTCGAAGATGGCCGCGCACTTTTTAACGGCCTCCTCGTGCCCGACGGTGGGCGGATCGAAGGTGCCCGCAAACACGCATTTCTTCATTTTTCAGCCCTCCTCCGCGGGCGGAGTCCGCCCGAAAAAGGTTAAGTATGTTTTGCCGTACTTGCGCTCGTCTACAACTTCAAGCCCGCATATGTAGCCCTCAAACGCGCGGTCGCGCTCGTAGACGGCCACGCCGTCGGCGCCGAGCACGCCCCGGCCCGAAATTATTTCAAGGGCGCGCAGGCCGCTCTCGTCGGCGTAGGGCGGGTCGATAAACACTAAGTCGTACCCCCCTCGGCAGCGCGAGAGAAAATTTCTGAAGTCGCCCGTACTCACCGAGTAGCTCTCGCCGCCCCTGAGCTTTGCAAGGTTGCTCTTTAAAAGTTTTACGGATGAGGGCGAAACGTCGTTGAAATCGACGTGCGCCGCCCCTCGGGAAAGGCACTCTATGCCCAGAGCGCCGCTGCCGCAGAAGAGGTCGAGCACCTTTGCGCCCGCCACGCGCGCCGAGAGAATGTTGAACAGGCTCTCCTTGACCCTGTCGGCGGTAGGCCTTATGGCCGTGCCCTCGAAGCCGTTGAGTTTTAAGCCGCGATAGCGGCCGCTGATGACGCGCATTACTTCTTCCCCTCCCTTCCCTTGCGCCTGCGGGCGGTTGCGGCCTCGTTCTGAGCCTCGAGCTCGGCCCTCACCCTCTCTTCCTTTCGCATGCCGAGGACATATCCTGCCGCGTGCGTGACGACGGGAACAAAGACGAGGAGGAGATTGAAGGCGCCGTGCAGCCCCGCGAGATGGAAGGGATAGTAGCCCCAGGCGAACACATATTCGAGCATGAACGCGCAGAATTTTGTGCCGGGCACGGCGATATCTATTATCTGAAATATTACAAAGGGCACGCAGTCTATAAGGGGGATAACAAAGCCCTTCCAAAGCGAATATTCGCCGATGCGCAGGACGACCTTTTCCTCCCTGTTGTCGAGGGCGCGCTTGGTGGCGTTGAGATAGCTCTTGCGGTAGGCCGCACCGCCGTTGGCCCTGCCGAACATTACCATGGCGATGATGATGAAGGCCTCGCCCGCGACGAGCGCGAGCGCGGCGGCGACTACGTCCTCCGACCCCGCGAACATTATTATGGTGCTTGATATGACGCACATTATTACAAAGGGGAAAACGGCGCCCGACAGAAGATCGAGCATTTCAAGCAGTATTTTGCGCCCCAAAGCGCGTTCAGCCGTTGTGTTTTGCAAAGGTGATGACCTCCCTTTCGCTTATGAATATATCGAGGGGCTCGTCCCACTCGTCGGCGGGAAGGCCCTCCGTGAGCTGCAACGAATACCCTATGCCCACCCTGAGCACGGGGCGGGCGGAGAGAAATCTGTCGTAATATCCCCCGCCGTAGCCGAGGCGCACGCCACGCACGTCGACGGCGAGCAGCGGAACGACGGCAACGTCGATATCTTGGATATAGTGCGGGCCCTTCGGCTCCAAAGTGCCGAACTTGCTCGTTACGAGGGGCGTATTCTCGCTATATTCGACCGCGAACATCTCGTCGCCCTCGGTGACGGGCAGAAATACGCGTTTGCCGCGGGATATCAGGGCGCCAATCAGATTTTTGGTGTCGGCCTCGGCGCCCTTGGACATATAGACGAAAAATTTATGCCTGTCGCCGAACAGCTCTAAAAAGCGCGAGCATATGGCCTTATCGGCGGCGGCGCGCGCCTCGGGTGCGAGCGCGCGCCGCGCGGCAGAAAATTGTTTCCTCAGTTCACTCTTCATACACCCTTCGGCTCCTCTTTGTGACGGCGCAGAGCGCCTCGTAGCTGATGGTGCCCAGCTTTTCGGCATACTTTTTTGCGTCCGAAAAGACGCACACCTCGTCCGCTTCGCTCTCCGCCACAAAGCTGTCCATACAGAGATATCCCTCGCCCAAGGCATATGTGCGGGCCAATCCGTCGGCATAGCCTGCGCGGTAGGAGCTTAACACATTGTATTTTTTGTTGGATACGGCATAGCCGACCCCGCCGCCGACGGGCGGCGAAAAGCTTTGCACTCTGCGGGCGTACACCTTCATGGCGGGCACGAGGGCGCCGTCGGCAAAGCCTTCGGGCGCGTATCCGTACAGCCCTATGCCGCAGCGAACGCCGTCGAATAGCAGTTCTCCCCCTGTCAGAGTGCCCGCCGTGGCCGCAAGATGGGCGCACGCCGAGGGCGCAACGGCCTTTACCATGCCCGCGCACTCACGGAACGCCGCAACCTGCGCGAACACGTCCTTTTTGGAAAGGGGCGCATATATGTGCGAATAAACGCCGCATATGCGGCAATCGGCGCACTCCGAAAGGAGCGAATTTAAGGCTTGAGGCGGACAGCCGTAGCGGTTCATGCCCGTATTTATTTTTATGTGCACGGGCATTGACCTGCACATATGCGCCGTTCTTTTATCCACGACGGTGGGCGTGAGATCGTATGCGCGCATGCGCAGCGCGTCGTCCTCGTCCATGGGCGGAGTGAGCACGAGCACGGGGGCGCTTATCCCCGCCGCCCTGAGTTCGACGCCCTCGTCGACGATGGCCACGCAGAAGCCTTCGGCAATATCCGAAAGCGCTCTTGCAACCTCTATTGCGCCGTGGCCGTAGGCGTCGGCCTTGACTACGGCAAAAAAGGTGCGGCCGAAGGCCCTGTCCTTTAAATGAGCGGCGTTGCGGCGTATGGCCGAAAGCGATATCCTTGCTGTGGTTTTTTGCATACTTACATTGTATGCCGAAAGCCCGGGCTTTGTTTAGTGCGCGGCGGACGGCCCGTCCGCCGCACAGGGGCCCTACGCCCTTGTCATTTACCACATTATTTTACCACAATCGCCGCCCGTTTGCAATAAATTTTGTGCAATTTATTATTTTCGGCAAAAAATATGCAATTCCACCCCTTTTGTATTGACATTTATGCGCATACATATTACAATTTTTAAAATAAATACATATTACAAACAAAGGTGTGAACACATGAAATTTTTAAAGAGGGCGGGCCTTGCGGCCTGCGCCGTGCTTTTGGGGCTGTGCGGCTGTATGGGCGGCGGAGCCGACAACGGCGGCGACGGCGACGTTGAAATACTCAGCGTTGCCTTTACGGCGAGCGAGGAGGTGATGGACATCACCGAGACTACCACGCTCAAAATGTACATGGAGGCCATGGCCGGCAACGGCGGCATAGAATATGAGGAGAGCGGCGGCATGATAACTTCGGTGTTCGGTGTAGAGCCGGGCGAGCGCGAGAGCTGGTTCATCTACACCTCCCTCGATGACTACAGCAACGAGGCGTGGGGCACCTTTGTGTACAGGGGACAGACTTTGGGCAGCGCCACCTTGGGCTACGACAGTTTGCCCTGCGTTGAGGGCGAGGTGTATGTGCTCGCTCTGTCGGCGTGGTGACAAGACAAAGGGCCGCAGGGGCCTCCTACGCGCGCAGAGTGGCCTATTGCGCGGTGATGTGCGCGCTGCTTATAGCCGTGCAGTTCGCCCTCTCCTTTATTTCGGGCGTGGAGCTCGTCACCCTGCTTCTGGCCGCGTTTTCGTATGTGTTCGGGGTATGGTGCGGCGTGCTGACGGCCGCCGCCTTTTCGCTTCTTCGGTGCATTGTGTTCGGCTTCACCCCGCAGGTGGTGGTGCTCTACCTTATCTACTACCCCATCTTCGCGCTGATATTTGCGCTGTTGGGCAAGTGCACGTTTTATATGCGCGGCGGCGTAGTTGTGGCCGTGGCCGTAAACGTTGCCCTCGCGGCGCTGACTGCGGCACCCGTAGCGCTTGCGGCCATGAAAATAATTCATATCTCTCCCGCCGCCGACATAGCGCTGAACATTTTATTTTATGTGCTCGGCGGGCTGTTCCTTTGCATGCTGGCGCTGTACGACGCAAGCTTATTTTTGAAGAACGAAAGCCTTAGAAAAAGAACGGGCAGCATAGTTGTAATCGCGACCACGGCGGCCGCGCTTACGATATGCTTCACCCTTCTGGACGACGCCCTGGCGCCCTTCTTCCTCGGCCTCGACGGGGCGGGAGCTTTGGGCTACTTTTACGCCTCGTTCGCGGCCATGCTGCCCCAGACGGTGTGCGCCGTAGTCAGCGTGTTCTTTCTCTTTGCGCCGCTGACTGCCATACTTAAAAAACTGAACAGGTAAGGTTTTCCTTAAGGTAATAAATTCCTTTAAAGTAAGGCCGCGGCTGCACTTTGTGCAGCCGCGGCCTTAAAAATTTCTCTTTTAAAGACGACTTAGATTAGGCGGATATACTCCGACAGGCTTACGCAGCGGCTGTCGGTCTTATAGCTTAAATATTCCCTTAAAAGGCGCAGAGCACGCTTGGCGCCGTCGGGGGTGATGAAGGCGGGGTCGTACGTCTTGCCCGAGCACATCCTTAAAATGTTGTAGGTGGTGCCGCTGGCGCCCACGCCCGTGCCGCAGTCCCAGCAGGTGAAGGCACCGACGGACATGTCGAAGCGCATCCTTTGGGCGGAGAGAAGCGGCGCGCCGCACTCCGAGCAGTTATCCAGCCCCACCGTGTAGCCCGAGACCGACAGCGCCGCCAGAAAGAATTTGATGAGGGCGTAGCTCTCGTCCGAATTGCAGATATTTGAAAGGGCCTGCACGGCGAGGGTGAACAGCCTTTCGTCCTCCGCCCCGCCGAAGGTCAATGAATTTGCGCCCTCGCACACGGCCGAGGCGGCGTAAAACTTGTTTATATCCGTGCGGATATCGTAAAAACTTTCGGTCTCCGAGGCCTGCGTCACCGTGTATCTTTCGCCCCGTTTGGTCAGCACATATTCGGCAAAACAAAAAGGCTGAGCGGCAAATCTGAGCTTTGCCCCCGCCTTTTTTACGCCCTTTATCCCCGCCGAGATCTTGCCGAGTTCGGCCGAAAGAAGGGTGAGTATTTTGTCGTTTTCGCCGTAGTCGACGGCGCGCAGCATGAGCGCGTTGACCTTTATGCCATCCATTTCAGTGCTTGCCTTTTAAATGATTGTACAGCATGTAGTAGCTGACCGACCCCGTTTTTTTGAACATTTTCCATGCGAGGTCGGCGGCGTCCGTTTTCCTTTTCATGCGCACCCCCTTTATATGAGCATGCGCCAAATAAACGCTATTATGTATGCCCGCCCCGACTTTCCCTGAGCGGCAAAATTTTACAGCCCGCCCGGCTTTTTGGGGTCGTAGCCGTAGTCGCGCATCAGCTCGGGCCGGTCGCGCCAGTCCTCCTTTACCTTTACATATGTGGTAAGGAAAACCTTACTATTCAGGAATTTTTCCATATCCTGTCGCGCGAAGGAGGAGACCTCCTTTATCGCCTTGCCCTGCTTGCCTATGAGAATGGCCTTGTGGTTGGGCTTTTCGCAGACTATGTCCAAATTTATATCGTAGACGCCGTCATCCCTCAGAGCAAAGGTATTTACCACGACTGCCACGCCGTGGGGCACTTCCTTGTCGAACTTTAAAAGCACCTTTTCGCGCATTATTTCGGCTATCATGAACTTGTCGCTCTTGTCCGAAATTATGTCGTCGGTGATGACCTTGTCGCCCTCGGGCAGGAGAGCGGCTATGGCCGAGAGCAGGTTTTTTAAGTTTCTCCCCTTTCTGGCCGACACGGGGAACACGTCGCAGTCGATGCCGCCCTCGTAAAGCTTTTTTATGTCCGTGGGGATATTTTCGGCGGGCATTATGTCCGTCTTGGTGTAGGCGACGAGCATGGGCGCGCCGAGCGAGGAATACTTTTTCATAAGAGCTATGTCCTCGTCCTTAACTCCCGCGTGGCCGTCGTGCACAAAGAGTATGACGTCGACGTCGCGCGCGGCCGTGCGCGTGGTGTTCATCATGCTCTCGGACAGGGCGTTGCCCGCCCTGTAGATGCCGGGCGTGTCTACAAATACTATCTGATAGTCGTCCCGCGTCAGCACGCCCAAAATGGCGTTGCGCGTGGTTTGGGGCTTGGGCGAAACTATGGCCACCTTTTCACCGACGAGCACGTTGACGAGCGTGGATTTTCCCGCGTTGGCGCGGCCTATTACGGCGACGTAACCGCTGTGCATTACATTCTCCTTAAAAATTTAATAGGCGGAGGAAAACGGCGCCCCTCCGCGGGCGAAAAGCTCAGTCCCTCGTAAGGCGAAGCTTTGCAAGCGCCGCCTCCTCGGCGGAGCGCATGGCGCGCTTGTCCGCTTCCTCCATGTGGTCGTAACCGAGAAGATGGCACACGCCGTGGGCGACGAGGTAGTTTATCTCCCTCTCCAACGAATGGCCGAACTCCTCGGCCTGCTGTTCGGCGCGCTTTGAGCACACGGCTATCGAGCCTATGAACACCCTGCCCTCCTCGTCGACATCCAAAGGATACGCCCCGGCGGAAATTGCCTCGCCGGGCGTAAGGGCGAGCGAGGGATAGGACAGCACGTCGGTAACGGCGTCCACCCCGCGCGTGCGGGAATTGAGGGAGCGGATGTCCTCCTCCGAGCAGAAGATAACTTCGGCGGAGAGGGGCGAACAGCCTTTAAGCTGCTCCTCGAACGCCGAGGCGAGGGGGGCGAAGTCGTAGTCGTCGCAGTTTATTTTAAGCGTTGTCATCGTCGGCCGCCTTTTTGGAGATTTTGAGTTTGGGATAGGATATGCGGTTGTGGTAGACGCCCGACAGGGCGACGGCCACGGTGTGCGAAATAATTGTCAGCTCGCGCATGGTTATGTCGCAGTCGGCGAACTGATCCATGTCCAGCCTCTCCTCCACGAGCGAGGTGACGAGCTCCTCGACCGCCTTGGGCGACCTGTCCTTGAGCGAGCGCGCGGCGGCCTCGGCCGAGTCGACTATCATGAGTATGGCGGCTATCTTGCTGCGCGGCGTGGGGCCTGCGTAGGAATAGTTGGCTATGTTTATCTCGCCGTCGCTCATCTTGAGGGCCTTGGCGTAGAAGTATTTGATGGGCATGGTGCCGTGGTGCTGAACGGCGCAGTCGGCGAAGAATTCGGGCAGGTGGTTCTTGCGGATGAGGCGCGCGCCGTCGCGCGTGTGCGAGCGGATTATGTCGGCCGAAAGCTCGGGCGACAGCTCGTCGTGCATGTTGTAGTCCGACTGATTTTCGGTGAACATTTCGGGGTTTTTGAGCTTGCCCATGTCGTGGTAGTACCCCGCAGCGCGGGCGAGCTCGCCGTCCTCGCCTATGGCCGTGGCGCAGGCCTGAGCCAGCTGGGCGACGACCATGGAGTGGTTGTAGGTGCCGGGCGCCTCGTGCATGAGTTTTTTGATGAGTTTGGCGTCGTCGCGCGTCAGTTCCCTCAGGCGGAACACCGTCAGTTCGGAGAACATGACCTCGAACACGGGCAGCATTACCATGTAGGCCAGCACGCTGAAAAAGCAGCCCAGAGCGCCGTAGGCGAGGCTGATGAGGTTGGTGCCCATCTCGCGGACGAACAGCACCTCCATTACGCCGATAATAAGTTCTGCGGGCACGAGGAGCACAAAGACGAGCAGAATGGACTGTATGCGCGTCTTAATGGCGGGCGTCAAGAATATGGCCGTCATTCCCGCGCAGAAGGCCACGAGAAGGCAGGCGCACTTTGTCCACATGTCGGTGGCGTCGCTGAAGTTGAGGTCGACAATAAACAGGAGCAGCGAATATATTATGTTGAGAAAGACGGCCTCCCTCCTTCCGAGCAGCGTGGCTGCCATTATGGCCAGAAAGGCGAATGGGCGGGCGTTGGGGTCGCCTATCGCCTCGCCGAGGATGAAGGAGAGAAAGAGCGCGATATCCAGAAGGACGAAGCACTCTATTATCTTTGAAAGGTCTTTCAGTATCTCGGTGCACTCGAAGTAGAAGTAGGCGTACATCAGCATGGAGAGGATGATGACGGCCGAGGCGACAAAGAGCACCTGATTGTAATTTTCTATGATATAGTTGATGACGTTGAGGCCCTGATTGACTTCGAGCAGCAAAAATATCATGGCGAAGAGCAGCACCACGTTGAGCACGAACATGAGGGCGCTCAGGCTTAGGGCCCTTTTGGAAAGTTTAAGTTTCATCTGCGCCGCCCTCCTTGGTGCGTTTTGCGTTATCGGCGCGCTCATATGCGCGGACTATGTTCATTACAAGGGGATTTCTGACTACGTCGGTGGCGGTAAGCCTGACCACGCGTATGCCCTCGATATCCTTTAAAATGTCGGTGGACTGCACAAGGCCGCTGCGCTTGCCCTCGGGCAGGTCTATCTGCGTCACGTCGCCCGTTATGACCATCTTGCTGCCGTCGCCGAGGCGGGTGAGGAACATCTTCATCTGCTCCACCGTGGTATTCTGCGCCTCGTCGAGGATGATGAAGGCGTTGGACAGCGTTCGCCCGCGCATATATGCCAGCGGAGCTATCTCGATAGACCCCCGCTCCATCAATTTTGTGTAGGTTTCGAGGCCGAGCATCTCCTGCAGAGCGTCGTACAGCGGGCGGAGATAGGGGTCTACCTTTGTCTGCAGATCGCCGGGCAGAAAGCCCAGCTTTTCGCCCGCCTCCACGGCGGGACGGGTGAGGATTATCTTTTCCACCTGCTTCTGCTTCATGGCCTGCACCGCAAGACAGACGGCAAGATAGGTCTTGCCCGTGCCCGCAGGCCCCACGCCGAACACCACGGTGTTGTGCTTTATTGCCTCAACATAGGCCTTCTGCCCCACCGTTTTGCACTTTATGGGCTTGCCGCGCGAAGTTATTGTAACCGTGCCCGAGGACAGCTTGGTTATGTCCGCCGCCTTGCCCTCCTTGGCGAGTTCGATGCAATATACTACCCTGCCTTTGTCTATTTTTTCGCCGTTTTCGGCGAGCAGGGCGAGGTTTTCGGCCACCTCGGCGGCTATGCGCACGGCGTCGTCGCCGCCGCTTATCACCGCCTCGAGCCCGTCCACGCGTATGGATACGGGCAGTTCGTGCATTATGACGTTTAAGTTTTCGTCGAATACTCCCAGCACGCGCGAAAGCTTGTCCACGCTGCCCATGTTTACTCTTTTGACTGTCTCCATCGGATCTCCGCGTCCGCCCAAAGGCCTCGGGCAGACTCTACTGCATATTGACGGCCGCCGAGGCCGTGTATGTAAAGGCGACGGCATATATCACGCCGTCATCCACCCTTTTTACGGTGTACGAAGTTACTTCCGCTCCATCGGAATAGAGGAGCACGGCGGCCAGAGCGCGGGCGAGAGCGCCGTCGCTCTCCTCCTCCGCGCGCGTGCAAACTTCGGCATAAACTTCCACCTCCGCCCGCCCGACGGGCAGACAGGGCGTGCGCACGCCCTCGGCGTCCTCGGTATAGGGCAGGATGAGCTTTTGTCCGCTCTCAACCTTATCCCCCTCCGCCGCGGCGGGAGTGCCGCAGACGACCACCAGCTCTTTGAGCACGCCGTCGGCGGGGGCGAGGAGCGGGGACGAGGCAGACTCGTGCTTTTGTCCCTGAGAACACTCCACGTCGACGGTGACGGTGGAGCCCTCCTTCTGCACCGTGCAGAACACCACCGAGGGCAGCGAGAGTATGGCCGACACGACCGCGGGGGACGCGCCCCGCCACACCGAGCCGACTCGGCAGCCGTGCTCGCTTAAGAGCGCCTCGACCTGCGGCGCGAGGTATGCCCCGCTGCCCGTCACCTCAACGTTGAGCACGAACAGCTGCGAGAGGGCGGCGGCAGCGGCGAACAGCACGCCTCCCGCGACGAACGCCCATCGGCGGAGCAGACCGCGAAGGAGGGTTGAGGCCGCGCCGTATTTTATCACGCATATATTATAACACGGGCGGGAAAAAATTGCAAAAACTTTTTTAAGGTTGTTGTCCTTTACGCAAAAAGTTGTGCGCGCGCCCTCCTTTTTGAGCCAAAAGACCTCAACTTGGGCCGCCGAAAGCTTTTTCAGCGCCGTCTCGGGCGGGGAGATGACGGCGACCGCCGTCCGCCTATTCAACGCTCACCCCCGAAACGCTCCCCGCGACAAACAGATCGCCCATATAGTAGCGCCCCACCCTGAGGCCGCTGCCCGACACGGCCATGCGGAAGGCGCCCGAGGTGAGCTCTATCCGAGTGGGCGAAAAGAAGGTGACGGCCTTAACGCCCTTGAAGTATGCGCCGAAGGAGGGCACGACGGTGAAGGCGTGCAGCGTGTCGGCGCCCGCCTCCGAAAGTATCTGACGGAGAAATTCCATACCTTAATTTATGCATGCGGGGCGGGAATAATACGACGTCACCGCAAGGCGCCTTTTGCAACAAGGCAGATAAATCTGCCTTGTCCGCCTTTTGCGCCTGCGGCTCCTCTTTCGCGCAAAAGCCACGGTTTTGCGCGAGGCTGCGGTACAAAATGTATCTGAAGCGTAGCCCGGGAGATTTCTCCGCTGCGAACGCCTGCGGCGTTCTTCGGTCGAAATGACATGCTTTACCCGTGGAGATTTCTCGGCTACGCTCGAAATGACAATAAAAAATATAGGTGTCATTTCGACCGAAGGAATGTGGTATAATGAAATTGGACATTTAGCAAAATGACAAAAAGGAGAAAAGCAAATGC